>JBFXEX010000003.1:0-90449 GCA_050179645.1 Xanthobacteraceae bacterium | reverse complement strand
TGGTCGGAGTGGCAGGATTTGAACCTGCGACCCCCTCGTCCCGAACGAGGTGCTCTACCAGGCTGAGCCACACTCCGACTGATGGCCGGTCTTATAACCATGCCCCCGCGGGGCCGCAAGGCACGAGTACCGGAATGACGGCGCAGCCCGCAACCCAGGTCATCGACGCCGCAAAGGACGGCCGGCGTGCGGCCGAACACGCCGCCCGCGTGCTGGCGGCCGGCGGTCTTGTCGCGTTTCCGACCGAAACCGTCTATGGGCTCGGCGCCGACGCCACCAATGGCCGCGCCGTCGCCCGCCTCTACGAGGCCAAGGGCCGCCCGGCGTTCAATCCGCTGATCGCGCACGTCACCGGCGTTGCGGCGGCGCGCGCGCTCGGACGGTTCGACGCCGCGGCGCAGCGCCTCGCCAAGGCGTTCTGGCCGGGGCCGTTGACGCTGGTGCTGCCGAAGGTTGCCGGCTGTCCGGTGTCCGATCTCGCCACCGCTGGGCTCGACAGCATCGCGTTGCGGGTACCTGACCATCCGGTGGCGCAGGACCTGCTCAAGGCGTTCGGCCGGCCGGTCGTGGCGCCGTCGGCGAATCGATCCGGGCACGTTTCGCCGACCGCGGCAGCGCATGTGCTCGCCGATCTGCGCGGGCGCATCGAACTGATTCTCGACGGCGGCCAAACTCGGATGGGCCTGGAATCGACCATCGTCGCCTGTCTGGAGGAGCCGACCCTGCTGCGGCCGGGCGCGCTCGCCCGCGACGCGATCGAACGCGTCCTTGGCCAAGCGCTGGCAACTCCGGCGGCCGCGCCGCAAGACGCGCCGGTCGCTCCCGGCCAACTCGCCTCGCACTATGCGCCGCGGGCGCAGCTGCGGCTCGACGCCACTGCGGTCAATCCCGGCGAGGGACTGCTGGCCTTCGGCCCCAAATTGCCGCCCGGCGCCGAGCGCGCCCCGCGGATACTCAATCTCTCGGATCGCGGCGACCTGATCGAGGCCGCCGCCAACCTGTTCTCGCACCTGCGCGCCCTCGATGCGGCCGCGGGGTGCATCGCCGTCATGCCGGTGCCGCATGAGGGACTGGGCGAAGCGATCAACGACCGGCTTGCGCGCGCCGCCGCGCCGCGGGAATGTTAGGGCGAACAAGGCCGGACCCCCATGAACGAAATCATCACCAAGCCGCTCGCTGCGCTCTCGCCCGCCCTGATCGAACGCTTCATCGCGATCGTCGGCGCCAGGAACGCCATTACCGATCCGCAGGCGCAGGCGCCCTATCTGCTCGAGATGAGGGACATGTACGCGGCGCATACGCCGGTGGTGCTGCGGCCGGGCTCGACCGCCGAAGTTTCCGCGATCGTCAAGCTCGCCAACGAGACCGGCACCGCGATCGTACCGCAGGGCGGCAATACCGGCCTGTCCGGCGGCCAGACACCGATCCACGGTGAGGTCGTGCTGTCGCTCAACCGCCTCGACCAGATCCGCGAGGTCGATCCGACCTCGAACACCATCACCTGCGAGGCCGGCGTGACCCTGCAGCGCGCGCGCGAAGCCGCCGCCCAAGTCGACCGGCTCTACCCGCAACTGCTGCCGTCGGAAGGCACCTGCACCATCGGCGGCAATCTCTCGACCAATGCGGGCGGCACCGCGGCGCTGGCGCATGGCGTCGCCCGCTCGCATGCGCTCGGCCTCGAAGTCGTGCTGGCCGACGGCCGCGTGCTCAACAACCTCAACAAGCTCAAGAAGGACAACACCGGTTACGACCTGAAAAACCTGTTCATCGGCGCGGAAGGCACGCTCGGCATCATTACCGCTGCGGTGCTGCGGCTGGTGCCTCGGCCGCGCTCCGTCGAGATCGCGTTCGTCGGCGTGCCGTCGCCCGAAGCGGCGCTCGAACTCCTCGGCGTCGCCACCGAGCGCACCGCCGGAACCGTCACGAGCTTCGAGATCATGCTGCGGATGGGCGTCGAACTGGTGCTCGAGCACAGCACCGGCTGCCGCAATCCGCTCTCGGGCCCGCATCCCTGGTACGTGCTGCTCGAACTGTCGTCGCAGGCGCATGAGGGCCTGCGCGAGAATCTGGAAAGCATCCTGGCGGAGGGATTCGAGCGCGGACTGATCGAAGACGCGACCGTGGCCGACAGCCTCGACCAGGCCAAGATGTTCTGGCGCATCCGCGAGTTGTTCGGCGAGGTGCAGCGCCAGGTCGGCGGCTCGATCAAGCACGACGTGTCGGTGCCGGTCGCGGCGGTGCCGGCGTTCATCCGCGAGGCGAGCGAGGCGGTGGTAAAGCTCATCCCAGGCGCGCGGCCGCTCCCCTTCGGGCATCTCGGCGACGGCAACATCCACTACAACGTCACGCAGCCGGTTGGCGCCGACAAGGAAGAGTACCTCAAGCGCTGGCACGACGTGAACGACGTGGTGTTCGCGGTGGTGAAGAAATACGGCGGCTCGATCTCGGCCGAGCACGGCATCGGCGTGATGAAGCGCGACCTCTTACCGAGCGTGAAGGATCCGGTGGCCTACGAGCTGATGCGTACCCTCAAGCGCACGCTCGACCCCAAGGGCATCCTCAACCCCGGAAAGGTGCTGTAGCCGGGTCGCCCGCAGGCTGCGCCACGTTCGGGGCCGTTCCTGGTGCTACGAGGGCCGGAATAACGGCAACCGTATCGTGAACCGCGCGCCTCCGGTCGGAGCTTCGCCGATTGCAATTGTCCCGTCGTGTCCTTCGACGAGATTGCGGACGACCGCGAGACCAAGTCCGGCGCCACCGGTTCGACGATTGCGTGAGCTGTCCAAGCGGATGAAAGGTTCAAGCAGTATCTCGCGTAGATCCGGCGGAATACCCGGGCCTTCATCGTCAACGGTCAACAGGACCTCTTGCTCATCGGCCTCGACGGTCAGATGCGCCACCCGGCCATATTTCAGGGCATTGTCCGCAAGATTGGAGACAATGCGCCGAAGCGCAAGACGATCGCCGAGTACGGTCGCGCCGGCTGTCGTTTGCAGCAGGTCGATCGCAGCCCCCGCCACTCGTCTGTCCTCCACCTCGGCCCGGACGATTTGATCGAACTCCACGAGTTCCTCGGCAAGTTCGCCGGCTCCGGCCCGGCTTGCCATAAGAGCGTCGTCCAGCAGGCGGATCATGTCGGAGATGTCGCTGATCGCGCGATCGCGTTCGCCGCTTTCCCGGATATGCTCGACGCGCAGGCGTAAGCGCGTTGCGAACGTCCGGACATCGTGAGAGATGCCGCCCAGCATCGCCAAACGAGCGCGCAGGAGTTGCGACAGCCGGGTCTGAAGCCGGTTGAAGGCCGCGATGAGCACTTGGATTTCAGGGGCGCTGCCCCGGGCGGCGGGCAAGAGCACAGGAGCGTGGGCGAGATCCATGCGGTCGACGGCCGCGGAAAGCTCAGCGAGCGGCCGCGTCTCGCGGTGCATGATGATGAGAGCAAAAAGCGCGATCAACGTCCCGAACAGGCCTGCCCCGAAGCCGACCGGTAGGCCCAGCCGGGTGACCGCCAGAGGGCTCTTGGTTTCGATGACAAGCGTTTGACCGGTCTTCAGAGCAATCCGGAATTCGAGCGGGGCTGCGACGGTCGCAAAGATGCGCGGAAAGCGCCGCTGCGAGGCCGAGACCGCCGGGACCAAGATCTCAAAAGCCCGATCCCCCAACTTCTCCGCATAGCGCTGCCGCATTGCCTCGTCGGCCAAGGGACCATCAACAGTCGCGGCATTCGCCTCCAACTTGGCGTTGAGGAACCTGGACGTAACCGCGGCAAGAACGAGTACACTGCTCTCCCGAGGCGGTTGCTCCAATAATTCCACAAGCGCGGCGATTTGGTTCGGCGACGGGCGGAAGCCCTCCCCTTCCCGGTCGTACGATCGGTAGTATAGCGCAATCGTCGCGATCCAAACGGCCAACAACCCAACGACCACGATCATGGTGATGCGTGTGGCAAGACTCAACCGAAGCATCACGGCACCGGCTTCACGACAGGGGTGAACAAATAACCGCCATTACGAACCGTGCTGATCAGATTAGACCGGGGGCTGGCCGCATCGAGCTTTTTGCGCAAGCGCGAAACCAGCATATCGACGGTGCGGTCGAATGGATCGGCGGCGCGCCCGCGGGTCCAGTCGAGTATCTGATCGCGCGTGAGCACCCGACGCGATCGCTGCACGAAGCAAGCTAGGAGATCGAATTCGGCACTGGTGAGCGTCAGTTCGACGCCGTCGGTGTCGGCGAGCTGGCGCGAGTCGAGGTCGATGACAAAGCGATCAAACACGAAGCGCCGCGTCGGCGCGCTCATCGGCCTGGGATTGCCTCGCCGGAGCACCGCTCGCACGCGTGCCAGGAGCTCGCGCGGCCCAAAGGGTTTTACCAGATAGTCATCAGCGCCCATCTCGAGCCCGACCACGCGATCGATCTCGTCGCTCTTTGCCGTCAGCATCAGGATCGGCAATGCGTCTCGCGTTCTGATCCTGCGGCAGACCGACAATCCGTCCTCGCCGGGAAGCATGAGGTCGAGGATGATGAGGTCCGGCCGCATGCGCGCAAGCGCGTCGTCCATGGCGACAGCGTGTTCCGCCTCCTCGACGGCGAAACCCTCTTTGCGCATCAGTTCGCTGATGAGCTGGCGAATGTCAGGGTCATCCTCGACAATCAGGATCGTAGCCACCGGCGCGCTCATTTGCGTCTTGTCGAGCATTCGGGCCGGAGATGCAAGAAGCCGCCGCGGTTGTTACAAGGTGTTACGTGTCGGCGACAAAATGCCAAAAACTGGTGCGCACGGAAGAAACGGCCGAGACACGCCATTTGCACTCTCCTCCGCACGGCCACACGGCAGGCCGTCAACACATTCGAGGAGACTGCTGGTATGAACAAACTCCTGACCACGTTTACCCTCGCAGCCGCCATGGGAACGGTCGCGACGGCCGACGCGAGCGCCTGGACGCGCAACGGTTCGGTGACGGGCTGGCGCGGCACAGCAACCGTCCATGGATCGGGAAGCTGTGCGAACGGTACCTGCTCCCGTCAAGTCACTGGCACCGGCCCGTATGGCTATAGCGCGACCCGCCAGGGCACCGTGTCCTGCGCCAACGGCACCTGCACCGGAAGCCGCACGACCACGGGTCCGCGGGGCTACACGGTGACCCGCCAGGGTTCGGTCTCCCGCTGATTGCGGCGCCGGACCGAGCGGACGACCCGCGTCCGCTCGGACCGAACCCGCCTCGCCATGAGTCAAATCATGATGGATCAATTCAACATCTGGACCGATCCGACCACGCGCCTGACGATCCTTGCGGTCGCCGTGGGCTTCATGGTCCTCGAATATCTCTTGAGCCGCCTCGCGCATCACGACGAACAGACCCACGACCTTGCCGAGAGCGCCGCATCCCTTGGAGTCGCGCTCGGGCAGAACCTCATCCGGATCGCCGAAGCCGGCATCGTGGCGGTGCCCTTCGCCGTCGCATACAGCCACCGGCTGTTCGACTTCAATCAGCTGACACCTGTCGCAATCGGCGCGCTCTTCCTCGCCACCGAGTTCGTCTACTACTGGCACCATCGCGCCTCGCACCGCATCCGCTGGCTGTGGGCGACGCATGCGGTCCATCACTCGCCGACGAAGCTCAACCTCACCGCAGCCATCCGGCTCGGTTGGACGGGCAGCATCTCGGGGCACTTCCTGTTCTTCGTGACGCTCGCCTGGATCGGATTCCACCCTTTCGCGATTGTCGCAATGCTGGGCGCGAACCTGCTCTACCAGTTCTTCATTCACACCGAGCTGGCACCTCGGCTCGGGCCACTCGAGTGGGTGATGAACACGCCGGCGCACCATCGCGTGCATCACGCATCGAACCAATCCTGCCTCGACAAGAATTATGGCGGCGTCCTGATCGTCTTCGACCGCCTGTTCGGCACTTTCGCGGAAGCCCCGAAGGACGAAAAGCTGCGCTACGGCGTCGTCAACGGCATGCCGACGCTGAACCCGATCCGTATCGCGTTCGGAGAATGGATCGCGCTGATCCGCGACGTCCGGAACGCATCCTCCGTGCCGGAAAAGCTCCACGCCATATTCGCTCCGCCGGGTTCGTTCAAGCCGGGCGCGTGCTCGGCCCATCGCCCGGCTCCGGGTCCAACGGCGGGCGATTCCCCTTCCAACCCCATTACCGCAGGAGAGTGATCATGAGAAAGATCCGAGGCTGCCACCTCATCTTCGCAACCGCCGCAGCACTGGGCCTTGTCGCGACATCCCCGGGCGAAGCATTTGCACAAGCCCAGGTATCGCCGGAGGTGAAGGCCCTCGTGCAGGTCTGCCGTGCCGACTTCAACCAACTCTGCCCCGGCGTGCAGCCCGGCGGTGGCCGTGTCCTCGCCTGCCTAAAGAGTCAGAGCAGCAAGCTGTCGCCGCCATGCCGCGACGCCATGTCGAAGGCGTCAAAGGCCGGCACGCTCCCGCAGTAACAGGTCGGGCGTCGCATCCCGTGTCCGTCAGAACAGCGAAGCCCGGCTTAGAGGTCGCTCTTGCGGCAGGGGCGAAGCGCCGCACCACCCTTGAAGATCAGAATCGCCATGACATCGCGATTCTGGCGGCTGCCGTTGATCCGGAAAGCCTTGGCCCGATAGCGCTCACGCAATCCCTCTTCGATGCGCCGGTCGATCGGTTCTGAATAGATGTTTCGGGCGAGCCGCAGGCCGTTGTCGCCATACATCCGATCGAGCTGACGGGTGTGTTGCAGCCGCGGCGACAAATACCAGAAGAGTGCCGACCGGTAGGTCTTCGCCGCTTGCAGCGTGCAGGCGCCAGGTTTGCATTCCTTTTCCGCCGCCAGAACCTCGTCGATCGCCGAGGCGGACACGCGGCGGCGGTTGTTCGGAACGCCGTCCTTGTCCGGCGCGCCGACCAGCGGCATCGTCTCCTTGGCCGGAACATAAGCTTGGTCCGCCCAGTAGCATTTCGGCGCGACGGTTGGCTCGGTGCCCCAGTTGACCAGCGAGCCATATCCCCACCACGCACCGGCGGTCAGGACGACGGCGAGGATGAACAACATGAAGCCGCGCAGCAGCGGAAAGCCGCCCGATGAATGCGATGGGTTCGCAATCGACATCATTCACATCCTTTCCGTGCGGGCTTGACGTCACGAAGCACCAGATCGAGATCGCCTGGGCCAGCCGCCGGTTGCGTTCACGAGTTCGCGGCTTGTGACGTAACCGCCGCCCACCAGCGCCTTGAATGCACCGATGACCCGAGGATCGCTCTCCAATGCCATCGTCGCGGTCGTCGGCAGGGTCTCGCGCGTAGGCCCCATCAGGAGGTCGCGCTGGGCAGCGAAGGGACCCTGGCGGCTGAACACCTGCTCCTCGCGGATCTTGCCCTTCAGCCGGTAATAGTCCTTCACCACCGCGAACAGATGTTTGCGGTGCGGCGCCTGACAGAAGCGATCGGGCTGAGAGGCCGCAAGGCAGGACAGATACACCACCGCACGACCCAGGAAGGTGTCGTCGACCGACATCATCGCCTCGCCACGCTTTCTGGGCCTCTCGCGGCCGACGAAGTCGCTGCGCGACTTGCAGTCGTTGTGGACCTGCTCGAGGAGCTTGTCGGTGCTTCCGACACGCTTGAAAGCGTCTTCCACGCCGGGATAGCCGACGTTCTCGGTCCAATGACGATCGAGCGCGCGGCCGAAGCCTTTCATCGCGGCGAAGTTGACCGCGAACAGCAGGCTCACGATGCCAAAGCCCAACAGCAATCCCACCGATGCGGGGAGCACAAAACCTGCACCGCCCCCCGCGGGAGGCTGCTGCGTTGCCTGCAATTCCTGCCGCGTGATCGGCCGCCTCCGGCCAAATCCGTCGCTCATGAATGCCTCACCTGCCGCATGGTTTGAGGTCGAACAACAGCCGGAACACGTCGCCGGTGGTGCTCACGCCCAACCGTCGCGCCGTCTCGTTCTCGAAGCGGTCGTAGCGGATGCTCCGCCCGCGTTGATCGATGATGTCGTCAAATCGGAGCTCGCCGTTGCGCAAGATGAGCTCGATCTTGATCGCATCCCCGCCAGGGAATGGAGTGCTGACGCTCAGAATGAAACGCGATCCTTCACGCTTGACGTCGCGAACTGCGAACAGCGGATACACCTTCCGGTCCTTGTAGAGCATGATGCCGCGCTTCTCGAAGCTGACGTATTGGACGCGGCAATCCGCATCGGCCGCAGCGGCAACCGGCAACGGCCCTGCGGCCCGATCCGCCAACAGCGCGAGCTGAAGGTGCGCCGCTCGCGGAGCCGCCCAGCGTCCCTCGAGTTCGGGCGCGAGCGGCTCTCCAGCCAGACAGCCGCCGAGAAGCAGCACAACGATGAGTGACAATATTGCGCGCACGCCAACAACCTCCGCGCGCATTTCATAGCCGGGCGCGGTGAAGGGAACGTCTCAGAATTCTCTGTAATTCGGGCGAACGGATTAAGTCTTGAGAAGATAAAACTTAAGAATCATCAGACGCTTTTTATGCGGACGCGATCCGGCACGCTCGGGATCAATCGAACAACGACGGCTGCCGACTGTCCGTTGCCGGCCTCTTCGCGCGCGCGGTTGGTTTGGCCGCGGGTTGAACCGCTGCATCCTCTGGCGACGGCGTAACCGGCGCAAGAATCTCCGGCCCGTCGTTGGCGACGCGGTTGACTGCGGTGGAAATCTCGCACGCCTCCATCGCGTCATCGGGCGGCGGCACCAGCAACGCCGCGGCAGTGAGCGCGTCGACATTGGCGCAGTCGAGCCACATGTCGAACGCTTCGGGCGGGATCACCACCGGCATGCGGTGATGGATCGGCATCAGGGTGCGGTTGGCCTCGGTGGTCAGGACCGCGGCGGTTTCGGTCTCCTCGCCGTTCGGTCCCATCCAGGTTTCCCACAGCCCGGCGAACGCGACCGGCTGGCCGTCCCTCGGCCGCACGCAGAACGGCCGCTTGCGGCCACCGCCGTGGTCCATCCACTCGTAGAAGCCGTCGGCCAGGAACAGGCAGCGCCGGCGCTTCATGGCGTTGCGGAAGGCAGGCTTGTCGTTGACCGATTCGCCACGGCCGTTGACCAGCAGCGTGAAACCGCGTGGATCCTTGACCCAGGCCGGAATCAATCCCCAGCGCACCAGCGCAAACTGCCGCTTGCCTTCGACGAGACGCACGATCGGCACCGGCTGCGTCGGCGCCACGTTATAGCGCGGCGGAAAATTCGGCTGTTCGGGATAGCCGAACAGCCGCCGGAACGCTTCCGGTGCCGATGTGATGAGGTAACGTCCGCACATGACGCTTGTCCAATTTTAGAGTCTAACCATAACCCACCAAGCCGTGGTCCTGGAGCGCACCTGTGAGTGAATCTCGATCATATCCCCAGCGCCCCTTTCTCGCGGTCAGCGCCGCGATCGTGCGCGAGGACCGGATTCTGGTGGTGCGCCGGTCGCGGCCGCCGGCGCAGGGCGTCTACACGCTGCCGGGCGGCGTGGTCGAAGTCGGCGAAACGCTGACGCAGGCCATCACCCGCGAAGTGCTGGAGGAAACCAGCCTGACTATCGAGCCGGTCGCGCTCGCGGGATTTCGCGAGGCCATCGTCCGCGACGGCGACGACCGGGTCGAACGGCATTTCGTCATCCTTTGCTTTGCCGCCCGCTGGCAGGGCGGCGAGCCGGTGCTCAACGAGGAATTGAGCGAGGCGCACTGGCTCCTCCCGGCTGAACTTGCCGGCCTGACGACCACGGCGGGGCTCGCCGAGATCGTCCAATCGGCCTTCGAGCTCATGCGGGCCCCGCCAGCGGTCTGAGAACGCTGTCGTTTCCGTGCCTTTTTTCCGTCCGTTTGGAGCGGGATACAGGGCTCCGGTCCGGCCGCTCCCGGACATACCGGACATATATGCCGTCTCACCGATGATGCGACGCCTGCTGATTGCCGCCTCGATTGCCCTCGCGCTTGCCCAGCCGGCCAGCGCGCAGAATCCGGCCGCCACCGCGTTCGAGGGTAGCCTGCAACGGCTCGCCGAAATCCTCGGCGCGCTGCACTACCTGCGCAACATCTGCGGCGAGAACGAGGGTCAGAAGTGGCGCAACGAGATGCAGGCGCTGGTGGAGGCCGAAGCGCAGGGCGGCGAGCGCAAGGCGCGCCTGACGGCCGCGTTTAACCGCGGCTACCGCGGCTATGAGCAGAATTACCGTACCTGCACGCCGGCCGCCGAGGTGGTGATCCGCCGCTACCTCGATGAGGGCTCGAAGATCGCCAGGGACATGACGGCGCGCTACGCCAACTGACTCGACATCGCCGACGCCGGTGCGAACGCTGTTTTGATTTCGGCGCGAATCACGGCTGCGTCGTGACCACCACCATCGCATAGGCGCGCAGCGGGACTTTGAACACGACGCGATCGGCATTCACGCTGAAGGGCAAACGCACCGCGGCCTGCGCGGGCTTCTGCGACGCCACCGGCGACGTGATCTGGACGTCCTTGACGCGATGGCCCGCCGGCAGCGCAAGACTGATGCTGACCTCGCGCTGCTCGGGCGCGGTCTTGTCCCAGAGCCGTTCGGGATTCACCAGATGGACCAGCATCTCGTCGCCCAGCGTGCGTATCGCGACATGAACGTTTGGCCCGGCGTCGGTTTGCAGCGTCTGTCGCGACTTCGCGCCAAGCATTTCGCCGATCGCCGCACCGGCTTCGGCCGAGTTGGACGCCAGGTATTCCTTGCCGAGCCATCGCGGCGAGTGCATGGCGGTCCGCGCGCCGGCGTTGAGCGATTGCAGGATTGGCGCCGCGCGGCGACTGCCGAACCCGTCGAGCATCGCGGCATCCGGGCCAGTGACGACGAGATGCCCGCCATTGGCGACATAGCGGTCGAGGGTCGCCGCGTCGCCGTCGGAGAGCGCCGCCGGCGATGGCGCGATCACCGCGTCATAGGCGGACAGTTCATCCGCCTGCGGACGTACCACGATATCGAACGGCACGTGATTGTTTACGAGCCATTTGATGACGCCGCGGTACTCGGCCAGATACGTACGCAGATAGAGACTGTCGTTCGGCTCGTTCGACCACCAGCTTGCGTCGTCGTCGCGGATCACCGTGTAGAGGCCGGTTCCGATGGCGCGGTCGAGGTAATCGCGACTCTCGGGCGAGAAATAGACCGCGACTTTGGCGCCGGAACGGCTGGCAAACAGCCGGCCCTCCTGCTGCTTGATCCACCCGTAGGCCTGCCGGCGGAAGGCGGCGCCAACCGTGGTGGTCATCTTCGGGATCTTGGTCTCGAACGGGTTGTTGCCCGCGGCCAGGGCCTCGGCCATCACCAGCAGGCTGTCATCGGGCCGGTCGCCGTAGATGAACATCCACGACGGCTTGCTGCCGGAGGCGCCGCGCGCGAACTTCGCCATGCCGATGAGGCTGATCCAGTCGTCAGGCTGCGCCTCCCGCATCGCGGTCTCGTCGCTGACTGCGTCGACCTCCCACGCCTGAATGATGCCGGGCGCATCCTTGAGCAGGCTGCCGTCGAGACCGACCAGCGTGGCGAGGCCGTAGTCGAGCGTGACGGTCTCCACCACGATGCTGATGCCGCTCGAAACCGAGCGCGCGGCGTCGCGCACACGCAACAGGAAGTTCGTGATTTCTCGATATCGCCAGGCGATCCATCGGCGCCATACCGGGTCGTTCCAGTCGACGGCGCGCGGCACCTGCATTCCGGTGTCGGCAAGAAACTTGGCGGCCGCCTGCGGGCCGGCGTCCGGCCATGACGCACCCATTTCGCTGTAAAGCGGCACGTCGAGCCAGATGCCGTCGAGACCGGTCGCGGCGATGCGCTTGATGCGATCGAGAAAGACGTCGACGTAGCCGGAGTGGATCGACATCCACGCGCTCTCGGAGCCGGGGTCGACCCAATGCACCGACCCCAAGGTGCCGGGCGGCTCGCCGACATAGACGTTGGGCTTGCCATCGAGGCCACGTTGCAGCCAGTCCGGATGGGCCTTGGAAACGATGTTGTCGCCCCGCGCGGCCTGAACGCTCAGGACTTCAAGGGTGGCAACGTACCAGACCACCTTGAGCCCGAGCCGATGTGCGGTCCGGACATACTGGCGCATGAAGCGCAGTTCGGCTTCGAACTCCGCTTCGGTCAGGAAGTCCGACAGGCTGGAATCCGCCTCGACCACCGAGACGTTCTGCGCCGCCAGCGCGGCGAGATCCCGCTCGATGGTACTCGCACTCATGTCGGCGAAGACCCTGGCGCCGGCCACCCGGGCCTGGCGCAGCCACGGCGCGGTCAGTGATGCTGCCTCCTGTGCGGTCAGCGAGCCGCTTCCCGCGATCATCGTCGACGCGGCCAGCAGCGTGGCACAAAACCACACCAGAGCGGCCCGGCCGAGAAATTCCGAACGCCGGCCCCGCAGTGGCCCGAGTCGGGCCTCCGGAACAGAGTAGATTCTCATGAACGAAACCGCTGGCCTCACGTCACCGCATGTCGAGCGCCCAGAAGCCATCAGGTTGCGGCGAGAAACAAGGCGACGTTACGTCCCGGTTGCGCTTTCGCTTGCGGACGCTCGTCGGCCATCTTGGCGCGGGACCCGAGGTGGACGGCAACGCCATTAACCCTTCCTCAACATGTACTCTCGCCTGCCCCAATTGACATGCTACGAACGATTATCGGGTCGGTCGGCCTGGGGACATTGCCGCCAATCGTCGGGATGGGAATCACAAATGCAAGTGATCCATGCTTCGGAGGTCACTCCGGAACACGAACAGAAGAAGGTTGCGCTCGGCTATCTGCATGAGGCCTGGAACGAGGCCCGCATCGAGGGGATCGATGGCGATTGCCTGGCACAAGTCTGCCTTTTTGCTGCCTTCGCGGAATTCGTCTCGACTTATGGCGAGGAAGCGGCAGCGCATTTCGCCGAAGGCCTGGCAAATCGCATCCGTAACGGCGAATTCTCGATGAACTGTGTCCGTCAGTAGCGCCCACTGCTGTCCGCCGGTCACACGACAAAGTCGAACCATATTGCCGAGTGGACTCTGCAGTTACTGCGGCGCGAGCGTCTCGAGAAATTGCACCGCCTCGCCGCCCGCTGCGTCGATCAGTTCGCCGTCCCACATCGCTTGGGCGCCGCGCACGAAGGTGCCGATCGGCCAGCCGGTCACCGCCATGCCGTCGTAGGGCGTCCAGCCGGCGCGCGACTTGATCCATGCATTGCTGATCGTCGCACGCCGCTTGAGGTCGACCACCGTCAGGTCGGCGTCGTAGCCGGCAGCGATACGGCCCTTGCGGGCGATGCCGAACAATCGCGCCGGGCCGGCGCTGGTGAGGTCAACCAGCCGCAACAGCGACAGGCGGCCAGCATTGACGTGATCGAGCATCAGCGGGACGAGCGTCTGCACGCCGGTCATGCCGGAGGGCGTGGCCGGATAGGTTGCGGCCTTTTCTTCGAGCGTATGGGGCGCGTGATCCGAGCCCAGCACGTCGACGACGCCCTGTTGCAGGCCGCGCCAGATCGCCGCCCGATGCTCGCCGCCACGCACCGGCGGGTTCATCTGCGCCAGCGTGCCGATCCGCTCGTAGCAGTCCGGCGCCTCCAGCGTGAGGTGATGCGGGGTCACCTCCACTGAGGCGACGTCCTTGTGATCCTTGAGGAAAGCGATCTCCTCGGCGGTGGTGATGTGCAGGACGTGCACGCGCTTGCCGGTCTCCCGCGCCAGGGCGACCAGCCGCTCCGTGCAGCGGAGTGCCGCGGTCTCGTCGCGCCAGACCGGATGGGAGCGCGGGTCGCCTTCGATCCGATGAACCTTGCGCTCGTTGAGACGATCTTCGTCCTCGGAATGGAACGAGGCCCGCCGCCGGATCGCCTTGAGGATATTGCGTACACCGTCGTCGTCATCGACCAGGAGCGAGCCGGTCGACGACCCCATGAACACCTTGACGCCGCAGCAGCCCGGCAGCCGTTCGAGCTCAGGCAGGTCGCGGGTGTTCTCGCGGGTGCCGCCCATGAAGAATGCAAAGTCGCAGTGCATCCGGTGGTGGCCGCGCCGGACCTTGTCGGCCAGGGCCTGCGGATCGGTGGTGGTCGGATTGGTGTTCGGCATCTCGAACACCGCCGTGACGCCGCCCATGACGGCGCCGAGGGAGCCGGCTTCCAGGTCCTCCTTGTGGGTCGCACCCGGATCGCGGAAGTGAACCTGGGTGTCGATCACGCCGGGCAGCACGTGCAGGCCCCGGCAGTCGATGGTCCGGCCGGCGGAGACTTGCGCCAGATCGCCGATCGCCGCGATTCGTCCGGCCGTCACCGCCAGGTCGCGCACGCCCTCGCCATCGTGATTGACGATGGTACCCCCGCGCAGGATCAAATCGTAGGTTTGCGCCATTCCAGCCTGCCGCCCTTGTGACCGTCTCTTTAGGGCCTTACGTTTGCCGGTGACATCTGGCAAGTCCTACCTATCATGATGAAGGCAACGCTTCTTCCGGATCGCGGCGTCGCCAAGGTTGCCGGCGACGACGCCGGCAAGTTCCTCAACGGCCTGATTACCGTCGACACCGCCACGGTGACACCCGGACATGCACGCTACGCCGCGCTGCTGACGCCCCAGGGCAAGATCATCGCCGACTTCATCGTCGCGGCCGCCGCGCCCGGGGATGGCGGCGGCTTCTTTCTTGATGTTCCCCGCGCCCTGGCGCCGCCCCTTGTCCAGCGGCTTAATTTCTACCGGCTGCGCGCCAAGGTCATCGTCGAAGACCTTTCGGAGGTGCTTGGCGTGCTGGCGGCCTGGGGCGGTAATGCGCAGACCCCGGTGGGTCTCTCGTACCCCGATCCGCGGCTGCCCGAGCTTGGCCTGCGCTGCATGCTGCCGCCGCATCTCGCCGACAAGGCCATCACCGATCTCGGCGCCCGGAAGGTCGAGGCCGCGGTGTACGATGCCCATCGCATCGCGCTCGGCGTGCCGCGCGGCGAGGCCGATTTCGGCTACGGCGACGCCTTCCCGCACGAAGCCGACATGGATCAGCTTCACGGCGTGGATTTTGACAAGGGCTGCTTCGTCGGCCAGGAGGTCGTCTCGCGCATGGCGCACCGCGGCACTGCGCGCACCCGTGTGGTGCCGGTGAGCTATCACGGCACCGTACCCGCCCCTGGCGCGCCGATTACGGCCGGCGAAAAGAGCGTCGGCACGCTCGGATCGGCGGCAAACGGTCAGGGCATCGCCATGATCCGGCTCGACCGCGCCGCGGAGGCGCTTGCCGCCGCCGTGCCTCTGCTCGCGGGCGGCGTCGAGCTTCGCCTCGTCAAGCCGTCCTGGGCACGCTTTGCATTTCCGGGCGAAACGCGGGCGGCGGAATAGCCATCCTGGAAAGAACGTGATGAGCGCGCCCCTCCTCCATCCCGACGGCCTCAAGCGCTGCCCGTGGCCGAAGACCGATCCGCTCTACGTCGCCTATCACGACGACGAGTGGGGCGTGCCGGAATACGACGACCGCGCGCTGTACGAAAAGCTGGTGCTTGACGGCTTCCAGGCCGGCCTGTCGTGGATCACCATCCTGCGCAAGCGCGACAACTTCCGCCGCGCCTTCGACGACTTCGACCCGCAGAAGATCGCGCGCTACCGTCCCGCCAGGGTCGAGAAGCTGATGCAGGACGCCGGAATCGTACGCAACCGCCTGAAAATCGAAGGCGCCGTCAAGTCGGCGCGCGCGTATCTCGACGTCATGGAGAAGGGGCCGGGGTTCTCAGCACTCCTGTGGAATTTTCTCGACGGCCAACCCAAGGTGAACCACTTCCGCAGCCTCAAGCAGGTGCCGGCCGAAACTCCGCTGTCGCGCCAGATGTCGAAGGAACTCGCCGGGCGCGGCTTCAAGTTCGTCGGCCCGACTATCGTGTACGCCTTCATGCAGGCGGTCGGCATGGTCAATGACCACCTCGTAGACTGCCACCGTCACAAGGCTCTGTCGGCCAGTCGCTCGCCGGCATGACGATGGCGATCCGCAAGCGTCCGCCCGCCCCCACCTCCGTCGCCCCGCGCGCCTGGCAGCGCATGCTCTCGGGGCGCCGGCTCGACCTGCTCGATCCCTCACCGCTCGACATCGAGGTCGAGGACATCGCCCACGGGCTTGCCCGGGTGGCGCGCTGGAACGGCCAGACCGTCGGAGCAAATATCTTCTCGGTTGCCCAGCACTCCCTGCTGGTCGAAACCATCGCGCACGGCCGCTCCAGTCTCGATCGCCGGCACCGCCTCGCCGTACTGCTGCACGATGCGCCGGAATACGTCATCGGCGACATGATCTCGCCGTTCAAGGCGATCATCGGCGACAGCTACAAGTCGGTCGAAGCGCGGCTCTTGGCCGCGATCCACCTGCGATTCGGCCTGCCGCCCGTCCTGTCCGCCGATCTGACTGCGCTGATCAAGGCGGCCGACCGCAGCGCCGCCTATTTCGAGGCAACCCGGCTGGCCGGATTTTCCCCCACCGAGGCGAAGAAGTTCTTCGGCGCGCCGCCGAAATTCTCTGTCGTGATCGAGCGCGACTATCTTACGCCCTGGCCGGCCGAAACCGCCGAAAAGCGCTACCTGGAACGCTTCGCCAAACTCGCGCGCGATTGACGCTTTCGCGCCGCCGTTCCACGCCCTATATTTTCCGCGAACATGAAGCCGCGAATCCGATGATCCACGTCTGCTCCCTGGCGCGCCTGTACGAAACCGTCGAAGGCACCGGCGCGCGCCACGTCGTCACGCTGCTGAAGGACACCGACCGGGTGCAATGGCCGGACGGGCTCGCCCCGCCGAATCACCTCATTCTCGGAATGGACGACATCATCGAACCGATGGACGGCTACATTCACCCGGCCGACGAGCATGTCAGCCGGTTCATCGATTTCGTGCAGGGCTGGGACCGCGCCAAACCGCTGGTGGTGCATTGCTACGCCGGGATCAGCCGCTCGACCGCGGGCGCCTATGTGGCCGCCTGCGCACTCAATCCCGGCCGCAGCGAACTGGCGATCGCACAGGCGATCCGCGCCGCCTCGCCGACCGCGACTCCGAATGCGCGCTTTATCGCGCTTGCCGACCGGGCACTCGGGCGCAACGGTCGCATGACCGCGGCGATCCAACAGATCGGGCCCGGCGTCGTCGCCTACCTGGCGGATCCGTTCCGTCTGGATCTGGAGTAAAGCGCTTCATTCGGCGCTCGATAGCTTCAAATCTCGTAAAATTCGATGGCGTAGAGCTACTGCGCCGCAGGGCATGGGCTCGACCGATGTGAGGTAACTCACCTTCGCCCCGCAGGGCGGGTGGCATGATCCGCGCGCATTCGGGAGTGCCACCTATGCAAGAGCGACCGACAAGGTGGAAGCCGGAAACCGTCCTGCAGTGCCTCGAAATGCCGATCATTCTGGCGATGGGCGGCCTGCAGTTCGGCTTCGCACTCAGCATCCTCGACTCGGCGGTATGGCGTTTGGCGACCGTAATCCCATTCGCCGGCGCCGGCCTAGCGCTGCTGGCCGGCATCTATGTGGCCGTGCGTTACGTGGACGACTGGGCATAGTTGACGTGACGGTTTGAGAATTGCCGTGCATGTCCGTCCACCGAGGACCGGCCTGACCGGATGAGGCGATCCGGTCCGCGCGTCAGTGTGCGGCATCTGCCGCCTCCATCTTCGCCGTCGTGCACACAGGCCGGCCCGGCGGCAGCGAAGCCGCCGCGCCCAGGCCAACGGCGTCGCGGCCTCAGCTTTCGCAGCAGCGGCTGGCAAATCCGATCTCATGGTCTTGACCTCCTCCGCTGCCGCGGTGGCAGCGGCCCGGTGCTCGGCCCGTTCTCCCGCCCGGCAAGCCCGCAGCTATCGCCAAGATGCCTAGCGATTGAGTTCGCGAGAGATGTGTTCGCTGGGCGACGTTCGGACCGATATCGCGACTCAGCGCCCGAACGGCGCATGCCGGCGCACCCGCGAGTGTACGAGCTTGAATTTCTCACGCACGTTTTCGATCAGCGCGGCCGCCAGAAGCACGTAAATCGAAACGGCAAGCAGGATGCATGGTGCGGCCAGCGCGACGATGACGAAATCCGCGAATGTCGTGGGTCTCATGGCGGTCCCTCCGATTGCTGCCGGCTGTCGGCGGCCCGGCAACGTGCGACGATGAAGCTGCCATGAGCATCGGCAGCCGCTTGTGAAGCGGCTCACACACGTTCGGCGCAAAATCGCCGGGGCAGGCATGTCCGCCTCTCAAACTGGTCGGGCGGTGCAAATTTGATGCGCAAATTGCCGGGATCGGATATGAATGGCGCGGCTTGGTGCGGTCACATCAAGGGCTTGCGGGGAACATTGGCATGCCGGCTTCGGCAGACAGCAAGGCTGCGAGGCGACCTCCCGACAAGCTCAGCCTGCTGCACAATCACGTACTGTTCCGCGATCTGCCGCCGCCCATCATCGAGCGGATCGGCTCGTATATGAAGATTCGCAAGGTCCCACGCGGCACCACCCTTTTCACCAAAGGCGATCCGGGGACCGGGCTGATCGGCGTTCTGCAGGGCAGCGTCAAGATCAGCGTCGCCTCCGCCGACGGCCGGGACATCGTCCTCAACATCATCCACGAGGGAGAGATATTTGGAGAGATTGCTCTGCTTGACGGCCACCCCCGTACCGCGGATGCGACCGCCATGTCGGACTGCGAGCTCATGGTGATCGAGCGGCGGGATTTTATTCAATTCCTGCGCAGTCAGCCGGACATGACGCTCAAGTTCATCGAGATCCTGTGCGGCAGGCTGCGGCGGACCAGCGAACAGGTGCAGGATCTGAGTTTCCTGAACCTGCCGACCCGCCTGGCGAAGGCGCTGCTGCAACTGACCTCGCAAGCCGAGACCTCGGCACCGACAGGCAAAGTCGCGATCACACAACGCGAACTCAGCCAGATCATCGGCAGGTCGCGTGAAAGCACCAACAAACAGCTTCGCGCCTGGGCAAAGCGGGGCTGGATCGCCCTCGACCGGGGCGGCCTTACGGTGCTCGCGCCCGACCAACTTGTCGGCATCGCGGAAGCCGGCCTGGAGTTCGACGGCACCTAGCAAGAGCTTGCCAGCCGGACCATTGCACAAATGCAAAGGAACGGCGGCTATCAGGCATATCCCGTAAGGGACCAGGGGACTTAAAATTTATGATCGGTTGGCGTATTGTTGTTGATAGAAGCTGGGTCTCTGCATCTGCTTCAGGCGGCGAAATCGTTCGTGGATGGCGAGAGCCTGCCGATACTCTTTTCGGGCCTGAGCTGTTGGTCAACGCGCGGCCGCCTTTGTGCTGCCTGCGCCAGAGGCGAGGTAAACGCATGCGCCCCCTCGGATTTATTGCGATCGTTGTCGCAGCCACAATAGCGTGGCTCTCGCCGCTCGAAGCACAACAGCCGGAACAGAAGGTTGTTGGAATACTCAACAGCGGATCAATGGCTGCGATCAACAAGAAATGGATGGCGGCGATCCTTCGTGGAGTCGGCGAGTCCGGTTACGTCGAAGGGAAGAATCTGAAGATCGAGCATCGTGCGGCGAACGGCGATTACAAGCTGTTGCCCGATCTCACCAGGGAACTGGTGAACCACCCGGTCCAAGTGATCATCGCTGCCGGCGGTCCAGTCTCGGCGATAAGGGCAAGGGAAGTAACGAAGACCGTCCCGATCGTCTTCACGACCATTGCCGACCCGGTCAAGAGCGGCCTCGTGGCCAGTCTCAACCGGCCCGGCGGCAATGTTACAGGGACTGCCGGACTGACCACTGAACTCGACGCCAAACGGCTTGAGTTTCTCGGCGGGCTGACGCCGGAGAGAGGCAAGATCGGCGTGCTTGCCAACGTAAATCGACCGAACGTGGATGCCCAAACGCGCGCACTGGAGGCTGCGGCCCGCAACATGGAGCGCGAGATCATCGTGCACAAGGTCGGCAGCGAGAAGGAATTCGACTCGGCTTTTGAAGCGTTGGCCAAAGAGCGGATCGACGGACTGGTCGTCACCGCCGATCCGCTGTTTAATTTCCACCGCAAGAAGGTGATCGCGCTCGCAGCACGCCATGCATTTCCCGCGATCTATCAATGGCGCGAATTCGTGGAGGACGGGGGATTGATGAGCTACGGGCCAGACATCGAGGATGCCTATCATCAGGCCGGCGTTTACGCGGGCCGGATTCTCAAGGGCACGTCGCCTGCCGATTTGCCTGTCGTGCAGCCAACGCGCTTCTATCTGGTCATCAACAACAAGACGGCAAAGACCCTTGGTATAAAGCTTCCGGACAAACTGGTGGCAATTGCCGACGAGACGATTGAAAACTGAATCGCGCGGACGAAGATCCGGCGCCCAAAATCGAACGCAGTCCCGGCCCGAGGTGTCGGAACGCTCGACGTCCCGGAAGGGCATCGCTCGACCGGGCCGCATTTGGTTGATCGACGTCCGCGTCGCACCGCGGTCGCGATAGCCCGACACCTCCCCGGTTGCAGCGCACAAGGCCAAGCGAATGAGCCAATCGCGCACATTCGTGCTTGCCCCTTGCCGAGTGTGTGAACCAGTTCACACTCTACTCAATTCACGCGCGCTATAGGGCAAGGGTCAGGCGGAGGCTCAAGCTCAAGCGTGACGAATAGACGGGCGGCTTTACGCAAAAAGAAAATGCAATTATCCTTAAGAATTGCAGGAGCCTTTGAATGCAACAGTGGCGCGCAATCGAGCCGCAACGTCACTGCCGCACTTCGTATGAAGCCATTGCACGCTTGCCGATTGCCAGGATGCCGGCGGAGGCCATATTTGCCGCCCGCGGTTCGATCAGGAAAGCCGTCCGCGATCTTACGGGAAACGAAAAGTCCGGCTGGCCGCGATCTTGCGCCGTCATGGGCGTCCCCGTGACGGTTGAATGTGGCGGAATAGCTTGTGCGCCGCGTCGCCATTCGATGCCGCTCCGGGACGACGACCGCGAGAGGCTTGCGCACGGCGCAACCGCATATTCTGCGCGATTGCCCGCTTGAAGGTAATGGCGCATGGTGGCCAATACGCCGATCGCACCACACGATATCCGCAGCCGATTGTTTGTGAAGTACGTCGCGCTGTTCGTCGGCGTCGTGACGATTGCCCTGCTCGCCAATGGCGCGTCGCAAATCTGGTTCTTCATAGAGGAACACAGAGCTTCGCTGATCCGCATCCAGCGAGAGCAGGCCGAGGCCGCGGCGGCAAAGATCGATCAATTCTTGAGCCAGATCGAGTCCCAGCTCGGCTGGACTGTGCAGTTGCCCTGGACGGCAAGCACGCTCGAACAGCGACAGACCGACGCTTGGCGCCTGTTTCGCCAGGTTCCGGCCATCACCGAACTCAGGCAGCTGGACCCATCGGGCCACGAACAACTGCGTGTCTCCCGGCTGGTCGCTCCGGACGTCCTGGGAAGTGGCGTCGACTACTCCAAGGATCCCAAGTTTCGCGAGGCAGTAGCCAACAAGAAATATTTTGGCCCGGTCTACTTCCGGAACAATTCCGAGCCCTATCTCACGCTCTCGCTTGCGGGCGGACGGGGCGCGGGCGTGAGTCTCGCCGAGGTGAATCTCAAGCTCATCTGGGACGTGATCTCTCAAATCAAGATCGGCGAGCGGGGCCAAGCCTATGTGGTAGACGCGCGCGGCCGTCTCATTGCTCATCCGGATATCAGTCTAGTTCTCAGCAACAAGGACCTTACAGATCTTGCACAGGTGCGTGCGGCGCTGGCGAATCTGTCGGATGCGTCGGAACCCACCCTGGAAACAGCAAACGACATCCGGGGTCAGGAGGTACTGACCGCGCATGCCCGCGTTCCCTCGCTCGACTGGCTCGTATTCGTGGAACAGCCGACCGGCGAGGCGTACGCGCCGCTGAACCACACTGTCGCTCGAACCATCTGGTTGTTCCTGGGCGCGCTAGGCGTCGCTTTTCTTGCCGGAACTTTTCTTGCGCGCAAGATGGTGGTCCCGATCCAGGCACTGCGCGCGGGTGCGGCACGGATCGGCAGCGGCGACCTCGGCCAGCGCATTTCCATCAGGACCGGCGACGAGATCGAGCAGCTTGCCGAACAGTTCAACGACATGGCGATCCGGCTGCAAGACTCCTATTCCGATCTGGAAAAGAAGGTCGAGAGCCGTACGCGGGAGCTCACCCAGTCCGTCAGCGAGCTTCGCGCGCTCGGCGAAATCAGCCAGGCGGTCAATTCCACGCTCGACCTTGAAAGCGTCCTGACGACGATCGTGACCCATGCGGTGCAGATCTCGAAAACCGACGCGGGTGCCATTTATGTCTTCGAGGATGTTAAAGACGAATTTCTCCTGCGCACGACCTACGGCATGGACCCGACGACGATTGCCACCTTGAAGAAGCTGCGCATTCGCATCGACAATCCTGCCCTCGCGGCTGCGATCAAGAAGCGCCAGCCGGTCCAGGTTCCGGATCTGCGCAACGTGCCGCCCGATCCCGTCACGCAAGCCATTCTCTGCGCCGGATACCGGAGCCTGATGGTCGCGCCCTTGCTGCGGCCTGACCGGATCGTCGGCATGCTGGTCATCCGCCGCAAGGAGCCGGGCCTCTTTTCGCAGGCCACCATTGACCTGCTCAAGACCTTCGCCGATCAATCGGTGCTGGCGATTCAGAACGCGCGCCTGTTCAGCGAGATCGCCCAGAAGAGCCGGCAGCTGGAGGTCGAGAGCAGGCACAAGTCGCAGTTCCTCGCCAACATGAGCCACGAACTGCGCACGCCGCTCAATGCCATCCTCGGTTACAATCAGTTGATGCTCAACAACATCTACGGCGAGACGGCCGGGCGGATGCGCACCGTTCTCAGCCGCATCCAAAGCAACGGCAAGCACCTGCTGGGTTTGATCAACGACGTCCTGGACCTGTCGAAAATCGAGGCCGGTCAGCTCACGCTCACGGTCTCCGATTATTCGGTCAAGCAGATCGTGTACAGCGTCAGCGCGGCGGTTGAGCCCCTGCTCGCCGACAAGAAGCTCGCATTCAAGGTCGAGTTGCCGCCGGACCTGCCGACCGGAAGGGGCGACGGACGCCGTATCACGCAGGTTCTGCTCAACCTGGTGAGCAACGCAATCAAATTTACCGACGAAGGCGAGGTGACGATCAGCGCTTCGGCGACCGGCGACGGATTCACCCTCGCGGTTCGCGACACCGGACCGGGCATCGACCCGGCCGATCAAGCCAGGATATTCGAAGAGTTCCAGCAGGCCGACAACTCGGCGACAAAGCGCAAGGGTGGCTCAGGCCTGGGATTGTCGATCGCGCGACGCATCGTCGACATGCACGGCGGGCGGCTCTGGGTGGAATCGAGCGTCGGAAGCGGCGCGACGTTCTTCTTCACCGTTCCGATCAGTGTCGAGCGGCAGGTGGCAGAGGCATGACAAAGCGCATTCTCGTGGTCGAGGATCATGACGACAACCTCCAGATCCTTCGCGACCTGCTGGAGAGCACGGAATATGATATGGTCGAAGCCCGGGACGGCGAGCAGGCATTGATCGCGGCGACCCGCCATTCACCGGATTTGATCCTGATGGATATCCAGCTCCCGATCATGGACGGTTACGAAGTGACCCGCCGCCTCAAGGCCGATACGGCGCTCAAAGACATCCCCATCATCGTCATCACGTCATACGCCTTGAGCGGCGACGAAGAGAAGGCGTTCGCCGCAGGCTGTGACGCCTACGTTTCGAAGCCCTACGATCCGATTGCGCTGCTGGAGACGATTCGCCAATACTTGGCCTAGCGTAGCCACGAAGGCGTCCCATGCATCATCCGCCACGCATCCTGATTGCCGATGATCACGAGCACAATCGCGATATCCTGGCAACGCAGCTTGCGACCCAGGGCTATGAATTGCTCGAGGCGGTCGACGGCGAGGAGGCGCTGACCGCCGCCAAAACCAAGCTTCCGGACCTCATTCTGCTCGACGTCATGATGCCGAAGCTCGACGGCGTCGAAGTCTGCCGCCGCCTGAAGAGCGATCCCGACCTGCCGTTCATGCCCATCATTCTGGTGACGGCCAAATCGGACACTGACGACGTCATTGCCGGTCTCGAGGCTGGAGCGATTGAATATCTGATCAAGCCCATCGACGCGTTGGCGCTGGTCGCTCGCGTAAAATCGGTTCTGAAGATCAAGGAGCTCCAGGATCAGGTGCAGGCGCAGGCCGCCGAACTCGCGGCGTGGGGCCGCACGCTCGAGCAGCGGGTGGCAAGCCAGCTCGCCGAAATCGAACGCATCGGCCGCCTGAAGCAGTTCCTCCCGCCGCAAGTCGCCAACCTCGTCATTTCATCGGGCGACGATCGCCTGCTGGAGAGCCACCGCGCCGCCATCACGGTCGTTTCCTGCGATCTGCGAAGCTTTACGTCGTTCGCCGAGATCGCCGAGCCCGAGGAACTGGTGAATCTGCTGCAGGAGTATCACTCCACGCTCGGCGCCGTGATCGATGAATTCGAGGGCACCGTCGAGCGCTTTGCCGGCGACGGTCTGCTTGTCATCTTCAACGATCCGATGCCGTGCCCCGATCCATCGGTCCGCGCCGTGCGCATGGCGGTGCAGATGCGCGACGAGATCGCCAAACTGGACCGGAATTGGCGCGCGCTCGGTCACGAGCTCGGCTTCGGCATCGGCATCGCCCACGGCTACGCGACGCTTGGCTGCATCGGCTACAAGGGCCGTTTCCAATATTCGGCGACCGGCACGGTAGCCAATCTCGCCTGCCGCCTGTGCGACGCCGCGCGGAACACCCAGATTCTGGTAGATGCGAAGGTGCACACCGCCATTGAAGCCATGGCCGAGACGGAATCCGCAGGCGACCTCGCCCTCAAGGGCTTCCATCAGCCGGTGAAGGCCTTCAACGTGCTCAAGCTGAAGCTGCCCTCGTCCGGATGACGACGACAACACTCATCGCCAATCTTCGTTCTCGTCGTACGGCAGCCCCGCGTATTGCTCGGCAATCGTCGTCTGAGCTGCGCGCGACCCCGCAATATATTCGAGCTCGGTGAGCTGCAGCTCGCGTTCGAGCGGCGTGTGCGACGGAATTTTGTGCAGCAGTCCGGTGAGCATGGTCGAGAACCGCACGGTCTTCCAGACTCGGGCCAGGCAGCGCGCGGAATATTCATCAAGCGCGTCACGACGACCCTCACGATAGAACGCGGCGAGACCCTGCGCGAGCGTGCGGGCATCGGCGCAGGCCAGGTTCATGCCCTTGGCGCCGGTGGCGGGAACGATGTGGGCCGCATCGCCCGCCAGGAACAGCCGGCCGTATTGCATCGGCGAGGCGACAAAGCTGCGGACCTGCGTGATGTCCTTTTGCACGATCGGCCCTTCGACAATTTCCCCGCGCTCCTGGTCGAACATGCGCCGACGCAATTCCTCCCAAAACCTCGCGTCGGACCATTCATTCAGCGGCTCGTTCGGCCGCACCTGCAAAAAGAGTCGCGAAACTTCCATCGACCGGCGGCTGCACAATGCAAAGCCATGCTCGCTGTTTGCATAGGCCATATCGGCGAGCGGACGGGCGTGAGCGATCACACCCAGCCAGGCGAAGTCATAGGTGCGCTCGTAGCCCTGAATCGCGCCGTCGGGCACGGCGGCGCGGCTGACGCTGTGGAACCCATCACATCCAGCGATGAAATCGCACGCGATGGCTTTTTCCACCGCATCTTCGGCGGCGCGATAGCGAATAACGGGACGGTCGCCATCCAGTCCCTCGAGTGCCGTCACCGCGGATTCGAACAGGATGGGTCCGCCCGCGGCGATCCGCGCCGCGATGAGGTCCTTCACCACCTCTTGCTGCCCATAAATCGTGACGGTTTTTCCAGTTAGGTCAGGCAGGTCCAGATGAATGATCCGGCCGCGGAACCGAATATCGAGCCCTGTGTCGGTCATTGCCTCGCACCGCAACCGCCGATCGAGGCCGAGCGACCGCAAGGTCTCGATCGTGCCGGCCACGAGGACGCCGGCGCGGGCGCGGGCTTCGAGGTGGGCACGGCTGCGTCTTTCCAGGATGACGCACTCGATGCCGGCGGCATGAAGAAGGTGCGAAAGAAAGAGCCCGGCAGGTCCGGCTCCAATGATCCCCACCTGCGTCCGCATCTCGGCCCTTGTTCATGAAAGAGCGCGGCTGTTACCAGACCACCTCGACAGCCGTTCCATTGAGCGTTTGCGGCACACCGATGCCGAGCTGTTTGGCGGCGTTGCCATTCAGGAACGTCCTGGCGTCCGATGGCTTCGAGCACGCCATCTTGGCCGGCTTTTCACCGTCGAGAATTCGCGTCACGAACTGGCCTGCCATCTCGTAGGCCTCCAGCAAGCTCGGACCAAAACTGAGCAGGCCGCCCTCATCGACGAATTCCCGCCATTGGTAGATCGTCGGAAGCCGACTGGCCGCCGCGCATTCGACCACTTCCTTACGGTGATTGTTGAAGAATGAATCGGCGGTAACGACCACGCCGGACAGCCCTCTGTCGTTGCCGAAATCGGCAAAGGCATTTCGGATATCCGTCACCGTCGCCGCCTCTCTCGGCCTCAGACTGAGACCCAGATCCTTCGCCATTTTCTCCAGACGCTTGTAGTGTTCAAGCTTCTTGACCCTGTTGTCGGCAATGAGCACGCCGATCTTGTCGTTTTTCTTGATGCCGATTTCGGCCCAGGAAGCCAGGGTTTTGAGCCGCGTCGGGTCCAGTTCGGTCGTTTGGCCGGCCATTCCCGTCAGGTTGTAGCCGGGCTTCTTGAGGTCGGCGACAAGCTTGATTTCTTCCGGATTGACCACGGTCGTGAAGACCACCGGAATCGTCTTGGTCAATTTCTGCAGGACGAGAGCGGGCCCGGGGCCGCCTGCGGCAACGATCACCTGCAGCCGGCCTTCGTCACCATCCTTGACGAGGCCGGAGGCCAGGGCCTTAAGTCTCGCCTCGTCATCATCAGCATACTTGGCGAGCAGTTCGACATCCGGCGGCAGAGCGCGCTTGAGCGCTCTGATGGCATTCACAAACATGTGCTCTGAGCCGCTATGCACAAGGCCGACAAATTTCATAACGAACTCCCTCGGTTCCAGGTCATTCGCCGAACCAATTCGCGCTCCGCAGGACAGGCTGCAGAAGCGGAATGAGTCAGATCGCGCGATCGTTGGACGTCATCTCGCCACCGCGAGACGTCCCTCGACCGGTAAACAACATAAGCTATCTGGAATTAATGCGCGTCGCCAGGGCCTTCGGTCCCATGCCGAGAACCGAACTCGCATTCGATGAAAATTTTCGTATCTTCGGCGCCCACCGGCGAGCCTCCAGCGAGGGCGCCATGCGGCTGTCGCTCAAAATGATCCAGCAGCAATCTCGGGATTATTGGCAATTCAAGGATTGCGGCCTATTCGCGCGGCCAACATCAAGCTGCAACGACCGGCGCGCGGCAACAGCCTCAGCCGCCGCGCGCCGCTCATGCTCTCAGTGGGTCTTCCAGCGCGCCTTGGCTTCAGCGGCAGCCTGCCTGAGATGAACCTTATCATCGACCCGCTCGACCCAGGCCAGCGGGATGAAGTGATGCTCGCCGCCGGCCGCCTGATCGGACTTGGTCAGCTTGACCTGATCGGCGCCCTCCATGTGATCGACGGTGCCGACATGAATGCCGTCGGAACCCACGACCTCCATATGCGGCGAGATTGACGTCGGTTGTACCATCGGTTCCTCCTTCGCGATTGCTGCATAGGACAACACGATCGCAGGCGCCGAGTTCCGGTGTTCCGTGCCGGCAGAGCGCATGAGTAGAGTGCATGTGAACCGAGATTCAGCTACCCCGCCAGCGCCGCCAGGATGCGCGCCCATGAGCGCGCGCCCTTGTGGAAGCTCGTCAGATCGAACTTTTCGTTCGGCGAATGCACGCGGTCGTCGTCGAGCGCGAACCCCACCATGATGGTGTCCATGCCGAGCACGCGCTTGAAGTCGCCGACAATCGGGATCGAGCCCCCCTCCCCGATGGTGATCGCCTTCCGGCCCCATTCGGTGGACAGCGCCGTACGGGTCTTGGCCAGCGCCGCGCTGTCGAACGGCAGTTCGATTGCCGGCGCGCCGGCGAAATTGCTGAACTCGACCTTGCAATCGGCCGGCAGCCGCGCCTTGACGAAGGCGCGGAACGCCTTGCGGATCTTCTCGGGATTCTGCTTGCCGACCAGGCGGAACGACACCTTCGCCATCGCCTTGCCGGGGATGACGGTCTTCGCCCCCTCGCCGGTATAGCCACCGATGATGCCGTTGATCTCGGCGGTCGGGCGCGTGGCGATCTGCTCGATCAGCATGCGGTTCTTTTCGCCGGCCGGAACCTTGAGGCCGACCGGCCCGAGAAACTCCTTGGGCGAGAGCTTGAGCTTGGCGAGGTCGGCCTTGATGTCCTTCGGCAGGTCCTTCACGCCGTCGTAGAAGCCCGGGATGGTGACCTTGCCGTTCTTGTCGTGCATGTCGGCCAGAATTTTCGCCAGCACCCGGATCGGGTTCTGCGCGGCGCCGCCGAATAGCCCGGAGTGCAGGTCGCGGTCGGCGCAGGTCAGGTTGACCTGCTCGTAGAGCAGGCCGCGCAGCGAGGTCGTCACCATCGGGGTCTTGGGATCCCACATGCTGGTGTCGCAGACCAGCGCGAGGTCGAGCTTGAACTCGTCGGCATTGTCCTTGACGAAACCGAACAGATGGTTCGAGCCGCACTCCTCCTCGCCCTCGATCATCATGGTGATCGGCAGCGGCAGCGAGCCGGTGACCGATTTGAACGCCCGACACGCCTCGACAAAGGTCATCACCTGGCCTTTGTCGTCGCAGGCGCCGCGCGCCACGATCGCCTTGCGACCGTCCGGCAGCGTGGCGATGCGCGGCGAGAACGGCGGCGTCTCCCAAAGTTCGAGCGGATCGACCGGCTGCACGTCGTAGTGGCCATAGAACAGCACATGCGGCGCCTTGCCATGCTCGGCGCCGTTCGCCTTGCCGACCACGATCGGGTGCCCCCCGGTCGGCCGCACGCTGGTGTCGAAGCCGATGCTGCTCAAGTCCTTGGCGACGAATTCCGCAGCCGCCTTGCACTGGTCCTTGTAGGCCATGTCGGTCGAGATCGACTGGATACGCAGGAAATCGAACAACCGCTCCAGGCTCTGGTCGAGATTGGCGTCGATCTTGTCGAGCACGGCGGGCAGGGCTTCGGACGGCGTCATGCTTGCTCCAATTCCTGTTCGGTCACCCTGAGGTGCTCGCGCGTGGCGCGAACCTCGAAGAATGACGATGGCCTAGGTTTTACCATGCGTTTCCAGCACGGTCAGAATTTGCACATGCTGCGGCAATTCGATCAGGAATTTCGGATCGCGCGGCAAATGATGGGTGCGCGTTAAATCCGGCCCGGCTCCCATCGCCTCGATCGAATCCCAGGATGAGATCGTGACGAATTCGCTTTCGCGCTCGCGATCCTCTCGCATCATCTGCACGGTCTTGGCGCCGCGGTCCGGCAGCGGCTTAATGCCATGCGCGAGCCAGTAGCTCTCGTAGGCGTCTGCCTTGTCGCGCGTGGTGCGCCCGCGCCAGATGCGCGCATAGGTCATCGCCGCATAATCCCGCCGAGCGTACCGCGCACGATCGCTCGGCCGATCGAGCTGCCGGTCTTGCCACCAATCGCCTTGCCGATGTCGGACGCAACCTTCCCCGCCACCTGGTTACTCACCGTGCGCGTCACCTGGCGCGCGATAACCTGCCCGGTGGAGAGCCGCCGGTTGCGCGGACGGTTGGTGCCGAAGATGGTGGCGAGGAAGTCGGCGATCTGCGCCAGGATGCCGCCGAAGGTCGATGCTTGCGCGACGCCGCCGGGCGCCTGTCCGGGAACCGGCAGTGACGTCGACCCGGTCTCCTTGATGCGCTGTTGTAGAATTTCGGAGGCCGACTCGGAGTCGATCCTCTGATCGTATTTGCCCTTGATCGGGCTCCTGGCCATGACGGCCTTGCGCTCTTCCGGCGTGATCGTCCCCATCCGCGCCGACGGCGGCCGCACCATGCAGCGCTCCACCATCGAGGGCGTACCGTTGCCTTCGAGGAACGATACCAGCGCCTCGCCCTTGCCCAGTTCCATGATGACCTGGGCGGTGTCGAGGTTTGGGTTCGGCCGGAAGGTCTCGGCGGCGGCGCGCACGGCTTTCTGGTCGCGCGGCGTGAACGCACGCAGCGCGTGCTGCACGCGGTTGCCGAGCTGAGCCAGCACGGTGTCCGGCACGTCGAGCGGGTTCTGCGTGACGAAATAGACGCCAACGCCCTTCGAACGGATCAACCGCACCACCTGTTCGATCTTGCCGAGCAGCGCCTTCGGCGCCTCGTTGAACAGCAGGTGCGCCTCGTCGAAGAAGAAGCACAGCTTGGGCTGGGTGGGATCACCGACCTCGGGCAGTTCCTCGAACAGCTCAGACAGCAGCCACAACAGAAAGGTGGCGTAGAGGCGCGGATTCTCCATCAGCTTGTCGGCGGCGAGGATATTGATGTAGCCGCGCCCGTCGCGGTCGGTGCGGATGAAATCCTTGAGCGCGAGCGCGGGCTCGCCGAAGAAGTTGTTGCCGCCCTGGTTCTCCAGCACCAGAAGCTGACGCTGAATGGTGCCGATGGTCTGCTTCGAGACGTTGCCGTATTGCACGGTCAACTCGGCCGCATGCTCGGCGACATAGCCGAGCATGGCGCGCAGGTCCTTGAGATCGAGCAGCAGCAGCCCCTGCTCGTCGGCGACGCGGAAGGTGACGTTGAGCACGCCCTCCTGCACGTCGTTGAGGTCCATGAGCCGCGACAGCAGCAGCGGCCCGACCTCCGAAATGGTGGCCCGAACCGGATGGCCCTGCTCCCCGAAAAGATCCCAGAAGATTACCGGAAACCGGTCGGGCTCGTAGTCGAAACCGAGCAACTTCGCGCGCGCGACGAACGCCTCCTTGGCCTCCCCCGGCTCGGCTACACCGGACAGGTCTCCCTTGATGTCGGCGGCAAAAACCGAGACGCCGGCGCGCGACAGCCCTTCCGCCAGCACCTGCAGCGTCACGGTCTTGCCGGTCCCGGTCGCGCCCGTCACCAACCCGTGCCGGTTGGCCAGCGCCAACGTCAGATATTCGGGCTTGGTACTCTTGCCGACGAAGACTTTGCCATCCTGATCCACGTCCGACATCTGCGCGCTTTCCTTCGACCAGCCTCAAACCCTGAGAGTCGCGGATATTCTGGCGTTCGCGTGCCAGGGTCAACCACTGCCGGGGCCTTGTCGACGAACGTCATTCCCCCGCGGCGCCTTCGGCAACGCACAGACCGGACCAACACGGCCTCGATCCAATGGCACGACATCCGCGCACGGCTGCAACAGTGATCATGATAAACGAACCGCGATCACAATCCGTATCGGTTTGTTTCCCGGTGTGACGTACCGGTCACGTTGCGTTGCACGAATGCACAAGCCAAGCGAATTCAGATCGGCTTGCTGATGCAAGGATGCAACGTGCATCGGCCGACACCGATGCCCGGAAGCACATTGCTTGTTTTCTCCGACGCCGCCATTCATTATGCCAAGTCGATAACCGCGAATGCGGCCGGTGAGGGGCAGATGGACGATCGTATTGGGCGTCTCGCCGCCTTTGGCGGCGACCGGGCGGCCACGGAACAGGCCGTCCGTAATGTTGAGCGTCAGCCGTTCGCTGCGCGTCGCACCCGGTGCACGCCAAAATCCTGGAATTATTCCGCCCGCCCCGTCCGCACGAACTCCGAAACGGCGACCCTTTCCGAATTCGGTAGCGTTTGCGTCAGTTGCAATGAAGTGACGACCGCTCGCAGCCGCCGGTCGACGGCAACGGCGCGCCTCATGCGCGCAGCCGCTGCACTCACCGGCGCAGCGAACGGTCATCCACAGGAGCAGACATGGGAGAGCGCATCTGGCGAAATCGCCGGCGCGATCCTCCGCCGCTCCCACCAGATCTGACGCTCGGCAGCGAACCTGCCGGGCACGAGGAGACTCGATGTCATATCCTATCACCGCGACCGGTACCGACGCGGACGAGGCCAAGAAACTCAGGGCGCTCCGCATCAGGACGGCGGAGCGCCTGCTTGAGGCCGCCAAGAATCCGAAGGGGCGTAAGGAACTGGCGGAAAAGACCGGCATCGACGAGAAACGGCTGCTGTGCCTCGCCAACACAGCGGACCGCATGCGCATCAAGGGCCTCGGCAAGGAATACGCCGCGATCCTGCCCGAGGTCGGCGTCGCCACCGTCAAGGAGCTCAAGTATCGCAATCCCGAAAAGCTCGCCAAGGCGATCGGCGAACTCAACAAGAAGCGTAAGCTCGTGCGCTTTCTGCCGACCATCGGCCTGGTGACGCGCTGGGTCGAGCACGCCAAGAAACTGCCGGCGAAGATCAGCTATCGCTGAGCGCAGGTCGGCGCGCCCTTTTACCGTCCGGCTTGACACCGCTTGGCCAACCGGCGCAAAGCCACCGTCATGACGCTTGCCCGCCCTGCCACGGCTAGTACCGACAGCGCGGCCGCCAGGCCGCTGGCGCGCCTGTTGGCACTCGGCCGCCCGCTGGTCATGGGCGTGCTCAACGTCACCCCCGACTCGTTCTCCGACGGCGGCCGTTTCTTTGGTCCGGCCACTGCGATCGTCCACGCCCGCCGCATGGTCGCGGACGGCGCGGACATCATCGACATCGGCGCGGAGTCGACCCGCCCTTATGGTGGCGCGGAAGCGGTGCCGTTCGACGAGGAGATGCGCCGGCTTGAGCCTGTCCTGCCCGCGGTTCTGGAACTCGGCGTCCCGGTGTCGATCGACACGATGAAGGCAACGGTAGCGGACAGCGCACTGCAGGCCGGTGCAGCCATCGTCAACGACGTATGGGGCTTGCAGCGCGATCCGGACATGGCGCGCATCGTCGGCGGGCATGGGGCGCCGGTGCTGATCATGCACAATCGTGACCGTGCCGATCCGGCCATCGATATCATGCGTGACATCGATGCCTTCTTCAGCCGTTCGCTGGCGATCGCCGATGCGGCCGGGATTGCCCGCGAGGACATCGTGCTCGATCCGGGCATCGGCTTCGGCAAGACGCCGGAGCAGAGCCTGCTGGTTCTCTCCCGCTTCGCCGAATTGCGGTCGTTCGGGCTGCCGCTGATGATCGGCGCCTCGCGCAAGCGCTTCATCGACAGCGTATCGCCCGCGCCCCCCGACCGGCGGCTCGGCGGATCGCTGGCCGCGCATCTCGCCGCCGTCGAGCGCGGCGCCGTCATTGTGCGCACCCATGACGTTCCGGAAACCGTGCAGGCGCTGCAGGTCGCCGCTGCCATCCGGAGCCCCCGATGAGCGACGCCGTATTCGTGACCGGGCTCGTGCTGCACGCCTATCACGGCGTGATGCAGCACGAGGGCGAAGTCGGCCAGACCTTCAAGCTCGACCTGACGCTGGACCTCGACCTTACGGAAGCTTCGCAGAGCGACCGTCTCGCGCATACCGTCGGCTACGATCAGGTGGTCGACGTCACCAGCGCAGCGTTCTGCGCCCGACGCTACCGGCTGGTCGAGGCCGCGGCCGGCGCGGTGGCGCAGGCTGTGCTGGAGCGGTTTCCGCAGGTGCGCAGCGTTCGCGTCACCGTACACAAGCCGCATGCGCCGATCGCCGCGACCTTCGACGACGTCGGCGTCTCGATCCTGCGGACGCGTCAAGCATCCGCCCATGGCTGAGGCGCTGCTGGCGCTCGGCGGTAATGTCGGAGACGTGCGCGCGACGCTTGACCGCGCCATCGACGCGCTGTGCGATGGCACCGGCACCCGGCTGGTCGCGCGCTCGTCCGATTACCTGACGCCGCCCTGGGGCGTCGCCGATCAGCCGGCGTTCGTGAACGTCTGCATCGCGGTCGAAACCGTGCTTGCGCCGCAGGCATTGCTTGCGCGCGCACAGGCCGTCGAACGCACATTCGGGCGCGACCGATCGCAGGAGCAGCGCTGGGGACCGCGCCCGCTCGATATCGACATTCTCGCCTATGACGACGTCGTACTCGATGCGCCGGAGTTGACTCTGCCGCATCCGCGGCTCCTGGAGCGCGCCTTTGTGCTGGTGCCGCTCGCCGAGATCGCGCCCGACCGGGTCATTGCCGGTACCTCCGTCAGCAAGGCGCTGGCGAGTGTCGACAAAGGCGGCATTGTCCAGTTGCCGCCGCGCCGGAACTGATGCGGCGGTTGGCCCGCGGTTTGCAACGAAACTGGCGGGGAGGCATCTTGTGACCATGACCGATGCCCTCGACGAACTGCCGCTGGCCGCCGAATTTCCGCCGGCCACGCAGGAGCAATGGCGCAAGCTGGTCGACGGCGTGCTCAAAGGCGCGCCATTCGAGAAGCGGCTTGTCAGCCGGACTTACGATGGCCTGGCCATCAGCCCGCTCTACGCCCGCGCCGCCGACGCGGAGCCGGTCCTTGGCCGCAGTCCGGGACTCCCCTGGGCGATCATTCAGCGCGTCGATCACCCCGACCCGGCCGCCGCCAATACACAGGCTCTGCACGACCTGGAAAACGGCGCAACCGGCCTTGCGCTGGTATTCGGCGGGTCTGTCGGCGCCTATGGCTACGGCCTTGACGCTTCCGACGCCACCATCGAGCGCGTGCTGGCGGACGTCTATCTGGACGCCGGCATCGCGCTCGACCTCGATCTCTCACCGCAGACCAAAGATGCCGGCATGCACGTCGCTGCGCTGGTGAAACGGCGTGGCATCGATCCGGCCGAGACCCGGATTCGTTTCGGCTTCGACCCGATCGGCGCCGCCACGATGCGAGGCGGCAGCCCGCTGTCCTGGGATGCGTTGACGCCGATCTTCAATGCGGTGATTTCGGACCTCGCCGAACAGGGCTTTCGCGGGCCGTTCGCGCCCGCGGACGGCCGGGTGATCCACAATGCGGGCGGCTCGGAGGCGCAGGAGCTGGGGTATGCGCTCGCTGTCGCCGTCACCTACCTTCGGGCGCTGGAAGCGGGCGGCAGCGCGCTCGATGCCGCGCGCGGCATGATCTATTTCCGTCTTGCCGCCGACGCCGACGAATTTCTCACCATCGCCAAGTTCCGGGCGATGCGGAAGCTTTGGGCGCGGGTCGAAGCGGTCTGCGGGCTTGCTCCAAAGCCCGTCCTCGTCGTCGCCGAAACCGCGTGGCGAATGATGACGCAGCGCGACCCGTACGTGAACATGCTGCGCGAAACCATCGCCACGGTGGCGGCCGGGCTCGGCGGCGCCGATGCGGTGACGGTGCTGCCGTTCACCCAGGCGAGCGGACTCGCGGACAGGTTCGCGCGCCGCGTTGCCCGCAACACGCAACTCTTGCTGATCGAGGAATCGAACCTCGCCAAGGTCGCCGACCCGACGGCGGGCTCGGGCGCCATCGAGGCCATGACGTCCGACCTGTGCCACAAGGCGTGGTCGCTGTTTCAGGAGATCGAGCAGGCGGGCGGCGCATGGACCGCGCTGGAAGCCGGCTTGATCCAGCAAAAGGTAGCGGCAGCACGCACCGAACGCGAAGCTGCGGTCGCGCGCCGCAAGGATGCGATCACCGGCACGAGCGATTATCCCGACCTCGCCGAAGAGAAGGTTGCCGTACTCGACGTGCAGCCGGTGGCACTTTCGCCCTACCCGGACTCGATCGCCTTTTCGCCGTTGCCTCCGCTGCGGCTGGCGCAACCGTACGAAGCGCTGCGCGATGCCTCCGATCGCGTGCTTGCGGCGACGGGCGCGCGCCCGAAAATCTTTCTCGCCAACCTCGGCCGCATTGCTGACTTCAATACGCGCGCGACCTTTGCCAAGAACTTCTTCGAGGCCGGTGGCATTGAGGCAGTCGCCAACGTTGGGTTCGCCGGCCGCGACGAGATGGTCGTGGCCTTCAAGGCATCTGGCGCCATCCTCGCCTGCCTGTGCTCGTCGGACGATGTCTATGCTCAAGAGGCCGTGGCCGCCGCCAGCGACATCAAGGCCGCAGGAGGCCGCCACATCTATCTCGCGGGCCGGCCGGGCGAGCGAAAGGCCGAGCTCGAAGCCGCAGGGGTATCGTCCTTTATTTACGCCGGATGCGATGTGCTGGCGACGCTCAAGGCTGCGCATGATATTCTGGGCACCGGGAACAGCGCGAGCAGCCGCCGATGAAGAGCCGCATACCGGACTTCGTTACCGTCGCATTCGATGACGCCGCGCAAGCGCCATCGTCGGCCAGTTCAGCTGCGCCCTGGCAGACGCCGGAGGGAATTCCGGTCAAGCCGCTCTATGGCGCGGACGATGTTGCGCGTCTGGACTTCCTCGACACCTATCCGGGGATTGCGCCCTACCTCCGAGGCCCCTACCCGGCAATGTACGTCACGCAGCCGTGGACCATCCGCCAATATGCCGGGTTCTCGACCGCGGAAGATTCTAACGCCTTCTACCGCCGCAACCTCGCGGCCGGACAGAAGGGCCTGTCGGTGGCGTTTGATCTCGCCACCCACCGCGGCTACGACAGCGACCATCCGCGCGTGTCGGGCGACGTCGGCATGGCGGGCGTCGCGATCGACTCGATCTACGACATGCGCACGCTGTTTTCCGGCATCCCGCTCGACCAGATGTCGGTGTCGATGACGATGAACGGCGCGGTGCTGCCGGTGCTCGCGCTCTATATCGTCGCCGCCGAGGAACAGGGCGTGCCGCCTGAAAAGCTCTCCGGCACGATCCAGAACGACATCCTCAAAGAATTCATGGTGCGCAACACCTACATCTATCCGCCGGGACCGTCGCTGCGCATCATCTCCGACATCTTCGCCTTCACGTCGGCGCACATGCCGAAGTTCAATTCGATCTCGATCTCCGGCTATCACATGCAGGAGGCCGGTGCGACGCAGGACCTCGAGCTCGCCTACACGCTCGCCGACGGCGTCGAATACGTCCGCACCGGCATCAAGGCCGGCATCCCGGTCGACAAGTTCGCGCCGCGGCTGTCGTTCTTCTGGGCAATTGGCATGAACTTCTTCATGGAAGTCGCCAAGATGCGCGCCGCGCGGCTCATCTGGGCGAAGCTGATGAAGCCGTTCGATCCCAAGGACCCGCGCTCGCTGTCGCTGCGCACCCATTGCCAGACCTCCGGCTGGTCGCTGACCGCGCAGGACGTGTTCAACAACGTGATGCGCACCACGATCGAGGCGATGGCGGCGACGCAGGGCCACACCCAGTCGCTCCATACCAATGCGCTCGACGAGGCGCTGGCGCTGCCGACCGACTTCTCGGCCCGCATCGCCCGCAACACCCAGATCGTGTTGCAGCAGGAGAGCGGCACGACCCGCGTCGTCGATCCCTGGGGCGGCTCGTTCTACGTCGAACGGCTGACCGCCGACCTCGCCCGCAAGGCGTGGGGCCACATCCAGGAAGTCGAGGCGATGGGCGGCATGGCCAAAGCGATCGAAGCGAGCCTGCCGAAGCTGCGCATCGAGGAGGCCGCGGCCCGCACCCAGGCGCGCATCGACGCCGGCCAGCAGTCGGTGATCGGGGTCAACAAGTACCGCCCCGAGAACGAGGCCGGCGTCAAGCTGCTCAAGGTCGATAACGCGACGGTGCGGCAATTGCAGCTCGACAAGCTTTCACGGCTCAAGCGCGAGCGTGACCCGAAGGTGGTGGCGGAGGCGCTCACCGCACTCACCCGCAATGCCGCGGGCGGCAACGGCAACCTGCTGGCGCTCGCGATCGACGCCGCACGCGCCAAAGCGACCGTCGGGGAGATATCGTCGGCGCTGGAAGAGGCCTGGGGCCGGCATCGGGCCGAGATCAAGGCGATCACTGGCGTCTACAAGCGGGAGGTCGGCGCCATGAACGAGGCGGTCACGCGGGTGCTGAAGCTCGTCACCGAATTCGAGGCGAACGAGGGCCGCCGGCCGCGCATCCTGGTCGCCAAGATCGGTCAGGATGGTCATGACCGGGGTCAGAAGGTGATCGCGTCGGCGTTCGCCGATCTCGGCTTCGACGTCGACATCGGGCCGCTTTTCGCCACCCCGGCGGAAGCCGCGCGCCAGGCGGTCGAGAACGATGTCCACATTCTCGGCATTTCGTCGCTCGCCGCCGCCCACCTGACGCTGGTGCCGGAGCTCAAGGCCGAACTGACCAAGCAGGGCCGCGACGACATCATGATCGTGGTCGGCGGCGTCGTGCCGCCGCAGGACTATGACGAACTGCGCCGCGCCGGCGCCGAGGCGATCTTCCCGCCGGGCACGGTGATCGCCGAGGCCGCCGAATCGCTGGTCAAGACACTCGACGCACGGCTCGGCCACGGCCGAGAGGCGGCAGAGTAGCGTCCGCGCTTTGCTCAGCTTGCATGCGCCTTCGTGCCCGAACTCGCCGTCAACTTTCGGCTTGAATGTCCTGCAATGATCAATGCGAATTGGTTATTGGGGGCAATCCATCGTCATGGCTGGGGTCCGAATCAAAGCAGTCCCGTTCGTTCTTGCCGCCGTTTTCTCGCTGTTCCTGTCCGGCTGCTTCATCTCCGAGCAGCCGAAGCTTGATCTCGCCACCGCGGCCGCGCCGTTCGGTGAGGGCGGACGCTATGGCGTGTTCGAGCGCGGCGAAGGCGACCAGTACAACCGCCAGGAGACGTTCATCATCAAGCGGCGGCCGGACGGCGCCTACGACTTCACCAACGAGAAGGGCGAGGCGATCGTGATCTCATTCCACCCGATGGGCATCGACGGGCGCTTTCTGAGCCAGGCCAAGGCGGAGAAAGACCAGCCCGGCTACGGCTACGCCGTGTTCCGCTTCGTCGGCAAGGAAGCGTTCCTCCATGCCCCGCAATGCAGCGACCAGGATCGGGCCAAAGTCGAGGCGCTCGGCGTTGAGGTGAACGGGCAGTTCGAATGCGACATCGCCGGGATCAAGGATGTAGTCGGCTTGTTCGGCTTCGTCGATCTCGGCGAGCCGGTCTCCAAGCTGGTGCGAGAATAGCCGCTCCGCCTCGGCGGGCTATTGTGCCCGCCCCTCCACCACGCCGCGGCGGTCGTCACCGCCCGCGATGACGGCGCGCACGTGTCGGACAACATAGTCGGCGACGATCGCATGCGCCTCGGCGGTCGGGTGAATGGCGCCGCTATAGAGCCCGGCCCAGGCCGGCTGCAGGGTATCGAACAGCGAAATGCCATCGCGGTGGGTATTCGCGGCGAGGAAGGCGTCGTTCGGTGTCCGGAACAGCCGCCACCGATGCGCATAGATCAGCGTCGCGGCCGGTGAAAACGGCTTGAACTCGTCGCCATTGTTGGGCCGTCGCGGCACGCGCATGTTGACGCCGTCGGCCAACAACCGCTTGGGGTCGCGCGCGCACACGCCGCGCTTGGCGAACTCCGGAATATGGTCGGTCACCAGCGTGAAGCCGGTACCGGCGCCGGTAGCGAGATTCGCCGGACAACCGCTGCGGCTCTTGCCATGCGCGATGCATTCGAGCCGGCCGAGGAAGTCCCGCAGGAATTCGGCCGTCTCGGCCATTCGCTGCCGATTGAGGCTCAGCCCGACGTGAACGTCGACGCCAAGCGAAGGCTGCGAACCGCACAGCGCGCCAGTTTCGTCGTACTGGATCGGTTCGTAGGACGATTGCACCACCCGCGAGGGCGAAACACCAAAGCCGTCGTGCAAGGCGTCTTTCACGGCCTTCATGCGCTCGTCGAGCACCTCGAGATATCGCCGCGAAATCTGCGGCCCGAAGCGAACGCTGCGCCCGACCAACCCGGCGATCGGCGCCAAGTCACCGGCCGATTCAGTCAGCGCATAGGCGGCGAGCGGACCGAACCCGACATCGTTGCCGCCGATCGACATCAGCACCACATCGATCGGCCGCTTGCGCCGCTGCGGCGGACACCAGGATTTGGCGAACCGTTGGGAGGTGATCTGCGTGCTACCCGGCGAGAACACCGGCAGCGTGTAACTGGCGCCCAGGGTACGCGGCCCGCGGCACAGAAGATCGCTCAACTGGTCCAGCTGCGCGCGCACCGTTTCATTGCCCTCGCGCGGATCGAGTTCGCCGAACAAGCCTTCCGCCACCTCGGCGCCCGAGCAGGTGAAGCTCGCCAGCGTCACCGAGCGATGGCGATTCTCCAACGCGAGCTGGATCGCCACCCGAAACGGATAGCCGTACTGCGAGCGATGGCAGTCGCGGCTCAGCCAGCGCGCCGATGCCTTTTCGAACGCTGCCGCGAACTCCGCCGAATTGAGCGTGTGGAACCGGCCGGCCGCTTCATCGTTCATGAAACGCCGCGGCAGCACCTTGGGATTGTAGTGATCCTCCGCGGCCGCCAGGCCGAACCCCGGCGCCGGGGCCGGCGTGCGGGCGCGGGCAACGTCCTGCCGCACGAGCATAGGATCGTAGACCATCTCGCGGGACGCGCTGAACTGCACCGGCCGGTCGGGATTACTTTCGCCGGAGGCGAACGAATCGCCGAGCGCGACGATGAAGATATCCTCGACCACGACATCCTGGTCGACCAGTTCGCGGCCGTCGGGCAGCTTTACCGAGACGCTGACGCCGGAATGCGCACGGTCCAGTGCATGCGGCACGCGCGCAATCGTCAGCTTGTTCTTGCAGGCAAGCTTCCTGCTCTCGATCTTGCCGCCGGCCTTGCGCGGCTGCCACTGCCAAGTGCAATCGCCGGTGATACCGGCCAGATGTCGGGACGCGATGCGGATCGTTACGGTGTGCGCTTCGGGTAGAACGTAATCTTCCTTGGCGCTGCCCCATGAATACTTGCGCTCGCAGCGCGTCGAATAGCGGCGCGGATGACCGTTGCTCTCATAACAGGTCTCGCCGACGGTCTGGGCCGCCCAGCCCAGCCGGCTCTGCTGATAGCGTTTGCCGGCCGTTGCGGCACACTTGTCGGGATGAGACGGGTCCCGACAATCGGGATCGTTGAGGCGTCGCTCGGTTCGCCAGATGATGTTCGGCGGTAGCGGGCTTGCGGGATCGCCTCGCACCGCCTCGTAGGCTGCTTCGTGCAGCGCAAAGGACTTGGTCGGCTTGAAGAAACGGAACGGGTTCTCGACCTCCCAGATCAGGTCCGCGGCGTGGCCCGGTCCGGCTGCGAGACAGGCAAACAGAGATACGGCCCAAGCGGTCGAAAGCGCTTGTCGACGCATTGATCCCTCCCGACCCCATCCACGGCTATATTAGCTGGCGGTTCCGGACCCGCAGGAGAATCTTTACCATCGCGCAGAAAGCGGGCCTGGCGCCGCCATGAAGGAATAAATCATTGAAATTCTGCGATAATATTGCCATGGACCACGCCCGAAGAACACCGGCGGGCGGTGCCGGCAGGGCCATCTAGGGCAAATCTATGGCTTTGCGCACCTCGGGACGGACGGCTGATCCCGCCTTGCTCTCACACGGAGTTCTGGCCGGAGAGCGCGCGAGCGTCGCGCGCGCGATCACGTTGGTCGAGAGTCGGCGCTCTGAACATCAGTCGGCGGCGCGGCAAATGGTGCAGGCACTGTTGCCGCGAACCGGACAGGCTGTTCGTGTGGGGATTACCGGCGTGCCGGGCGTCGGCAAGTCGACTACCATCGATGCACTCGGTGCGCATCTGACGAAGCGCGGCCACAAGGTTGCGGTGCTGGCGGTCGATCCGTCCTCGGCGCGCACCGGGGGATCGATCCTCGCCGACAAGACCCGCATGGCACGGCTCGCCAACGACCCCAACGCGTTCGTGCGGCCCTCCCCCGGCGGTGGCACGCTCGGCGGCGTCGCCGCCAAGACGCGTGAGTCGATGCTAATTTGCGAAGCCGCCGGCTTCGACATCGTGCTGGTCGAAACGATCGGCACCGGACAATCGGAGACTGCGGTCGCCGACATGACGGATTTTTTCCTGGTACTGATGCTGCCGGGCGCCGGCGACGAACTGCAAGGCCTGAAGAAGGGCGTGATCGAGCTTGCCGACATGATCGCGGTGAACAAAGCCGACGGCAATAATCTCGCGCGGGCTCGGGCAGCGGCTGCAGAATATCGCGCTGCGCTGCATATCCTGAGCCCTCGCTCCGTCAACTGGACGCCGCCGGTCGTCACCTACTCGGCAATGACCGGCGACGGCATTGCCGAGTTGTGGTCGACGGTGCTTCGTCATCGCGAGCGCGCAATGGCGACTGGCGAATTCGCCGCGCGCCGCCGCGAGCAGCAGGTCAAATGGATGTGGGCGATGCTGGAGGATCGCCTGCAGGCCCGCCTCAGATCGGACGCGCGGGTGCGAGCCAAACTGCCATCGCTGGAAGCCGCGGTGGCGGACGGCAGGATGTCGCCAGCGGTCGCGGTCGACGAGATTGCGACGTTGGCAGGTCTGTGACTCGCCGGGCGAACCATACAGATCACGTGAAGTATATAGTCTTCGAGGTCCTCGCCGGTTTGGTGCCGACATCCGCCCATCGCATCATAGTGCAACCATGACGACCACGATTCTGTTGACGGGTTTTGGTCCGTTCCCCGGCGCACCGGTCAACCCGACCGAACCACTGGTCATGGAACTGGCGCGGCGCCGGCATCCGGGCGTTGCCCAGGTGCGCCGGCTCGCGCACGTGTTCCACGTCAGCTACGAAGCCGTGGACCGCGAACTCCCGGAGTTGATCGCACGCGAGAACCCTGACGCCCTCATCATGTTCGGGCTCGCCGCGCGTAGCCGGCACATGCGGATCGAAGCGCTCGCGCGCAATGCCCTCTCCTGCAGCATCCCGGATGCGGCCGGCCGCTTTCCGGACGCCACCACCATTGCGACCGACGCACCGGTCACGTTGGCGATGCCCGCACCGATCGACCGGCTTCTTACAGCGGCGCGGTCGGCCGGCGTGCCGATCCGGCGCTCCCGCGATGCCGGAGGCTATTTGTGCAACTACCTGTGCTGGCGGGCTGCCGAAACTGCACACACCGGACGGCCACAGCTTGCAACTTTCGTTCACGTACCGCCGGTACGATCGGCCGCGGGGGCCGCACGAACGGCGCTCTCGTTCGACGATCTGCTGCGGGCCGGCGAAGCGATTGTCAGGGCCGCCGCCGCAGCGCTGCGTTAACGCTATCCGCACAAACGCTGCCGACATTCAGGCGCGAACACCTATCCGGAATTAGATTTGCGCCGTGGCCTCAGGGCTTCGGGCCCCTTGCGCGCCCGATCGCCGAACCATTCAGGAGCCGCTCATGCGACCCGATCGCCGACGCCTGCTCGCCTTGACAGCGACCGCGATGGGCGCCGCCATCGGTGCACCGACTGCGGCTTCCGCCGCACCCGCCGCCACAATCAGCGCGCTAGGTGTCGACGCCGCGCAATTCGGTCTGCGGCCCGGCAGCAATGAGGACCAGACTCGCGCTTTGCAGCGTGCGATTGACGAGACCGCGCGCAGTCGCAGCCCCCTCGCAATTGCCCCGGGCGTCTATCGCGTCGGCGGTATCGCGCTTCCGGCGGGCGCGCAGATCGTCGGCGGGCGCGGCGCGACGCGGCTCATGCTCGCCGAAGCGCGTCCCCTGCTCTCCGCCACGCGCGCCGACCACATCGGCCTCACCGGCTTGGTCATCGACGGCGGCCGGCGACCGCTCCCGGAACGAACCGGCCTCGTGCAGTTCGACACCTGCACGGATGTCAGGATTAGCGGTTGCGAGATCGTTGCCTCGGGCCGCAACGGCATCATGTGCGTCGCTGTCGGCGGCGAGATTGCGGACAACCGGATCACCGATATCGCCGACGCAGCGCTGCATTCGCTCGACGGGCGCGAGCTGATGATCGCTCGCAACACGGTCTTCAACGCCGGAAACAACGGCATTCAGGTCTGGCGCTCGCAGGCCGGCGACGACGGCACGATCGTGAGCGAGAACCGGATCGAGGCGATTGACAACCGGTCAGGCGGGTCCGGTCAGTACGGCAATGCGATCAATGTGTTCCGCGCCGGCAACGTGATGGTGCGAGGTAACCGCATCAAGGACTGCGCCTACACGGCGGTGCGGGGCTAAGCCGCATCCAATATCCAGATCGAAGGCAACAGCATCGTCGGCGTGCGGGAAGTCGCGCTCTATGCGGAATTCGGCTTTGAAGGCGCGGTGATCGCCAACAACACGGTCGATGGCGCCGCCATTGGCGTCTCGGTGACGAATTTCAACGAAGGCGGGCGGCTCGCGGTCGTACAAGGCAATCTTATCCGCAATCTGTTGCCTAAGCTGCCGGCCGGCAACGATCCGGGCGACGTCGGCGGCACCGGCATTTCGGTCGAAGCCGACACCGTGGTGAGCGGCAATGTCGTCGAGGGCGCGCCCACCGCCGGCATCATGCTGGGCTTTGGACAATATCTCCGCGATGTGGCGGTGACCGGAAATATCGTCCGAAAGGCCGACATCGGGATCGCCGTATCGGTCGCGCCCGACGCCGGCAATGCGCTGATCGCCAACAACATGATCGCCGATATCCTGCGCGGCGCCATCATCGGCACCGACCGGCGCCGGATCGTCACCGGTGACCTGGTCAAGGGCGGTGCCGAGCGCTACGCCAACCTGTCGCTGTCCGGCAACCGGGTGCGGTAACGTGCCTTATTTTCATGCGCGCCGCTGACGCGTCCTATTGCGAATGCTAGGCTCGAAGCGCCATATTTCTGTCCGTAACCTGTCCTCACGTCACACCATGCGGCTTTCCGTCAGAAAAATGCTTACCGGACTCCTCGCGCTGTTCCTGCTGCCACTCGCGGCCCACGCCGCCCTCTATGCCAGCAAGGAGCGTCCCGCGAGCTTCCGCCAAGCCAATTGGTCGAGCGTCGGCATGCTGCCGCCGGCGGCGGCCGATCACGACGCGCGCCTCCTGGTGATGACCGGCCGTACCGGGCGCTGGAAGGGCATTTTCGCCGTGCATAGCTGGGTCGTGCTCAAACCCGAGAACGCCACGTCCTGGACTCGTTACGACGTGGTCGGCTGGGGTCAGCCGGTGCGCACCAACGGCTGGGCACCGGACGCCCGCTGGTTCGGCGACACCCCGCACGTACTGCTCGATATCCGCGGCTCGCAGGCCGCCGACCTCATCCCGCGGGTGCAGGCTGCGGTCGCCGAATACGCCTATCGCGACTACGGCGACTATCGGGTTTGGCCCGGCCCGAACAGCAACACCTTCACCGCCACCGTACTGCGTGCGGTGCCGGAGCTGCAGGTTACGCTGCCGTCGAACGCCGTCGGCAAGGATTTCCGCGACCGGCCCTATGCGGGCCTCACCGACAGCGGCACCGGCGTAGAGATTTCGCTCTGGGGCGTGCTGGGCTTCAAGGCCGGCTGGGTCGAGGGTGTCGAACTCAACTTTCTCGGACTGGTCGCCGGCCTCGATCTGCGTCACCCCGCAGTAAAGCTTCCAGGCTTCGGGCGCGTCGGGCTTGATAACGGCAGCGCCATCGCGGCTTCCGCCCCGTCGAAGTGACGGACGGATCCCTACCCCTCACACGAAATTGTCCATGCGGCGCAGGCAAGCGGCGTGACGCCGCCGATGGGGTGTGCAAGCTTGCCGCCCCGCACCACCGGACCCCCGCCCGAATGCGCGATACGTGGCCACTGCTCGAACGGATCGAATTTCCGGCGCTGCGCCGCGGGCGGCTGGAGACGCTGCAGATCAACGTCGGCTATCGCTGCAACCAGTCGTGCACGCATTGCCACGTGAACGCCGGGCCGAGCCGCACCGAAGAGATGCCGGCGGAGGTAGCCGACACGGTGCTGACGTTCCTGTCGCGCCGCAACGTCACCACGCTTGACATCACCGGTGGCGCACCGGAGCTCAACGCGAATTTCCGCCGTCTCGTGACGGGCGCGCGCGACCTGGGCGTCCGTGTGATGGACCGCTGCAATCTCACCGTCCTGGAGGAGCGCGGACAAGAGGACCTGGGCGAATTCCTGCGCGATCATCAGGTCGAGATCGTCGCCTCGATGCCCTGCTACCTGGAGGACAACGTCGACCGTCAGCGCGGCAAGGGCGTGTTCGGCGGCTCGATCCGCGGCCTGCGCCGGCTCAACGCGCTGGGATATGGACGCGAGGGGAGCGGGCTGATGCTCGATCTCGTGTACAATCCGCAGGGTGCGTCGCTCCCGCCACCGCAGGACAGCCTGGAAGCCGACTACAAGCGGATGCTCGGCGAACGACACGGCATCGTATTCAACCGCCTCTACACGCTCGCCAACATGCCGATCCAGCGGTTCGGAGCCATCCTGATCGCAAAGGGGGAATTCGACCGCTATCTCGACCTGCTGCAGGCGGCGCACGCCGATGCCAATCTCGCCGGCGTTATGTGCCGAAGTCTGATCTCCGTCGACTGGCAGGGTTATGTCTACGACTGCGATTTCAACCAGATGCTCGACCTGCCGCTCAGCTTCGATGGCCGCGCGCGGGTGCATCTCGCCGATCTGCTCGATGCCGATCTCACGGATGCGCCGATCCGGGTCGCGGGCCATTGCTACGGCTGCAGCGCGGGCCAGGGCTCGAGCTGCGGCGGCGCGCTCAAGGAAGCCGCCGAGTGACTCAGGTCGATCTTTCTGCTCCGCCGTCCCCGGGGCACGAGCAGCCGGCCGAGCGCGCCGGGCGGATGTGCCCGGTGGATTACCGCTATCCAGCTTCGGTGTTCGACCGGCCAGCCGAACTGACGGCCGACACGCTGTACGTGGCCGGTGGCCTCTACGGCAACCTCGCGGCGCTCGACGATATCGAACGGCTCGCGGCGCAAGAGAACGCCCTTGTGGTGTTCAACGGCGATTTTCACTGGTTCGATGCCGAACCCGACTGGTTTGACGAGATCGCCCGCCGGGTCGCGCGTCATCACGCGATCCGGGGCAACGTCGAAACCGAACTAGCCCGCCGCTCCGATGTCGGCGCCGGCTGCGGCTGCGCTTATCCTGATTCCGTCGACCAGGATATTGTCCGCCGGTCCAACGAAATCCTGATCGACTTACGCGGCACCGCTGCAGAGCTGGCGGGCGGCGCGGCGAACCCGCTCGCCGCGCTGCCCATGCACCTCGTCGCCGATGTCGGCGGCCTGCGCGTCGGGATCGTGCACGGCGACGCCACCGCGCTCGCCGGCTGGTCGTTCGCGCACGACGCGCTCGACCGCGCCGACACACCGACGAGGCTCGAGGCGATCCGGCGGGCGTCGCATATCGACGTGTTCGCCTCCACCCACACCTGTCTCGCCGCGTTGCGCGATTTTCAGCTTGCCGCCGGTCACACGACGGTGATCAACAACGGCGCGGCCGGCATGCCGAACTTTGCCGGAACACGCACCGGTCTTGTCACCCGCATCGGCCGGAGGCCCGCACCCCACGTGACATTGTACGGGATCGAGCGCGACGGGGTATATATCGATGCCGTTCCGCTGGCGTATGACCACGGCGGATTCTTGCGGCGCTTCCTTGCGCGCTGGCCGGCCGGCAGCGCAGCGCACGTCTCCTATTTCGGACGGATCGTGTCGGGCCCCGATCATCAGCCGACACAGGCAATGCCTCCCAGGCCCGGATAATTGCGCGGCAATCAAAGGCTTGCGGCACCGGCGGGTTTCGCTGGTAGACTGCGTCCGCCGCAGTCATGAAACCGTCATGCCGTCTTTGTCGATCATTGTCCCGGTGCTCAACGAAGGCGAGCGCATCGCCGCGTCGTTGGACGCGCTCGCGCCCCTGCGAGCGCTGGGCGTCGAGGTCGTGGTGGTCGACGGCGGCAGCCGTGATGCCACCGTCCAGCGTGCGCGACTGCGTGCCGACAAGGTGGTTTCCGGACCGCGTGGGCGTGCGACGCAGATGAATGCCGGTGCCGAAAAGGCCACCGGCGACATCCTGTTGTTCCTGCACAGCGACACGCGACTACCGTCCGACGCCGACCACGTGCTGCTCAACGGACTGGAGCGGTCTGGACGCGCCTGGGGACGCTTCGACGTCCAGATCGACAGCAAGAAGCCGATGCTGCGCATCGTCGCCCGCATGATGAATCTCCGGTCGCGGCTCACCGGCATCGCCACCGGCGACCAAGCGATCTTCGTCAGGCGGGACGCATTCCGACAGTTCGGCGGCTTCCCGTCGATTGAACTGATGGAGGACATCGCGCTCTCCAAACTGCTCAAGCGCATCGGCCCGCCGCTGTGCCTGCGCGAACGCGTCATCACCTCCGCCCGCCGCTGGGAAAAGCGCGGCATGATCAACACCATTTTGCTGATGTGGCGATTGCGGCTCGCCTACTTCTTCGGCGCCGACCCGAAAGACCTGGCGCAGCTTTACGGCCATGTCGGCGATTGAGCCGGTCTCAATCGCGATCCTCGCCAAGGCGCCGATCCCCGGCTTCGCCAAGACGCGGCTGATCCCAGCGCTCGGCGCCGAGGGTGCGGCCAGCTTCCAACAGTCGTTGACTGCGCGCGCAGTTGAGACCGCGTGCGCCGCTGCGACCGGTCCGGTGACGCTGTGGGGTGCACCCGATGCGACCCATGCGGCATTTGCCGCCGTTCGAGCCCGCGGCATCGGGCTCATGCAGCAGCCCAATGGCGATCTCGGTGCACGCATGCTGGCAGCACTCGCGGCGGCCAAAGGTCCGGCACTGGTGATCGGGACCGATTGCCCGGTGCTCGGTTCCGACGATCTGCGGACCGCCGCCGAGATGCTGCGCGATGGCACCAACGTCGTACTGTTTCCGGCCGAGGATGGCGGCTATGTGCTGATCGGCGCGCGCCGCGCCGAGGCCGCATTGTTCGCGGACATGACCTGGAGCACGCCGCAGGTGATGACTGAAACCCGCCGCCGGCTTCGAGAGGCGAAACTCTCCTGGCAGGAGCCGGTGACGCTCTGGGACGTCGATCGGCCGGAGGACCTCGACCGCCTGCGGGCGTGCGGCCTTGGAGGGCTGCTGCCCTGACCGGCTCTCAAGCGAGCCGCATCAGCACCAGCCCAACCAAAATCATGACCGCCGCGATGACGCGGTTGGCCCGCAACGGCTCCTTGAGCACGACGATTGCGATCACGGCGCCGAATAGGACGCTGGTCTCGCGCAGTGCAGCGACGATCGCAATCGGCGCGAGAGTCATCGCCCAGATCGCAACGCCATACGAGCCGAACTGCAGCGCTCCGCCGACCAGCCCGGTGTGCCAATGGGCGCGCATCATGGCGAACAGCACCGGCCCGCGGCGGGCCAACGCGTAGATCGCCATGACAGGACCGATGCCGACGAACAGGACGACCGAATACGCCGTAGCGCTGCCTGCGTTGCGCGCGCCGACGCCGTCCACCACCGAATAGGCGCAGATCGTCACCGCGGTGAACAATGCAAATCCAACGGCGCGCCGGTCGAGCCGGGCGAGATCGCGCCCGCCGCGCAACGAGATCAGCAGCACACCGGCCCCCAGTAGAACGATCCCGCCCCATCCGAAGGGACCCAGGCGCTCGCCGACCAGTGCAGTGGTCGCGACTGCCGTCATCAACGGCGCCGAGCCGCGCGCGATCGGATAGACTTGGCTCATGTCGCCGACGCGGTAGCTCTCGATCAGCGCCGCGAAATAGAACAGATGGATCAGCACCGAAGCGACCGCCCACGGCCATGATGCGGGGGCCGGCAGCCCGACGAACGGCAGCACCGCGAGCCCGACCGCGGCGGCGCCGATCGAGATCAGCGCCGTGGTGGCGAGTGGATCAAGCCCGCGCTTGATCACGGCATTCCAGCCCGCATGACAGGCGGCGGCAACAAGCACGGCAGTGAAGACGAACGCGTCCATCGGGCAACTCAGCCGTCAGCATGCCGCGAAGCGGTGGAGGCACACCCTACCAAGAGCCGAAAATTCGATTCCGAGGATTCCGACCGCGCCGACGACGTGCGGGTCAGAACGGATAGGTCTGCGGACCGTTCGCGATCGTGATCGTGCGCAGTTCGGTGAATTCGTCGACCGCCGCGCGGCCGCCGAAGCGGCCGTAGCCGGACGACTTGGTGCCGCCGAACGGAAGCTGCGCCTCGTCATAGACGGTGGCGCCGTTGATATGGCAGACCCCGCACTCGATGCGCCTTGCGACCGCCATGGCCCGGTCAATATCACGGCTGAACACCGCGGCAGAGAGCCCGTATTCGGTGTCGTTGGCGATGCGCACCGCATCATCATCGTCCTTCGCTCGGACGATGCCGACGACGGGACCGAATGACTCTTCGCCATAAACCAGCATCCAGGGAGTCACGCGATCGAGTACGGTCGCCGCCATGACGGTGCCGTCGACGGCGCCGCCTGCAAGCAGCCGCGCGCCCTTGCCGACCGCATCGTCGATCAGGGCGCGCACATGCGCCACCGCCTCGGCGTTGACCAGTGAGCCCAGCGCCACGTCGCCTTCGCGCGGATCACCCGCGACGAGGGAACGCGCCTTGGCGGCAAATTTCTCCACGAACAGGTCCGCTACCTTCTCGTCGATCACTATGCGCTCGGTCGACATGCAAACCTGGCCCTGATTGACAAACGACCCGAAGGCGGCGGCGGCCACCGCCGCATCGAGATCGGCGTCGTCGAGAATGACCAATGACGCCTTGCCGCTGAGTTCGAGCAGGATGGGCTTGAGATAGCGCGCTGCGGTTTCGGCGATCAATCGCCCGGTCTGCGTCGAGCCGGTAAAGTTGATCCGTCGCACGGCCGGGTGCGAGATCAGCGTCTCAATCACCTTGCCGGAATCGCCCGGCGCGTTGGTCACGACATTGACCACGCCATGTGGAAACCCGGCATCGCGCAACGCCGTGCCAATCAGGCGATGGGTCGCCGGCGACAGATCCGACGCTTTGAGGATGACGGTGTTGCCGCACGCAAGCGGCATCGCAATCGCCCTGATCCCGAGACTCAGGGGCGCGTTCCAAGGCGCGATCCCGAGCACGACTCCGGCCGGCTGGCGGATCGCCATCGCCACGCGACCTGGCTCGTTGGAGGGAATCACCTCGCCGACGATCTGCGTCGTGACCGCAGCAGCCTCGCGCAACATCTGCGCCGCCATCCTGACGTTGAATTCGCACCATGCCGGCGTCGCGCCGATCTCGGCGATCATCGCCTCGGAAAAATCCTCGGCCCGACCGTCGATGAGATCGGCAGCGGCATTCAGCAGCGAGCGTCGCTCGCCGGGACCGTTTGCCGACCAGACAGGAAAGGCGCGGGCCGCGGCCTCGGCAGCCGCAACCGCGTCCGCAATGGTGGCGGCCGCAGCCTGCGAGGCGATCTCCCCGGTCATCGGGTCGCGGCGGTCGAACGTACGACCGTCGGCCGCGGACAACTCCCGGTCGCCGATCATCAGGTTGACGCGCAACATGCCGGACTCACTTGCTCCACAACCGGCGCATCCTGCAACAAAGCGGATTCGCTGTCGCGCGGGGATCGCGCATCCCGCCCTACCGTCGTCAATCAAGGTTAGCGCGGCAAATCAAGGTTACCGTGTGACGCGGCAGCGGTCGGAGCGCGTTAGGGTATTCGCCTCGTGTCCCGATTCCGAAGTCCGCATCATTCTCCAGCGCGCACATCTGCGAACTTCGGAATCGAAGGACACTAGCAACATATTGATCTAGTGTGGCTTTGGTTCAGAAATCCGCATCTGGGACTCGCGGCAAGAATGATGCGGACTTCTGAACCGCCACACTAGTCGCGGTAACTCGCTCCCGGCCATACTTTGGGGGCGGCGCGCTGATACTGGGGCGGCCGCGGGATGTCATCCCCGAGCGATTGCGCGGCGTGCCAGGCCCAATGCGGGTTGTCGAGGAAGCCTCGCGCCAGCGCGACCATGTCGGCCTTGCCGTCCGCGATGATGGCTTCGGCCTGCTTCGGCGTCGAGATCAGCCCGACAACGCGCGTCGAGATACCGGCCTCCCGCTTCACCTTGTCGGCAAATGGAACATTGAGGGCCGCAACCTGAGCGGGACGCGAATCCGTGCTAACTCCGCCCGACGAGATGCAAACGAAATCGAGCCCCTCTCCCTTCAGCGACTTCGCAAATGTCACGGCATCGTCCGGCGTCAATCCGCCGTCGATCCAATCGTGGCCAGTGATGCGCGCGCCGAGCGGCAGTGTTGCCGGCACCACCGCCCGCACCGCCTTGGCGACTTCGAGCGGGAAGCGCATCCGCGCCTCAAGCGTGCCGCCATATCCGTCGGTCCGCTTGTTCGAGATCGGCGAGACAAAGCTGTGAAGAAGATAACCGTGGGCGCCATGCAGTTCGATCGCATCAATGCCGGCCCGAACGGCGCGGCGCGCGGCGGCGACGAAAGCCTCGCGTACCCGATCCATGTCCGTGGGCGTCATCTCGCGTGGGACGTGCCAATTGGGACCGAATGGAATTGCCGACGGCGCGATGGTCTCCCAGGCGTCTTCGCCCGGCGCAAGCGAGCGGCTGCCTTCCCATGGCCGCGACGCCGAAGCCTTGCGCCCGGCATGGCCGATCTGGATGCCGAGCTTGGAGGTGCCATAGCGGCGGCAATGCGCCACCACCCGGGCCAGCGCAGCCTCGCAATCGTCGGAGTAGATGCCGAGGCACCCATGCGTGATGCGGCCCCGCCGTTCGACGCCGGTCGCTTCGACCACGACCAGCGCGGCGCCTGAATTGGCCAGCATGCCGAGATGATTGAGGTGCCAGTCCGAGGCGACACCGTCGTCGGCGCTGTACTGGCACATCGGCGAGACCACGATTCGGTTCGCGAGTTCGAGACCGGCAAGCCGGGTCGGGGAGAACAAGGCGCTGGACATGTCACATGGTTGGGTTGGAGGCGGCGAGACGGCTAGCATAAAGAAGACCGCCGCGGCGCCGCAAGCAGCCCTGGCGTTCGCGGCCAGCTAAGCCGCATCACGCCGTACGGGAACCGGCGCAGCCGCATCAGACGCGGGGGCACCGTCCCTGAGAGCCGCTTCCGCGGCGGGCGGGGCTATCGCGGCCCAGCGTTCCGTCAATTGAGCTGCCTCGCGCATGTACCGGAGGAATTGCTCTTCCGTGTAGTAACGCTTCCAGCGACCGCTGTGAGACAGTTCAATGAGGTCCGCCTGCCGGCGCTCGGCCAAACGGCGCCACTTGTGCGACACCGCATCGAGTGCCCCGGTAAAGCATTTCGCCATCGTGGTGCGGACGCCGAGCCTGCGAATCAGTCGGTACTATGGTTACGCGCGAAGGCCGCCCAGACAACCGGCGAGTGAGCGCCGAAGACAGTTTTGAACGCATTCTGCGCGATGCGATGTCATCGTCGGATTGGTATTTGGACGTTGCGGGTTCGCGACACGGGCACGGGCATCCGCGAGTTCGCCGACGAACACAGAACCCCAAAAGTGACCCGCCCGGACGGGGAAATCCGGGCGGGTCGGATCGGCGCAGGGGATCGGGGGGCGTGTAGCGCCGATCGGGGGCTCGTCTAACTCTCGGCCGTCGGGCCGCTTCGATCATTAGTCGTCGGCGGCGACGGTAAGGTTCAACCAGAAAACGACGGTAGGGTTCAACCAGAAAACTGACCCGCCCGGACGGGGAAATCCGGGCGGGTCGCAGATCGGCGCAGGGGATCGGGGGGGCGTGAGCGCCGATCGGGGCTGTTTCCGGCCATGTCGAAGCCGGTTCTGGTATTGGTCGCTGATTAATGCACAAAGGTTCAAATCGGATGAAGAAAATATCCCAGGTGTCATCGAAATACAACAGAGACTACTGGTGGTATTAAATAACTAATTGAAATTGCTATGTTTTAATTCGAATTTCAAGGCTGGATTGCGTGTCCGCAAGCTCCGCCAGGCGACAAATTTCGCCCGTCAGGTCACTCCGCCGCAGCGATAAAGCTCACGACTTTGGTCTGTTCCTGCATCCGCCGAATCATCTTGCTCACCTGGTCCTTCGGCACGCTCGCGCCAGCGAATCGGATGCGGTAGAGGCCGCCCGCCTTCGGACCATCCACCAGCGTTGCCATGTGCGCGCCAAGGAAATTAGTGATGTCGGACGAACTCGCCTGCGGCGCGAACCGAACTAACGCATAGGCACCCTCCGGGGGGGCCTCTTCGAACGAGGAAGTTCCATAGGTGTGGCCGGCGACGCCGCCTTGTTCCTTCATCACGACGCCGGTAATGACCGCGGCCTGCACAACAAGAGCAAGAGCAGCAGCAGCAGCCGACCAGGCCAGCGTTCGCGGTCTAAAGCCCGACATGAAATCGGAAATCCGGCCGGCGAGATCGAATGAAGCGCGGCGCGTCGGCGTGCGCACCCCCTCGGCGTCGATGGCGGCAAACAGCTTCTCCATGGCCCGCGAAGATGGCGCACCCAGCGTCTCGTTGAGATGGATGGTCTCGGAGAGTTCCTCGCGGACGATGTCGAAACGGCGGCGCAGTTCCCGGTCGCCCGCCAGCGCCTGCTCGACCCGGTCGGCGTCGCGGCGGTTCAGCGTGCCGGCGGCATGCCACGGCAGCAAAGCTTCGATCTCATGGCGCTCTGGCTCTTTATTCATCATGTTCATGGCCAACCTCTTTCAATTCCTTCCGCCTTGAGCAGCTCAGCGAGCTTCTTGCGCGCGTAGAACATGCGCGTCTTCACGGTATTCTCCGGAATTCCGACAATTTCAGCGACCTCCTCCACGGACTTCTCGTGGTAGTAAACGAGATCGACAACTTCGCGGTGCTCCGCCGAAAGACCCGACAGGCACTTCCGGATCAGCGTGCTCTTATCCTTCTTCTCCAGGGCAATCTCCGGATCGTCTGACGGATCCTCGATCGCCCCCGCGGTATCTTCATCCAGTTCTTCGTCCGGCCGGCGCCGCAACGCCGACAGCGCCTTGAACCGCGCGATCGACAACAACCAGGTCGAGACCGCGGAACGCCCTTCAAACCGACCAGCCTGCCGCCAAACGTCCAGAAACACGTCGCTGATCAGGTCTTCGGCCGTACTCTCGTTCTTCACCAGCCGCACCACGAACCGGAACACCCGGACGTGATGACGAGCAAACAGCACCTGCATCGCGAGTCGGTCTCCGCCCGCGATCCGTCCGATCAACACCTCGTCTGATGTGGCTTGCATCGGATTTGGACGGTCGACTCGTGGGTTAGTCGCGGGGCGTGGCAGTCGGGTTCACGGTTCCGCCACACAGATGACAAACAGAAACTGTGCCATTTCGCGAAGGGCGATACCATCGGGCCCCGGATCGGCGGCCTTTCCGGGTGTCGGCGGCGGCCCGCCATGTCGACCATTTATTGAATAAAAATCAATAGGATAAACAGCTTTTGAGCCATTCCGGCAAGCTCCCGGTAGCATATCACCAGACCGCTCCTGACGGCATCTTCGAGGGCTCCAGGCGCCTGAAAAGAAAAATCTTGTTAACCTAGGTTCCAACCCGCAGGGGCGCGCTCAGCTTCCGGAGGGCTGCCAGCACGGACAGGGCGGTGATCCGCCCAGTTTTGGGGTTCTCGGAGGGGATATTCTCGATCGCAAGGGAAAACCGGGCGGAATCGCTGTCGACCTCGATATTGTGGCAGTTACGTTCGACCGCCGGGTCGGCCCATATCTCCATCAGGGTCCGGTCCGGACCGATCCCGGCCAGCGAGAGTGCCGCCGCCACATTGACGTTGGCGGGGAACCCCGCCGCTCCGTCACGGGCCGTGCCGGCAAACACCCGCTTCGGCTCATTGAGCCCCTCGACCGAAATCCCGTGTTGCACCAGGTAGGGCGCGCCGGCGAGCCCGCGCGGCGGCTTTCGCGTCACCATTCGGACCGAGTGGATGACCCCCTCGGCCGCCGCAGTCACCGCATCGAGACCAAGCAGTGCGCCGGTGGGCACGATGATCTGGCCGCCGTGCGCCTTCGCCAGGTCGACGAGTTCCGGGCGCGGCAGGAGCGCTCCGGCGGACAGCACCATGACACGCTTGCCGGCCTCCAGCATCGGCCGGCAGATGCCTTCGATCATCGCGCTCGGCGCGCATTCCACCGCAAGATCGGCGTGAACAGGGAACTCCTGAAGCTCAACCAGCGGACAGACGATGCGCTCGGAATCGAGCCAGTCCTGCGCCTTGGAACGGTCGCCGACCGCCGCGCAGGCAAGCGTCAGCCCCGGCATTCCATCCGCTAGGTGACGTGCCAGCACCCGCCCGATCGAACCAAGACCGGCGATGGCGACCCGGATGGTGAGCTGTCCACTCATGGAACGCGCATGTCCTCGATGACCTGCCGACGGTCTTACGCGTCCGCATGGTTCGCCACAAGTAACCGGAGAATGCCGCGTCATCGCGTGCCTTGACCGGCGTTGCGAGTAGCGTAAGGGTGCCGCCAAATGTGGAGGATTAAAATGCTCAAGAGAGTTTCGGCGATCGCTTTGGGTCTGGTCGTGGCTGCGACCGGCGTCGCGCTGGCGCAGAACTATCCGACCCGGCCGGTAACGATGATCATTCCGTTCGCGGCCGGTGGGCCGACCGACGTGCTCGGCCGGGTCGTGGCGCAGCGCATGAGCGAAGCCTTGGGCCAGCAGGTGATCGTCGAGAACATCGGCGGCGCCGGTGGCATGACCGGCATGAAGCGCGTGGCCGATGCGTCGGCGGACGGCTACACCTTCGGCGTCGGAACGGTCGGCACGCAGGCGCAGAGCCAGACCATGTACAAGAAGCCGCTCTACAACTCGGTCACCGATTTCACCCCGGTCGCGCTGATTGCCGAGGTTCCGATCGTCCTCATCACCCGCAAGAATTTGCCGGTCAACAACCTCAAGGAATTCATCGCCTACGCCAAGGCGAACCAAGCCAAAATGCAGTACGGCTCGGCGGGCGCGGGCTCGGCCACACATCTCGGCTGCGTGCTGCTCAACTATCTGATCGGTGTCGACATCACGCATGTGCCTTACCGCGGCACCGGTCCGGCGATGCAGGATCTGCAGGGCGGACGCATCGACTACATGTGCGAAGTCATCAGCACGGCGAAGCCGCAGGTCGACGGCGGCACCGTGAAGGCGATCGCCATCATGACCAAGGAGCGCTCGCCCGCGCTGCCGAACGTGCCGACCGGGATCGAGCAAGGCACCCCGAAACTTGAAGCCTATACCTGGAACGCGGTCTTTCTGCCGAAGAACGCACCCGCCGAGGTCGTGAAGAAGCTCAACGGCGCCGTGGTCCAGGCGATGAACACGCCGGCGGTGCGTGACCGGCTGGGCCAGCTCGGCGCCATGATCGTGTCGAACGACCGGGCGACGCCCGAGTACCTCGGCCAGTTCCTGAAGGAAGAGATCGCCAAGTGGGCGGGTCCGATCAAGGCCAGCGGCGTGATTGTCGACTGACCGCGGCCGCCGGTCGGACCGGGAAACTCACTGCACCGTCATGGCCGGGCATAGCCGTCCGAAGGACGGCGTCGCTTTGCTCCGCCTATGTCCCGGCCATCCACGTCTTTGAAGCCGTTGCGCAAAACAAGACGTGGATGCCCGCGACAAGCGCGGGCATGACGGAGATAATTTGCTGCCGTTGGATGAAGCCGCCTCGGACCGCAGCGAGCCACCGGCACCTTAGCCCAGCTCAATCTCGCCACTGATCTCGTGCGCGAAATTGAGGCCGCCGAGCGTGATCACCGCCTTGGCGGGAAAGGTTTCGTTGCCCTTAAGTTTGCCGTCGGCCACGGCCTGACGTACCGCCTTCTCGATCTCGCGCTGGGCGCTGACGCCGAGCGTCTTGAGAAATTTCCGGATGCTGGCGTTGAACACGTCTTCGTCCATGGTCGCCTCCTGTGCGCCGCCATCATATAGACACCGCGGCGCACTTGAAGGAGGTGCATCGCGACGCCAGAATGCGGCAAATCGCGAGCTCCGGAATCACCATGAGCGCCTATGTCCTGCAGAAACTGATCCGCGACGTGAACCGCAAGCCCAACTGCCGCGAGGCCTATTTCCAGTCGCCCGCGAAGTTCGCCGAGGGCTACGACCTGACGCCTGCGGAACGCGAGGCACTGGTGAACTTCGACGTGCGGACGCTCTACGCGTTGGGCGTACACGGCCTGCTGCTGCGGCCCTTTACGATCATGCACAAGATGTCCGACCCGGAATACATCAAGGCTCTCCGAGGAGAATAGCAATGCCGATCACGTTTGCCTGCGCCGCCAGCCACGTGCCCGGCATGACCGCCTGGGCGGAAGCCGCTCCCGTCGACCAGAAGGACCGGGTCTTTGCCGGCTTCGAGAAACTGCGGCAGGAACTCGACGCCAGCGGCACCGAGACGCTGATCGTGCTCACCTCCGAGCACTGGGCGAACTTCTTCCTCGACCACATCGGCGCTTTCTGTATCGGCAAGGCCGAGCACTACAGCGGCCCGATCGAGCCGTGGCTCAAGATCGAGCGGCAGACTGTCAAAGGCGACCCTGAACTCGCGGGCGAGTTGATCGCGGCGGCGTACGACAGCGGCTTCGAGCCGAGCTTCGCGCATGAGCTTGAGTTCGATCACGGCACGATGGTGCCGCTCCACTTCATCGCGCCGCGCATGGACCGCCCGGTCGTTCCGGTCATCTTCAACACGCTTGCTTCGCCGCAGCCGGCCGCACGGCGGTGCTTCGAACTCGGCCGCGTCATCGGCGAAGTCGCGGCAAAGTCGCAGAAGCGGATCGGCCTGATCGCGACCGGCGGCCTGTCGCACGATCCGGGCGAGAAGAACCACGGCATCATCGACACCGAGTTCGACCGCCATTTCCTTGCCGCCATGGTCGACGGCGACGGCGAGCGGCTCAGCCGCTATAGCCGCGCCGAATTCGCCAAGGCGGGCGCAGGCGCGTTCGAGCTGCTGAGCTGGGTCGCGCTCGTCGGCGCGCTCGGCGGCCGCAAGGGAGAAGTCGTGGCCTACGAGGCGGTGCAGCCCTGGGCTACCGGCGTCGGTCTGATGAATTTCACGCCCGCGCTCGCTGCGTAGACTGCCCGCGCACCCGACCGCCTACCAAATCCTCCCGGCGAGTCTCTGGCGAGCGTGGAGCCGCCGGCAGATTGGGCAGTGGTTCAGTTTGAATTTTCGGATCGGTGGATTCCGGCCCTTCCGCATTGCAGTTACACTAACGATTCGCGGTGCCGCCTCACGCGCCGGAACACGCGCTCAGTTGGGCCGAGGATGAATGCGAATTAAAGACGGTATCAAGATCGTTCACCGGAGGACGCCGGAATCGGCGGCCATGGTCGCGAATACCAGACGGGCGATGGCAATCACTGCCAGACTAAACCGTTTGACGTTCAACGACGCGGAAGAAATCCGGACCGTGTTCAGCGAACTCATCGGCCAAAAGGTGGACGAGAATTTCTTGCTCATTCCGCCGTTCTACACTACCGGCGGGGACGAGATCCGGGTGGGACGCAATGTCTTCGTCAATCAGAACTGCACGTTCTACGACCTTGGCGGCCTCGATATCGCGGACGATGTGATTATCGGACCGAACGTCAACATCATCACGTCGGGCCATCCCCTTGAGCCTTCGCAGCGCCGCGCCGTCACAATCGGAAATCCCATCGTGATTGAACGAAACGTCTGGGTCGCAGCCGGCGCAACGGTCGTCGGCGGTGTGACGATTGGAGAAAACTCGGTTGTGGCCGCGGGGTCGGTCGTCACCAAGGACGTTCCCCCGAATGCTCTTGTGGGAGGAAATCCGGCGCGGGTCATTCGTTCGATCGGCGACGGCTGAGACATCCGCATCGTGAGCGAAAATTCCAAACTGATACGCGCCAGATTGACTTTTGTTCCCTATATGTTCTAATCGGACCGCAGGGCGACCGCCGCAAATGCCAGTCTTCACGCCGCATCAGGACAACGCTCTCAAGTCAGTTGCCGACTGGCTCGCCGCCAAGCCCGGCCGGAACGGCACGCCGTCGATCTTCCGCCTGTTCGGCTATGCGGGCACCGGCAAGACCACGCTCGCCAAGCACATCGCCGAGGGCGTCGACGGCAAGGTGCTGTTCGCCGCCTTCACCGGCAAGGCCGCGCTGGTGATGCGAAGGAAAGGCTGCAACAGCGCGTCGACCATCCACAGCCTGATCTACAAGGCGCGCGAAAGCGGCGAGGAGGTACCGAGCTTCGACCTGTGGGACGACGCTCCGGCCTCGAAGGCCAAGCTGATCGTGATCGACGAATGTTCGATGGTCGATCCGGAACTCGGCCGCGACCTGATGTCGTTCGGCGTGCCGGTGCTGGTGCTCGGCGACCCGGCGCAACTGCCGCCGATCCAGGGCGGCGGCTACTTCACGGATGCCCAGCCCGACGTGATGCTGACCGAGGTGCACCGGCAGGCGCAGGACGATCCGATCGTGCGGCTCTCCATGGACGTGCGCGCCGGCAACCGCCTCGACGAAGGTCTGTACGGCGAGACCCAGGTGGTGCGGCGCGAAAATCTCGATCCGCAGCGCGTGATCGACGCCGACCAGGTGCTGGTCGGGCGCAACGCCACCCGCCGCAAGTACAACATGCGCATGCGTGAGCACCGCGGTTTCGCCGAGCCGCTGCCGATGGCGGGCGACAAGCTGGTCTGCCTGCGCAACAACCGCCGCAAGGGCTTGTTCAACGGCGGGCTCTGGCTGGTGAAGGAGCGGCCGGGCACACGCCGCTCAATTCTCAAGCTGCAACTCAAGCCGGACGAGAACCTGGGCAGCCGCGGCGTCAAGGTGTCGGTGCGCTCGGAATGCTTCACCGGCGGCATCGAGCAGTTCGAATGGCCGCAGCGCAAGCCCTACGACGAGTTCGACTACGGCTACGTGATGACCGTCCACAAGGCGCAGGGCTCGCAATGGGACGACGTGGTGTTGTTCGACGAGTCGTTCGCATTTCCCGACAGCCGCGACCGCTGGCTCTATACCGGCATTACTCGCGCCGCCAAGCAACTCACCGTGGTGGTTTAGGGACCTCCCTTCGCCGCGTATCCCTCCCGACAGAACTGTTAGGACCGAGCCACATCGTCCCCTCCCCCCTTGGGGGGGGGGGAGGAGCACACTGAGCCCGGCGCGATACTGAGGCTCCTCTCGTTACCCTTACTGTCACTCCACCTCTCTGACCGGCGTTTCCGGCGTGAGGCCGCCGCGGCGGCGGACGAATGTCTCGGCACCACTCTCCTCCCAGCAGCCCGCAACCGCGCGCTCCGCATAGACGTCCCAGCGCTCCGCCCAGTCGCCCAGCGAATAGCCGTGCCACGGCGGCTGCGGCGTGAGCGGCGGCAGCTGCAGATCCTCCCAGATCGCGCGCGCCCGCTCCATGTAGTCGCGCTTCGGCAATGCGAGCGGTGGCGCCGTGTGCTTAAGCGTGGCGTCGATGAGCAGTGACGATTCCTCGTGCCGCGGCCCCGACTTCGGGCCGTGCCCGGCCGAGCGGTGCGGCGCAATGAACGCATCCTCGACCGGGTTGGCGCGGTAGGCGAGCGACCAGAACACCGCGTCGGCATTCTTCGGGTCGATGTCCTCGCTCACCGCGATGCAGATCTTGCCGCAGTCGGCGAGCAGCGAGGACGCACCCTGCAGGCCGCGCCAGACCTCGGTGCGCGGCGTGCCGTGTGCGTACTGCACGAAGATCACCTTGCGAAGATTGGACAGCGGCTCGTGCAGGGTGACGTGCCGCACGCCCTTGATGCCGAGATGGTCGCGCAGGTGCGTCAGGAACAGCGGCTCCATCGCCACCTTCTTGAGCACGCTCGACTCGCTCGGCGTCACCTGGCTGACGATCGAGACGAAGATCGGCGAGCGCTTGTGGGTGATCGCCGTCACCTGCATCGACATGTTGAAGTCTTCGAGCGCGACGTGACCGTGGCTCTCGCCGAACGGCCCCTCGGGCTCGAGCAGGTCGGGATCGATCAGCCCCTCGATCACGATCTCGGCGTCGGCCGGCACCAGCAGGTCGACGGTCGCGGCCCTGGCGACGCGGATCGGCTCGCCGGCGAGCCCGCCCGCCACCGCCATCTCGTCGAGATCGATCGGCAACTTCATGCCGCCGGTGAACATCGCCGCCGGCGCGCAGCCGATCACGATCGCGCACGGCATCGGCGTGCCGCGCTTCTTGTGCTTTTGCCAATGCAGATAGCCGCCGGCGCCGCCGATGCGCGACGCCATGCGCACGCCAAGCCGGTCGGTGGCTTTGAGCTGCGCCCGGTAGGTGCCCATGTTGGCGATGCCGGTGTCGGGATCGCGGGTGATGCAGAGCGTCGCGGTCAGGTACGGTGCGGCGTCGAAGCCCGGCGTCGAGATCGGCACCGGCAGCGACGCGAGCCCCCGGCCCGGCCCACGCAGATCGTCGCCCGTGATCACCACCTGCTGGCAGGCCGGCGACGAGACGACAACCGGCGGGATCGGATGCGCGATCCCGTTGAGCCAGGCGGCCTCGATCTCCTCCACCGGACGGCCCATGCCGACCGCGTAGATGCCCGGCGAGGCCGCAAGCGCGCCCGCCACCACCGGGATGTCGTAACGGCGGCCGGCGGCGTCGGTGACATTGGTGAACAGGAACGCGCGCCGCTGCGTCTCGGCGAGCCCGCCCTGAAACTGCCAGCGCACCAGCGGATGAAGCTCGCTGTCCTTGTCGATCGGCCGATCGATGCGCACGAGCAGGCCCTGCGCCTCCAGCGCGGCGAGATGCTGCTGGAAATCGAGCGGCGGGCTGCCCGCGCCTGTCGTGCGACTAGCCTGCGTGTTTGTATCGAGCATTCGGGGCTCTCTCTATCGTCATTCCGGGGCCGGCCACAGGCCGGAACCCGGAATCCAGTGCCCGACTATAGGGGAAAAATGGATTCCGGGTTCGGCCCACGCAGCCAAGCTTACGCGGGTTGCGTAAACTTGCCTGCATTGGCCGCCCTGGAATGCCGAGGGAGCGGAGCGCGCTCAAACGATTTGCCCCGCGATTGCAATGCGGGGCGCACCGTGTATCGTTTGATGTCACCTCGCCTGCCGGGACCAGCCATGGGCGCAAAACATTTCGGCGCCCGCGTCGCGCGCCTCGAAGACGCCGCGCTGCTGACGGGCAGCGCCCGTTTCGTCGACGACATCAAGCTCGCCGGCACGCTCGAAGCCTGCTTTGTGCGCAGCCCGCACCCGCACGCCCGCATCCGGTCGATCGACGCCAGCGCGGCCCGCGCGATGCCCGGCGTACACGCGGTCTTCACCGCCGACGACCTGCCGGTGCGCATGGCCAACGGCCAGATTCCGATGCTGGTGCCGAACCCGGCGATCACCGCGCCGCGAACCCAGCTTGCGCTGGCGCGCAACGAAGTTTGCTACGTCGGCCAGACCATCGCGGTCGTCATCGCGGACGACCGCTACATCGCCGAGGACGCCGCCGCTGCGGTCGCGGTCGATTTCGACGTGCTGCCCTCGGTCAGCGACTGCCGTGATGCCGCAAGGCCCAATGCGCCGCGCGTCCACAGCGACCTCGCCAGCAACCTCGCGGCGTTCGTGCCGATGAGCTACGGCGACGTCGATGCCGCCTTCTCCAATGCGCCGCACGTGTTCGAGGACGAGCTGTTTCTGCATCGCGGCGCCGCCATGACGCTGGAAGGCCGCGCCGTACTGGCGAACTACGACGCGGGCGCGGACCAGCTCACCGTCTGGTCGGCGACGCAGACCCCGCATCTTGCCCGCGGCACGCTCGCTGACATGCTCGAACGCAACGTCGAGTCGATCCGCGTCATCGCGCCCGCGGTCGGCGGCGGCTTCGGCACCAAGGCGCCGTTCTACGCCGAGGAAGCGGTGATCCCGGCCGCGGCCATGAAGCTCGACCGCCCGGTGAAGTGGCAGGAGGACCGCCGCGAGCATTTCCTCAGCGCCACGCAGGAGCGCGACCAAGTCTGGCACATCGCCATCGCGGTCGACGACGACGGCACGATCCTCGGGCTGCGTGGCAAGATGTGGCACGACACCGGCGCCTTCGTGCCGTGGGGCATCATCGCGCCCTACATCGCGGCGACGACCTTCCCGGGGCCGTACGTGGTGCCGGCCTACAAGATCGAATTGAGCGTCGTCTTCACCAACCGGGTGCCGACCACCGTGGTGCGCGGCGCCGGACGGCCGCAGGCGGTGTTCGCCATGGAGCGATTGATGGATCGCGTCGCGCGCGAGCTCGGGCTCGACCGCGCCGCGGTGCGCGCCGGCAACATGATCCGTCCCGAGCAGATGCCCTATTCGGTCGGGCTCGTGTTCCGCGACGGCAAGCCGCTGATCTATGCCAGCGGCGATTTTCCCAAGAGCCAGACCCGCGCGGTCGAGCTGTCGCGCTACGAGAGCTTCCGCGAGCGCCAGGCCAAGGCCCGCGCCGAGGGCCGCTACATCGGCATCGGCATCGGCAACTATGTCGAAGGCACCGGCCTCGGCCCGTTCGAGGGCGTGACGATCCGCGTCATGCCGAACGGCAAGGTGGCGGTGATGACTGGCGCGACTGCGCAAGGCCAAGGCACCCGCACCACGCTCACACAGATCGTCGCCGACAATGTCGGCTGCCGGCTGGAGGACATCGTGTTCACCGCGGGCGACACCGCGGCGATTTCGCAAGGGGTCGGCGCGTTCGCGAGCCGCCAGGCGATCAACGCCGGCAATTCGGCGATGATCGCCGGCCAGAACGTGCGCCAGCAGATCGTCACACACGCCGCCCGCGTCATGGGCGTGCCATGGACCGAGATCGACGTCGAGGACGGCCACGCCACTGCGCGCGGCGGCAACCGGCCGTCGATGTCGCTCGGCGATCTGGCGCGACTCGCGCAGGGCATGCCGGGCTTCTCGTTCGCGCCCGGACAGACGCCGGGCCTCGAGCACACCGCATATTTCACGCCGCCGCAGGCATCGTACTGCAACGGCACGCATGTCGCCGAAGTCGAGGTCGATCCGCAGACCGGCGGCGTCACGCTGATCAACTACACGGTGGCGCACGACAGCGGCAACGTGATCAATCCGATGATCGTGGACGGCCAGGTCCAGGGCGGGGTCGCGCACGGCATCGGCAATGCGCTCTTCGAATGGATGAAGTACGACGCGTCAGGCCAGCCGCTGACGACCTCGTTCCAGGACTACCTGCTGCCGTCGGCGCCCGAAGTGCCGGGCTGCCTGATCGAGCACGTCGAAACGCCGAACCCGCTCAACCCGCTCGGCGTCAAGGGTGCGGGCGAAGGCGGCACGATTCCCGCGCCGGCCGCGATCATCTCGGCAATCGAAGACGCACTGTCGCCGTTCGGGGTACGCTTCTCTGACATGCCGCTCACGCCGGCCGCGATCGTCGAGATGTTGCAGCGTGCCGGAGCGGCGGCCCCGGCCTAGGGCCCGGTATCAGTGTGTCCCGGGCGCGCTGCAGCGTGAAATGCTGCTGCGTTGACCCGGACCACCAAAGACGCGGAGTTCGTTACGGTCCCGGGTCTGCAGCGCACCACCAAAGCGGTGCTGCGCTGCGCCCGGGACACGGCACAGATACTGAAGGAGGCCTTCATGCCAACCAGTGAGACCATGCCAAGCGGCCGCAAGCTGCGCTCGCGGCTCTGGTTCGACAATCCGGACAACCCCGGCATGACCGCGCTCTATCTGGAGCGCTACCTCAACTTCGGACTGACGCTCGACGAACTGACGACCGGCAAGCCGATCATCGGCATCGCGCAGACCGGCTCGGATCTGTCGCCCTGCAACCGCCACCACATCGAACTGGCCAAGCGCGTCCGCGAAGGCATTCGCACCGCGGGCGGCGTCGCGTTCGAGTTTCCGATGCACCCGATCCAGGAGACCGGCAAGCGGCCGACCGCGGCGCTCGACCGCAACCTCGCCTATCTCGGGCTGGTCGAGGTGCTGTTCGGCTATCCGCTCGACGGCGTGGTGCTGACGACCGGCTGCGACAAGACCACCCCGGCGGCACTGATGGCGGCCGCAACCGTCAACATTCCGGCGATCGTGCTGTCGGGCGGCCCGATGCTCAACGGCTGGTGGAAGGGCGAGCGCTCGGGCTCCGGCACCGCGATGTGGAAGGCGCGGCAGGCTTACGCTGCCGGCAAGATCGACTACCGCGAGTTCATCGAGATGGTCGCCTCGTCGGCGCCATCGGCCGGCCACTGCAACACCATGGGCACTGCGTCGACCATGAATGCGCTCGCCGAGGCGCTCGGCATGAGCCTGCCCGGCTGTGCTGCAATCCCGGCGACCTACCGCGAGCGCGGCCAGATTGCCTACGAGACCGGCGTGCGCGCGGTCGAGATCGTGCGCGAGGATCTGAAGCCGTCGGACATCCTGACACGTCAGGCCTTCGAGAACGCCATCGTGGTCAACTCCGCGATCGGCGGTTCGACCAATGCGCCGATCCACGTCAACGCCATCGCACGCCACATCGGCGTCGAACTGACGATCCGGGACTGGGAGACCCACGGCTACGACGTGCCTCTCCTGGTCGACATGCAGCCGGCCGGGAAATATCTCGGCGAAGACTATTACCGTGCCGGCGGGCTGCCGGCGGTGCTGCACGAACTCGCCGGCGCCGGTCGCATCCACGCCGATGCGCTGACAATCAACGGCCGGACCGTGGGCGAGAACGCTGCGAACGCCAAGGCACAGGACGCCGACGTGATCCGCCCCTACGGCCAGCCGCTCAAGCACCAAGCCGGTTTCAAGGTGCTCAACGGTAACCTGTTCGACTCCGCCGTCATGAAGGTGAGCGTGATCTCGCAGGACTTCCGCGACCGCTATCTGTCGAACCCGAACGACCTGAATGCGTTCGAAGGCCGCGCGGTCGTGTTCGACGGCCCGGAGGACTATCACCGGCGCATCGACGACCCTGCGCTCGCAATCGACGAACACACGCTGCTGTTCGTCCGCGGCGCCGGGCCGGTCGGCTATCCGGGCGCAGCCGAGGTGGTCAACATGCAGCCACCCGCGGCGCTGATCAAACGAGGGATCACGTCCCTGCCCTGTATCGGCGACGGCCGGCAATCGGGCACATCGAGTTCACCTTCGATCCTCAACGCGTCGCCGGAGGCGGCGGCCGGCGGGGGCCTTGCGCTGCTCGAAACGGGCGACCGCGTGCGCATCGATCTCAATGCCGGCACCGCCGACGTGCTGCTGCCTGAACCGGAATTGGCGGCACGGAAGGCGAAGCTGAAGGCAAGCGGCGGCTACCATTGCCCACCCAGCCAGACACCCTGGCAGGACATCCAGCGCGGCATGGTCGAACAGCTTGCCGACGGCATGGTGTTGACGCCCGCCGTCAAATTCCAGCGCGTGGCGCAGACCAGCACGCCACGCGATAATCACTAGACTCTGATCGGCTCGGACCAGAATCTCTCCGTTCGTGACCGCGAAAGCGGTCACCCAGGCCTTCTTGCGTGCGCTTCGCGCGCTGGGTCCCCGCTTTCGAAGCAGGGACGAACGGACAACCGAGCGTGCACCGATCGCAGCGTTACGCCTGCGGTGAACTCGCGATGTCGAAGACCTTCTTGAGCTCGGGCTGCTGTTGCGCGGCGCCGGCGGCCTTGCGGGCGAGCTTGGTCTCCGACAGCACTGGCTCGAGGTTGAACAGCTTCAGCGCGTTGCCGCCGAGAATATTGCGCTTGGCGGTCTCGCTGAGGAACGGCAGGTCGTGGATCGTCGACGGCAGGTCCATGTCCCAGTGCGGATAGTCCGACGAGTAAAGAAGCTGGGTGTCCGCCTTGATCATCTCGAAGGTCAGTTCGAGCGCCTTGCGGTTGTCCACCATCTCCATCGGCTGGCTGGTGAAGTACATGTCGCGCATGTAGTCCGACGGCTTCTTCTTGAGCAGCGGACAATCGGAGGTGCGCATCATGTATTCGTTGTCGAGCCGCTGCATCAGGAACGGCACCCAGGCGAGCCCGGACTCGATCCAGATGGTCTTGAGCTTCGGGAACCGCTCCGGCATGCCGTTCACGATCCAGTTGGTCAGGTGCAGCATGTTGTGCCAGCAGAACCCAAGCGCGTGCACGGCGATGAAGCGGTTGGTAATCGACAGGCCTGAGTCCGCCCAGTTGAACGCCGCGTGGAACGCGAGCGGCATGCCGCTCTCCTGGATCGCCGCCCAGGTCTTGGCGTAGGCATTGTCGTAGACGCCGCGGTAGTGCGTTGCCGTGACCATGAAGCCGATCACACCCTTCTTGCCGGCGAACTCCTGCACGGTCTTGTAACAGGCCTCGGGATCGTTGAACGGCAGGTAGAGCATCGACTTGAAGCGCGACTCCTCGCCGAGAATTTTCTCGCAGAGCCATCGGTTGTAGGCTTGCGCCAGCGCGACCTCGACCTCCACGCGCGGACAGGCCGCGAGATTGAGCATCGGGGTCGGGAACATGCAGGCGATATCGACGCCCATCGCGTCCATCCAGCGCCGCATCAGCGTGATGTCGCGGTGCGGCGCCGGCGGCACCTTCTCGATGCGGCGGCCGGGATAGCGGGTGATGCGGCCGCCGAGTTCCTGGTAGGAGCCGTCGGCCGAGGCGATGCCGGGCCGCGCCATGCTCTGGTACTTGGCCTCGTGGCGCAGCACCGGATCGTCCATGTACTGGATGATTTCCTGGAACGCCTCGGTCTCGTAGTGATGACAGTCGACGTCGACGATGCAGAAGTCTTCGTAGCGGCGAGCCACCGCCTGCTCGGCGGCATTCGCCAGCAGCGTCGTGGTGTCGAATTCGGCGGCGGCGAGATCGCGGAAGTTCTGCGAATGAATGTTCATGGCTTGAGCCTTTCTGCTATCTCGAAAACTAGCTGCGCGCGTTGGGCTGGCGGCCGACCCGCGACATCGCCTGCCAGGCGCCGAGCTCGAACACGGCGAGGCCGGCGGCGTCGAGCATCGCGCTGCAGCCGATCACCACGTCGGTCGAGGTGACGCCGCTGTTGCGGCCGAATGGCAGCGGCGCCGGACCGGCCTGCGACTTGGCGGCGAACAGGCGCACCACGCTGGCGAACACCTGGCCGAGCGAGTCGTCGGGAATATCGTCGAGCCGGTTGTGCTCGATGGCGTCGGCACACAGCGCCGCGATCTCGCTGGCCAGCGTCTCGAACGAGGCCGTCGCGTCAGACTGCGACATAGACGTCTCCGTCGCGTTCGATGACCTTGAATTTCTGCAGCCGGATGCGCTTGTCGGCGACGTGCACGCCGTCGGAGAGATGGAATTCGTAGCCGTGCCACGGACAGACGATGTGCATATCGGTCTCGTCGAAGGTCTTGCCGTGATAGACGCCCTGCTCGTCGATCAGTTCCTTGATCTGCGGCATCCTTAAGCCCTCGCAAGCCGGGCCGCCCTGGTGCGGACAATGGTTGCGGTAGGCGTAGTAGTGTCCGCCGTGGCGGATCACGCCGATTTCCAGCGCACCATCGCGTACGATGCGCACGCCGCCCTCAGCGATATCGCCATGCTTGCACACCAACAGTTCGGCCATCGTCGATCCTTGTTCTGCGTCCTTGCCCTTCGGGTTCCCCCGGCCCCGCGTGCTTCCGACGCGGCGCAGCGTCCATGATGGCGTGCCGGCGCGCGTCCGGCAATCGCGGACGCACGCTTTCAACGTATAGGTGATCCGGCCGCGAAAAGAACGCGCTTTCGACCGCAGGCTGTGCAATGGCTCCCATGCAGTTGCGCTACCCGCCGCCGAGCTACCGCGCGGGCGACCCGCGATGCTAGAAATCCCTCGTAGCAAGGAGGCGGTGCGATGACGGACGTGGCGCAGCGGAGCACGATCGAGCCGGCCCCGACCGAATTCCGCTCGGTGGGCAAGCCGCTGCCCCGCAACGAGGACCAGCGCCTGATCACCGGCCGGGGCCGTTTCAGCGACGATTTCAGCGTTCCGGGCCAGGCCTACGCCGCCATGGTGCGCACGCCCCACCCGCATGCCCGGATCCTCTCGATCGATGCCACGCGGGCGAAGACGATGCCGGGCGTGCTCGGGGTCTACACCGGCGCCGACTGCGTCGCCGACGGTCTCCAGCCGATCCCGCACGATCCGGTGCCCAGGACCAAGTTCGACATGAAGCTGCACGGCCCGGGCGGCGGCGAAATCTTCACCGGCCCGCACATGCTGCTGCCGCCCGACAAGGTCCGCCATGTCGGCGAGGCGGTCGCCATGGTGGTGGCCGACACGCTGGCGCAGGCGCTCGACGCCGCCGAAGCGGTCGAGGTGACGTACGAGCCGCTGCCCGGCGTCTACCATTCGGAAGACGCAATGAAGCCCGGTGCGCCGCTCCTTTGGGACGAGGCGCCCGGCAACATCGCGGTCGATACCGCCTTCGGCGACCCCGACGCCACCGACCGTGGCTTCGCCGCCGCCGATCACGTCGTCGCGATGGACTTCCACATCGACCGTGTCACCGGCGTCACCATGGAGCCGCGCGCGGCGCTTGCTCAATACGACGCCGAGACCGGCCGCTTCACGCTGCATGCCGGCAGCGGCGGCGCGGTGCGGCAGAAGCGCGAGGCTGCTACGGTGCTCGGCATTCCGCCCGAGAACCTGCGGGTGCTGTCCTACGACGTCGGCGGCAACTTCGGCACGCGAAACCGGTTGTTCGTGGAGTTCGGCTTGGCGTTGTGGGCGGCGCGCAAGCTCGGCCGGCCGGTAAAGTTCACCGCGACCCGCTCCGAGACTTTCCTCACCGATTACCAGGGCCGCGATCTCGTCACCCGGGTCGAATTGGCGTTGCGCAAGGACGGCCGCTTCCTGGCGATGCGGGCGACCAATATCAGCAACCTGGGCGCGCGCTGCGTCTCGCTTTCGCCGCTGTCCAAGGGCGCGGGCCTGATTCCCGGCTCCTACGACATCCCGGCGGTGACGCTGCGCGCGCTCGCGGTGTTCACCAATACCATGCCGACCCAGGCCTACCGCAGCTCCGGCCGGCCGGAGGTGACCTACGCGATCGAGCGGCTGATCGACACCGCCGCCATCGAGCTCGGCTTCGACCGGGTCGAGCTGCGCCGCAAGAATCTCATTACCCCCGAGGCCATGCCGTACCGCAACGCCGTCGGCATGATCTACGACAGCGGCCGCTACGCCGAGAACATGGACTGGGCGATGGAGATCGCCGACTGGCAGGGCTGCGCGGCGCGCAAGCGCGAGGCAGCCAAGCGCGGCAAGCTCCTCGGACGAGGCCTCGCCAACTACGTCGAGTCATCGATCGGCGCACCGAACGAAGAAACCCGCATCAACGTGCGGCCCGAGGGCCGGGTCGACGTGGTGATCGGCACGCAACCGAGCGGCCAGGGTCACGAGACCAGCTTCGCCCAGGTGGTCGCCGACCTCATCTCGGTGCCGGTCGAGACCGTGAAGATCATCGTCGGCGACACAGACATCGTGAAAGCCGGCGGCGGCTCGCATTCCGGTCGCTCGATGCGCCATGCGGCGACCGTGTTCACCAAGGCCAAGGTCGATCTGATCGCGCGCGGCAGGCGCGTCGCCGCCGCCATTCTCGGCAAGACGCCGGACCAGATCGAATTCGACGACGGCCGGTTTTCGGCGCGCAACACCAACCGCTCGTTCGATTTCCTTGAGCTCGCCCGCGAGGCCGCTCAGCACACCCTGCCCGACGATCTCAAGGACGGCATCGCGGTCGTCACCCACAACGAGATGCACGAGCCGGTGTTTCCGAACGGCTGCGCGGTCTGCGAGGTCGAGGTCGATCCCGACAGCGGCGACGTCAGGCTCACCCGCTACGCGTCGGTCGACGACGTCGGCCGCTGCATCAATCCGCTGATCGTGCACGGCCAGACCCACGGCGCGGTCGTGCAAGGCATCGGCCAGGCGATGTGGGAGCAGTGCTACGTCGAGCCCGATTCCGGGCAGCCCCTCGTCGGCTCGCTGATGGATTACGGCCTGCCGCGCGCCGACGCGCTGCCGTCGTTCCGCACCGAAATCGCCGAGGTGCTGTCGCCGACCAATCCGTTCGGCATTAAAGCCGGCGGCGAAGGTGGCACCACGGGAGCGCTTGCCACCATCATCAGCGCCATCATCGACGCGCTGCGCGACTACGGCGTGCGCGACATCAAGATGCCGGCGACGCCCTACAACGTCTGGCGCGCCATCCAGAATGCCAAAGCGCAAAACGCCAAAAAGAAGGAAACGTAGTAGGCAGTGGTGAAAGTATCCCCTGCAGCCTCCCAAATATGGAGAGACCATACATGCCGCTGATGAGCGGAGGCGATGCTGTTGTCCGGTCGCTCCTGGGCCATGGCATCTCGACCATCTACGCCCTGCCCGGTGTTCAGAGCGATCATCTGTTCAATGCCATGTTCGACGCCGCCGATGCGCTCAGCGTGGTCCATACACGCCACGAGCAAGGCGCGGCCTACATGGCGCTGGGCGCCGCGCTCGCTACCGGCAGGCCTGCCGCCTATTCGGTGGTGCCTGGCCCGGGCTTCCTGAACAGCACAGCGGCGCTCGCCACCGCCTACTCGACGGGCGCACCCGTCGTCGCCTTGATCGGGCAAATCCCGAGCCACGGGATTGGCAAGGGCCATGGTTATCTCCACGAAATTCCCGATCAACTCGGAATATTGCAACGGCTGACGAAATGGGCGGACCGGATTGACGCGCCTCCATCGGCGCCTGGCGTCGTCGGCCAGGCTTTCAAGCAACTGAAGTCCGGTCGCACGCGGCCGGTCGGCATCGAGCTGCCGCCCGACATGCTCGCTGCACGCGCCGAAGTCGAACTCGTCGCACCACTGCTACCCGATCCCGAACCAGCACTTGACGATGATGCGATCGGGCGGGCCGCCGCTCTGCTTGCCAAGGCCGAATGCCCGCTGATCTTCCTGGGTGGCGGCGCGCAGGATGCGGCGGCCGAGGTGCAGGCGCTGGCCGAACGCCTCACCGCGCCGACCATCGCCCACCGCCGCGGCAAGGGAGCCCTCGACGAGCGCCACCCACTGAGCCAATTTCTCGTCGGCGGGCACAGGCTCTGGGCATCAGCCGACGTGGTCTTGGCGATCGGCACGCGGTTGCAATTTCCACTTACCGCTTGGGGGCTCGACGATAAGCTCAAGCTGATCAAAATCGACATCGATCCCGACGAGCTCGACCGTATCGCCAAGCCCGAGATCGGGATCGCGGGACCCGCCGCTGCCGTACTCGCGCGACTCAATGCGCACCTATCGCACCTTTCGCCCATGTGCCGTGACCGGCTGGAGCGCAGCCGCGCGCTTAAGGAGGAGATTGCTGCCGATGTCTCGGTGCTGGCGCCACAGATTGGCTTTCTGCGGGCGATCCGTGACGTGTTGCCTGACAACGGCGTGGTGATCGACGAACTGACTCAGGTCGGCTATTGCGCGCGCTGTGCCTATCAGGCCTATGGCCCCCGCACCTTCATCTCATCCGGCTATCAAGGCACGCTCGGCTGGGGTGTAGCGACCGCGATCGGTGCCAAGCACGCGCTCGGCGACGTTCCCTTGATTGCGCTCAGCGGCGACGGAGGTTTCATGTTCAATGTGCAGGAGCTTTCGAGCGCAGTGCGCCACCGAATTCCCGTCGTCGTAGTCGTGTTCAACGACGGCGCCTATGGCAACGTGCGCAACATGCAGAAGAACCTGCACGGCAACCGCATGATCGGCACCGACCTTGCCAACCCCGACTTCGTGCGCCTGGCCGAGAGCTTTGGCGTGAGCGGATATCGCACCACCACGCCCGAAGGACTGCGGCATGCGCTGGAGCAAAGCCTTGCCAGGCAGGTGCCCTCCCTGATCGAGGTGCCGGTCGGCGAAATGCCGAGCCCGTGGCCGTTTCTCGATCTGCCCAGGGTGCGAGGCAACATGTGAAGCAAATGTCGTGTCGACTCGACGATCGCCGTTCATTCCCGCGCAATCGGGTTTCCGGCTACGGGCCGAACGAATAAAGCTTCCGTAGCGGTGACGTAATTCTGTAACGGTGACCTAAAGCTAAATCATCCGGGAGGAGAACCATGAACCGCCCCATGCATCAGCCGATTCTCGACAAGCGCGGCGAGCCGCATGTGCGCCGCTTCGAGGAGCAGCGCTGGCTGCTCGACAACATCATCCGCGCCAACGGCATCGACTGGGACCAGCCGCGCTCGCTCTATATCCATGGCCCATGCGGCATCGAAGCCAACGCCGACTTCGCCGGCATCCGCGAGCGGGTGAAGAAGATGGCCGACATCGGCCCAGCGTTCGAAGCGGTGGCGCGGCGCCGCGAGGCCAAGGCGGTCGCAGCGGAAGCAGCCGGCCATCAGGTGACCGCGCGCGACAACTACTTCATGGCGGCGGTTCATTGGGGCGCGGCGCAATGGCCCTACGATCAGAACGACGAGACCAACATCGCCTACAACAACAAAAAGCGCGAATGCTTCACCAAATACGCCGCGCTCGCCGACCATAAGGTCGAGGCGGTCTGGGTGCCGTTCAACGACAAGGCAATCCCGGCCTGGCTGCATCTGCCGCCGGGCTACAGCGGCGGCCGCCTGCCGGTCGTGATCGCGATTCCCGGCATGGACAGCTACAAGGAAATCTCGGTCGCGCTCTACGGCGACCGCTTTCTCAACCGCGGCATGGCGGTGCTGGCGATCGACGGGCCCGGGCAGTACGAGGCGCCGATGATCGGCCTCAATTTTTCGGTCGAGAACTGGATGGCGGCCGGCAAGGCGCTGGTGGACTGGCTCTCGGCACGGCCCGAAATCGATCCGGAGCGCATCGTCGCCTCTGGCACGAGCTTCGGCACCTTCTTCGGCACGGTGCTGGCCGCGCACGAGCCGCGCATCAAGGCGTTCGCCGCCATGTCGGTCTGCCACGAGCCCGGTTGTCATACGATCTTTCAGGAGGCTTCCCCGACCTTCAAGAAGCGTTTCATGTACATGTCGGGCATCACCGACGAGGCCGAGTTCGACCGTTTTCGCCAGTCGATCACCTGGGAGGGACATGTCGAGAAAATCCGCGCGCCCTATTTGTGCGTCGCCGGCGAGTGCGAAGAGCTGAGCCCGCTCGAACATTCCGAGAGGCTGGTCCGGACGCTCAAGGGCCCGAAGCAGATGGTGGTCTACCAGGAGTCACGCCATTCGGTCGGCAACGTACCGGCCGCGAACCTCGGCCCGTTCCCGCCGATCCTGGTCGCCGACTGGCTCGCCGACCGTATCGCCGGCAAGCCGTTCGCCAGCGAGCACTGGTTCGTCCGTTCCAACGGCCAGATCGACAAGGTGCCGTACTGAGCAGATCGCGTTGCGTGCGCCAACGCTGCGGGCCAAAAGCACCACCACTCCTCAACGTCATGCCCGCGCTTGTCGCGGGCATCCACGTCTTCCCTCGCAAGCCGCACGCAAGACGTGGATGGCCGGGACAAGCCCGGCCCTGACGGTGGAGAGATCTGCATTCCAAATCCAGTGAATCGCGCAGGCGATGCTGAAAAAGCGAACGGCCCCGATGTCGCCTTTCGGGGCCGTTCTTCTTCGAGGTTCTCACCCCGGAGTTGGCGGAGAGCGGGTTGGGGCCCGCTTCCGCCGTTCGTTTGCGCGGAGATCAGTTCAAGACCACCACCTTGGTTCCGACCCTCACGCGCTTATAGAGATCGAGGACGTCGCGATTGTGCATCCGGATGCAGCCGAAGGACGCGAAGGTACCGATCGACGACGGAGCGTTGGTGCCATGAATGGCGTATTGGTCGACGCTGAGCGTCATCGCGGCCGCACCCATGGGATTTGCCGGAACACCGCCCGGAATGTAGTCGGGCGTATTCGGCTTCTCGCGCTTCAGCGCTTTCGGCGGCGCCCACGCCGGCCTGATGTATTTGCCGCGAATGTAGGCCGTGCCGGACCACGCCTTGCCGGCTTTGCCGACGCCGACCGGGTAGCTCACTACCTCGCCGCCACCGAGCACCAGATGAAGCTTGCGCTCGGAGGTCTGCACCACGATCGTGCCAGGTGCATAGGGTGACAGGTCGAGCGTCTTGGCCGGCTCGGCCACCGGGGCCGGTGGCGAAGGCGCGTCGGTAGCGGGCATCGATGCGGGCGAAACGGCGGCTACCGGCTCAGGCGCCTCGACCGCCACACCCGCCGCGCCATGCACCGTTGCCTCAATCGACGCCGGTACTGCGTCGGAGGCCTCGTGTGCGCCTGCCTGCACCGCGGCGAGCGTCGCCTGCGCGGCAAACAACAGGAGCACGAAATATCTAAGCAGGCCAGTCACGTGCGCGATGCCCCGACGATCAAGAATCCCCAAAACGCGACGCAGGCCGGGCGCTGGCAAGACTTTCGCGGAAGCTCGCCAGCGCACACGGATACGGTTAACGACTAGGTTCTGCGATTATCGCGGCGGGCACAATGCTTTCGCGGCCACGGTTGCCGAATAGACGGTCGATGTTGCACCGACGCAACGCTTGCGACAGATGAAACCGCCCAACGGGCTATGCAATGACGTTTGCGCGGGTAAGAAAGCCCCAAACGTCGACCACCGGCTTGCCGGAAAGCTCAAGCTCGCGGTAGCGCGTGTGCGGCGCGCACAGAATCAGCAGGTCGCTCCGCGCGACGACCTCGTCGAGTGGCAGCAGGTCCGGGTCGCTGGTGACAAAGGGATCGGTCGTCACCACCGCCGCGGCGTGGTTCGACAGCACTTTCTTGAACTTGTAGCTGAGCGAGGCGCGGGTATCGTCGATCTCCGCCTTGAACGCCATGCCCAGGAGCCCGACCGTCATCCGAGCGAGGTCATAGCGGCGCCGCAGGTCGTCGACCACATGCAGCACCAGGCCCTCGTTCACCAGCATCGCCGCGTTACCGAGGCTGAACTGATTCTGCGCGAAGGCGGCAAGCTGCATGGTGTCCTTGAACAGGCACGGGCCGGCAGCGAGTCCCGGCGAGGGGATGCCGCGCGCGCGCGGATAGTTGCGCTTCATCGCCTCGTAGACGCGGCGGTAGTCGACGCCGGCGGACTTGGCGATCAGGTAGAACTGGTTGGCGGCGGCGAATTCGATGTAGCGGTAGGCATTATTGAACAGCTTGGCGAACTCGGCCTCGCGCGGCGTCACCACGACGAGCTCCGGCGCGATGGCCGAGAACAGCTTCGCCGCATCCTCCTGTGCTTCCGGCGTCGTGCCGCTGACGATCTGCGGCATTTCCCGAAGCTCGCGGATGCCATGCCCCTGCACCACCCGCTCGGGACAGAACGCGATCTTGAGGTCGCGGCCGGCGCGCTTGAGATAGTCCGCCAACCAGTCGGTCGTGCCGGGAAAGACGGTGGAGCGGAGCACCAGGAGCTGGCCGTCGGCGAGATGCGGCAGCAGATCGTCGATGCATTCCTGGACGACCTCGCGGGTCGGATTGTGGAATTCGTCGATCGGCGTCCCGATGGTGATGATGACCGGGCCGGTGGTGGAAACACCGGCAGGACCGTCGGTGAAAACCAGGCGATCGCGCTTGAGGGCCTGCGTCAGCAACGCCTCGCCGTCGTTCTCGATGAACGGCAGGCGGCCGGCTTTCAGCGTCTCCAGCACCTCCCGGTTGATGTCGTTGACGTTGACGCGAAAGCCCGCCTCGGCGAATGCCAGCACCAGCGGGATGCCGACGTGACCGCCGCCGCCGACCACCGTCAGGTCCACCGTCTGCGGCGCGGGCTTTGCCGGGACGGTTCGCTCAGGGCCGGCAAAATTCACGCAATACGCTCCACCGCTGGCTCTCATTCCGGTCGATCGCGTCTGTGATATCCCAATCCGCGGCAGCGTGCCAATGGTGCGGCGGGCGGTCACAGCTCGCGCGGCACCGGCAATGGTGTGACGAGCTTGCCGCGGTAGCCCCTGGCCCGCAGCTTCGGCGCCAGCTCATCGGCGATGTGCCAGGAGAAGATGATCGCAACCTCGGGCTGGTCGGCGAACAGCCGGCTCTCCTCGACCACCGGGATCGCGGTTCCCGGCATGCACTTGCCGATCTTCAGCGAGCCCGCGATCTCACAGACATAGTCGATGATGGCGTCGTCGAGCCCGACATAGTTGAACAGCGTCGAGGCCCGCGACGGCGCGCTGATGCCGCAGATGCGCAGGCCCTGCTCCTTGTAGCCGCGAATGAGCGACATCAGGCGCAGCTTCGAGAGCAGCACGTCGTTGCGGAATGCCTTGAGCCGCGCCCGCATCGCGTCGCCGCGCGGCTCGCCCGCCAGCATCTGCGCGACGCTCCCTTTCACCGGCATGACGCCGCGCCGCGCCGCATAGACGCGGATCGACCCGCCATGCGATGGGATTGGGCGGGCGTGGAACACGTCGAGCCCGTGCATGCCCAGAAGATGCGAGAGACTTGCCAGCGAATAATAACGCAGATGCTCGTGATAGACGGTGTCGTACTGGAAGGTGTCGAGCAGTCCGATCAGATAGTGCGATTCCGAGATGAATACGCCGTTCGGCGCCAGCAGGTCGACGATGCCGTCGACAATGGCGTGGACATCCTCCATGTGCGCAAAACAGTTCGCCGCGGTGACGACCCGCGCCGGCCCGTGCTCGCGCTTCACCTCGGCGGCGGCCGCCGGCGAGAAATAGCGCATCACGGTCGGGATGCCGCGCCCCGCCGCGATCTTGCTCACTTCCGTGGGCTCAATGCCGAGCACGCGGTAGCCGGCCTGCTGGAAGTTCGACAGCAGCGTGCCGTCGTTCGAGCCGATGTCGACGACGAGGTCTGCGGGCGTGAGCTTGAGCATCGTGCCGGCCTCAGCGCAGAGATCGGCGAAGTTGTCGCGCAGCAGTTTGGTGGTGCCGCTGGTGTAGGGATATTCCGGCGGGAAAATGATGACCGGGTCAACCGCAAGCCCGAGCTGCACCAATTCGCACTTGCCGCAATGCAGGAGATCGGTCGGGAACCACGGCTGCTGCCGCGGCACCTGCCCGACCGGCACCATCTGATTGACGGGGGGCATGTAGCCGAGCGACAGCACGGTCTCGAGCGGCGCGTGGCCGCAGACCTGGCAGCATTCGACCGGGACGCTCGCGCCGGTGCCGGCGGCCCGCGCGACCTTCTCAGGAAACGACGACATATCTTTCCTTCCAACCGTCAGGACGGCGGCGCCTCGCGCTCGTGCTCCCAATACCAGGCGAGCGTCGGCGGCAGCCCGGCGTCGAGCGGCACGCGCGGTCTATAGCCGAGTGCGGTGAGCTTCGAAATATCCGGGCAGCGGCGGGTGGTGCTGCCGGCGAGCACCGGCGAAATTTCGAGCGCGAGGTCGCGGCCGGCAATCGCCGCCATCCGCTTTGCCAGTCCGGCGATATCGACCTCCTCGGTGGTGCCGACGTGATAGATGCCGAGATGCTCGCCCCGCTCGCGCATCACCATGACGCCGGCGACCAGGTCGTCGACGTGGCAGAAGCTGCGCGTCTCCGTCCCGCTGCCCTGGATCGGAAACGGTACGGCGCCCGAAGGATGCGCCGCGCAGGCGCGCTTGAGCCTTACCGCAAACTGCGGAATGACGTGATCGAAGCCCATGTCCGGGCCATAGACGTTGTGCGGCCGGAAGATCAGCACTCGCTCGAAATACTTGCGGCCGTAGTTGATCGCCATCACCTCGCTGATGATCTTGCCCGCGCCGTAGGACAGCCGCGGATTGTGCGGGTCGGGCACGATCAGCGGTGCGTCCTCGGCGGTCGGCACCTGCGGCGGCGACTGATAGACCTCCGAGCTCGACGCCAGCACCAGCCGCCCGACATTCTGCCGACGGCAAGCATCGATCACATTGACCATGCCCTTGACGCCAACGTCGAGCACGAATTCGGGCGCGCTGTAGAAGGTCGCGGTGCCGTTGACGTAGGCCAGATGATGCACCTCATCGATGCCGCGCATCGCGGCATCGACCGCGGCGGGGTCGCGGATGTCGCCCTGCACGAACTCGATATCCCGCTCGATGCCGGCGAGTCGGTGCAGCGCGCCCCGCGAATTGTCGTCGAGCACACGCACGGTCTCGCCGGCCTCGACCAGCGCGCGCACCAGCGCCGAGCCGATGAAGCCCGAACCGCCGGTGACCAGGATACGCCGCGCGCTCATGTCCACTCCTGCGGCGCAATTTCGATCCAGCAGCCGGTCGCGTGCGCGCGGCGCGCAGCATCGATCAACTGCTGCACGCGGTAACCGTCGGTCAGGCCGGGTGCGCCGGCCGCACTCCCCGAACACGCATCCAGAAAGCGGCGCACCAGCCGCGACACCGGCAGGATGCGGGAATCCGCGGATGCGTCACCGTCGTAGTCCGTCACGTCGACTGCATGAAGCGCGCGGTCGGACCGCTGCGCTAACTTGACCTCGAAGCCGCGGAAGTAGTCCGCAGTCGGATTGGCGAGCACGAGCGTGCCGTCGTCGCCGTAGAATTCGAGACGATGGCCGGAGCCGAGAAATGACGCGCAACTCATCTGCAGGCTGCCGCCGGCGCCGGAAGCGAACGCCAACGCCAGCGCGATACTGCTGTCCTGGTCGGTGCCGGGCAAAGCAAAGAGCCGGCCCGTGAGCCCGGCAATCGGACCGCACAGCCATTCAAGATAGTAGAAACAATGGCTGACGAAGTTCCCCAACAGTCCGCCGCCATTGTCGCCGCGAGTCTTCCAGCTTTGTAGCCGTAGCCGTGTCGCCTGGTTCTCGACGTTCCAGGTCACCACCACGTGTCGCAACCGTCCGATGTCACCCTCTGCGAGAATTGTCTTCGCACGCTGCCAACTGGCAAGCTCGGGAAAATTAAAGTCGATCATGCCGGGCCGGCCGGCCGCGCGCGCATGTTCGAGCACCGATTTGGCGTCCGCGAGATCGGCAGCGAGCGGCTTTTCGACGAACACCGGCTTACCGCGATCGAGCGCGCGCAAGGCGACCTCGGGCTGCAGGTCGGGCGGCACGGCGATTGCAACCGCGTCGACCGACGGGTCATCGATCAATGTCCGCCAGTCGCCGAACCCACGCGGAACATTGGCGGCGCGCGCCAGTTCAGCGGTTCGCGCCGCGTCCGAGCCGGCCAGCGCCACCACCTCGCAGCGCGGGTCGGTACGGAACGCCGGCAGCAGGACAGTGCGGCCATAGTTGCAGCCGACGATGCCGACACGGATCACCGACTTCGCCTCCGCCGCTGCGGACGCCGTCCGAGGCGCATCCCTATCGCTTCCATCGACATGCCGACCGATCCTCTGCCGACCGCAGATACCACATGCGGGCACGGCTGAGAACGTTTCGGCTCCCCGCCGCAAGGCCCATACAAAGCGGCCGAAATGCGCTAGGGTCGCGGTCAGGCCGCACAACGAATGCGGTCACAACAATCAGGGAGGTTACCTCATGGCTCCGATTTGGTGTCGGCTGGGCGGCATCGGCCTGGCCTGCGTCCTGGCGTCATCTGCAAACGCCCAACTGTTGGCGCGCAAGGACCTGACGGCCGCGATCGCGATGGCAATCGCGGAGACCACGATCGCGACCTGCAAAGCGAACGGCCACCAGGTGTCCGTGACGGTGGTGGGTCGCAACGGCGAGATCGTCCTGCAGGTTCGCGGCGACAATACCGGGCCGCACACCATGGAGAACAGCTTCCGGAAGGCGTACACCTCGCGCACCTTCCGCATCCCGTCGGGCGCCATGGACGAGCGGATCAAGAAGGACCCGACGCTGAGCCTGCAATATCTCGCCGGCTTCACCAGCGGACGTGGCGCGCTGCCCATCAAGGTCGGCGACGATGTGGTCGGCGCGGTCGGCGCGTCGGGTGCGCCAGGCGGCGAGAAGGACGAGGCCTGCGTCAAGGCCGCGCTCGACAAGGTCGCAGACCAACTGAAGTAACGCGCCAGGCGCTGCAGCGCTAACGCCCAACACGTCAGGAATGCACAATGACGAAACTCTCTCGGCTTTCATTCGCGCTTGCGGCGCCCGCTCTGCTTGCTATTGCGCTCTGGGCGTTCGTCGCGAACGCCCAGACCTACCCGGACCGCCCGATCCGCGTGATCGTGCCGATCGCACCGGGCAGCGTCACGGATGTGATCATGCGGGCGACTGCAGCAGAGCTTGCGCCCCGCATCGGGCAGACATTCGTGGTCGAGAACAAGGGCGGGGCCAGCGGCATTCCGGCGGCACAGGCCTGCGCACAGGCGGCGCCGGACGGCTACACGCTCTGCCTCATCTACCACAATACGATGTCGATCAATCCGCTGATGTTCAACAAGCTGCCGTACAATGCAGAGAAGGACTTCACCCTCATCACCAACCTCTACCTGCTGGTCGAGACGTTGTTCGTGTCCAGTTCGCTCAACGTCAATTCCGTGGCCGATCTGAAGCGCTACGTGCAGGCCAATCCCGGTAAGCTGAACTACGGCACGCTCGGCCCCGGCTCGGGTCCCGAAATGTTTCTCAAGTGGATGAACCAGCAGTGGAACGCCAACATCGTCGGCGTTCCGTACCGTGGCGGCGGGCCGATCGCGCAGGCACTCGCCGCCGGCGAGTTGCAGATCGCCAAGATGGGGCTCGGCAACTTTCTCGGTCTGCTGAGTACCGGCAAGATCAAGCCGTTGGCGGTAGCCTCCGAGCGGCGATCGAAGCTCGTGCCGGACGTTCCCACGCTCGCCGAGACGGGAATCGATTTTCCGCCGTTCGGATGGTGGGGTCTCGCCGGACCGAAGGGGCTGCCGCAGCCGGTCGTCGACAAGGTCAACGCCGAGTTCGTGAAGCTCTACCGCGAGCCGAAGTTCGTCGAGTATCTGGAAAAGCAAGCTGTGGTGCCGAATCCCGGGACGCCTGCTCAGTTCGCCGAATTTCTCAAGAAGGACCGCAAGGCCGCCGAGTTCCTGATCCGGATCGCGGACAAGCCGCCCGAAGACTACAAGCCCAAGCCATAGGCGCTGGGATTGCCAGCCCCTTCAACGCTCCGCTCTCAAGCCGGAACCGCTCGCTGCCCCGGCTTGAGCAGCAACCAGAGCACGATCGCCAGATTGAGCAGGTTCCAGACGAGCCCGTTGATGAACGCCGCCTGATAGGAGCCGGTATAGTCAAAGATCACACCGCTCATCCAGCCGCCGAACGCCATGCCGAACAGCGTCGCCATCAGCACGATGCCGATGCGGACGCCGACCTCGCGCGGGGGAAAGTACTGGCGCACGATGATCGCATACATCGGTACGATGCCGCCCTGGAACAGGCCGAACAGCGCGGAAATCAGGTAGAGCGACGCTAGACCGTCGAAGAACATATAGAGCAGTAGCGCCAAGCCCTGCAGCGCCGAGCCGATCGCCAGCGTCGCGACACCGCCGATGCGGTCGGCCACGAAGCCCGATGCGATGCGGCTGACGATGCCGAACCCGAGCATCATCGCCAGCATCTCAGCGCCGCGCGCCACGCCATAACCGAGGTCGCTGCAATAGGCCACGATGTGCACCTGCGGCATCGCCATCGCCACGCAGCACGCCAGCCCGGCGAGACACAACAAAACCATCAACGCATTGGGTGAGATGCCGAGCGCCTGTTCGCGTCCGGCGATCATGGCAACGGTCTCGACCTCATGCGCGGGCGCGCTGCGCCGCATCATCAGCAGCAGCGGCAGAATGGCGACAACGCAGACGATGCCGACCGCCACGTAGGTCGCGCGCCAGCCCTGCGCCGCGATGGCATGCTGCAGAACGGGGGGCCAGATCGTGCCAGACACATAGTTCCCGCTGGCGACGATCGCCACCGCGATCCCGCGCCGGCGCTCAAACCATCGCGACATGTCGGCCATCAGCGGGCCGAAACCCGCCGAGGCGCCAAGTCCGATGAGAATATGCGAGAGCGCGAACAGGACGAGGTTCGGCGCCAACCCGGCGATGACGTATCCGGCGCCGAGCAAGAGCGTCCCGGACAGGATCGGCATCATGATGCCGAAGCGGTCCGTCAGGCGGCCCATGGCCACCCCGCCGAACGCAAAGGCAAGCATCGTCAGCGTGTATGGCAATGAGGCATCGCCACGCGCGACCCCGAAGTCGGCCTGCACCACCGGCAACACGACCGGCGTCGACCACATGCCGACGCCGATGACGGTGCCGATCGCAACTGCGACCGCGAGCCGCCGCCAGGCGGCCGGCGAATCGACCTCGGTCGTCGGTTTGCCGGCGACGGGCCAATGCGGTTGGGGGGCATTCATGGCGCGCGGACCTTCATCGCTGGCAAGATGCCGGTCAAGGCCAAATCGCATGTCAGGCACGTGGCCGATGGCGCAAGAGCAAGAAGAAGCGTCCGCTGCGGCGCGCAGAAAGAGCGACCCACGCGCAGGACAGCGACATCTTAATGCTTGCTTAAATCCCAATCGGTAGGTTTGCCAACCCTCGGCCTCATTGAGCAGGACGATGAATTAGCGCATGGCCCAGCGCCGACAAGCGACTCGTCAAAAAAGCTTCCTGCGCGGTTGCATCTATTTCAACGACCGCCGCACCGTGATCGACTGCCTGATCCGCGACATCTCGGAGCATGGCGCGCGGCTGAGATTTTCCGACTCGATCTCTACCCCGGACAACTTCGAACTTCACATCCCGCAGAAGAACCAGACCCTGCGTGTCAACGCACGCTGGCGCCATGGCATGGACGTCGGCGTGACATTCGCCGATGTCATGCACGCAACGCCAGCGACGCCGGCCACAGCCGCCACGACCGATCTGGCTGCCCTGTCCGATCGCGTCCAAAAGCTCGAGTCCGAAATTACCAACATGCGCCGCATGCTTCGGCGGCTCAAGGCCGAGGTTGCGAGAGCAGACACCGACGCCGCATAGACGTTTCGGTTGCAGGCATCGCGGTTCCGTCCAGGATTTGGCTTTCGCGCCGGGCAGCCGCGGGGTAATCCTGAGGGCAGAGCTTCCTCCTCCACGAGCGCCCCATGAACACCCATCGCCTTGAGCCCTCGCCCGACACAGTGCATTGGGGCTTCTTCGATGCCGGGCTGCCGCCCCGCCTCACGATCGACAGTGGCGAGCGGGTGGTCATCTCCTCGGTTTCGGGGACGCGCGAAATGATGCCGGCGCCGCCGCTTGCAATTCACCCCGCCCTTCCCGCCATCCACGCCAAGATCGCGCCCCGGCTCGGGCCGCACCTGCTGACCGGCCCGGTCGCGGTGCGCGGCGCCAAGCCCGGCCAGGTGCTGCAGGTCGATATCGAGGCGATCGAGCCCTACTATGACTGGGGCTACCACGCGGTGCGGCCGCTCGGCGGCGCGCTGCCTTACGACTTCGCCGAGCAGCGACTGATCCACATCGTGCTCGATCGTACGCGTAAGATGTGGAAGCTGCCGTGGGGCCAGGAAGTGCCGTGGGCGGCGTTCTTTGGCGTCATGGGCACTGCGCCGCCGCCCGCATGGGGCGCGCTTTCTACCGCACCGCCGCGCAAGAACGGCGGCAATCTCGATAACAAGGAACTGGTTGCCGGTACCACGCTCTATCTGCCGATCTTCGTCGAGGGCGCGCTGTTTTCCGCCGGCGACGGCCATGGCGCCCAGGGCGACGGCGAAGTGTCGATCAATGCGGTCGAAACCGGCCTCACAGGCACCTTTCGCTTGACGGTGCGCGACGACATGGGGCTCGAATGGCCGATGGCCGAAACGCCGACTCACATGATGACGATGGCGTTCGACCCGGATCTCGACGACTGCGTGGTGATCGCGCTGCGGTCGATGATCGACCTGCTTGGCGCGCGTGCCGGACTTGACCGCTATCAGGCCTATACGCTGTGCAGCCTCGCCGCCGACCTGCGCATCACGCAGGTGGTCAACGGCAACAAGGGCGTCCACGTCATGCTGGACAAGCGATACTTCGCGCCGGCGCGCTAGGCTCCGCGCGAAGCCGGATCAACACCAACCCGGCCGCGTCGAAACGCGCCGGCGGCCGCCTGGCGTCGCGGTGAAGACGCAACCTTGCGTTCAGGACAGCATGCCCTGCGACAGCAGCACCGTGAGTCCCACCACCACCACGATGATGGATCCCATCACTGCCAGAATTTCCTGGTACGGCTCGGTGTCAGGAATTTCCCGTTCGATCCGATCACGCATGATACCCACCCCCAGATCAAAGCAACGACCGACCACGCCCCATCGTGGCCCTCGCCTCCATAGCAGCCGTTTTCGCAACTATTATGGACTGCAAGTGGGTTCGGAAGAAATTCCCGCGGTGTGCCCCTAGGGTCACAGTCAATAGAAGCCAGCTCGGTTGCTCCCTGCCTTGCGTGATTGTGTCGCCGCGCAAATCGCCCATATAGTGGCCCATGGACGCTCCCAATCCTTCGGCAATCCCCACGGCGGCAAGCCGCACGCCGGTGCATATTGGCGCCGTCGGCATGATCGTCCGCGATCTCGATCGCCTTACCGCCTACTACCGCGACCTGCTCGGTCTGACCGTGCTGGAACGCACGTCGGGCTGCGCGATCCTGGGCGTCGACGGCCTGCCTTTGTTGGAGCTGGTCCACAGGCCCGACGCCCTGCCCGACGATCCGCGCGAAGCCGGGCTCTATCACACCGCGTTCCTGATGCCGACGCGGGCCGACCTGGCACGCTGGATCTTGCGCGCCTCGAAAAGCCGCGTACCCATCACCGGCGCATCCGATCATGACGTGAGCGAAGCGATCTATCTCGACGACCCGGAAGGCAACGGCATCGAAGTCTATTCGGACCGGCCGTCCGAAAAATGGCGGCGCGATGGTCAGATAATCTTCCAGAAGACCGATCCGCTCGACATCGACGACATCATCCGCGAGATCGATCCGGCGACCGCGACCTACGCCGGCGCACCGGGCGGACTGCGCGTCGGCCATATCCATCTGCGGGTCGGGGACACTGCCAAAGCGGAAGCGTTTTATTGCGGCGCGCTCGGACTCGACGTGACGCGCCGCAGGACCGGCGCCACCTTCATGTCCTCAGGCGGCTATCACCATCACGTGGGCGCCAATGTCTGGCACAGCAACGGCGCGGGCACCCGCAGCGGCAATCGTGCGGGCCTTGATTGGTTCTCAATGGAAATCATCGATCAGCCGACATTGGACGGATTGAAAAGGCGCCTCGGCGCCGCCGGCATCGCCATCGACGCAGTTTCAGGGGGCTTTGCCGTCAGCGATCCCTGGGGCACGCGAATCCGTTTCACCACTGCGCCCTGAATACGGCACGCTTCCCCCAGTTCGCGATCGCGGACCGGCGCGCACTGTCAGGCGGCTCGGTGCGCCAGTGATCTTGTTCGACACCATCATGCGGAGCTAAACTTTCGGTCGAGGAGAAACGGCCATGCAAGTTTTCAATCTGCGCGACGAGCAGGAATGGAACCCGAAGAAGCACGTCGAGAAAGTGCTCGGCAAGGTCGCCGATGGCGATTTCACGGTGGCCTGTTGGGAGCCGGGACAGATCAGCCCCAACCATTGTCACCCGGACGCGACCGAGATCTATTTCTGCTTCTCGGGCGGCGGAGAGATGCGGACGCCGACGCAAACGATCGACGTCGTGCCGGGCGCGTTCGTGGTGCATCCGCCGGGCGAATTGCATGAATATCGCAACGGCCCGGCGCGGACGCTGCTGTTCCGAGTTCGCTACGGCGCCGACATGTCGAGCCGGCTCTTTGGCTGGCCGAGCAATCCGGACTGGAAGCAGAAGCCCGGCGATGACGAATACTTCCGGCAGCACCCGCCGGCCTGACCGGGCAACGGCTCGGGCCGCGCAGTTGATTGAGGAGAAGTCGTCCATGCGCTCATCTTTTTTCCGCGCCCTGCTGGCCGCGACAGCGCTTGCCGTCCTGGCCGCAGCCCCGGCGCATGCCGACGCCATCGACGGCGACTGGTGCACGGCCGACGGCAAGCGGATGAAGATTCGCGGTCCCGCAATCACGACACCGGGCGGCAAGGAAATACGCGGGGACTACACCCGTCACAGCTTCGTCTACGTGGTGCCGGCCGGCGAACAGGGTGAAGGCGAGACGGTTTCGGTCGTTCTGTTGTCGGAATATTTGGCGCATGCGCGGCAGGGCGCGGCCGACGCGCCGATCCAGGTCTGGAATCGCTGTCCACCCGGAGTCGCTCAGGCCTTCCCCGTCGGACACGGCGGCCGTTCATAGGACGGCTGCCGACAGGGTGGCTGCGGTTCGCGTGACAATCAGCTAGGCTGCGCGAGTCCCACGCACGGGGCGTGCACATCACGGTTGAAGGAGATCGAGAATGGCTAAAGCGTATTGGGTGTCGTCCTATCGGTCGGTGTCGAATCCGGATGCCTTGGCGGCCTATGCCAAGTTGGCTGGCCCGGCGATCGCCGCCGGCGGCGGGCGCTTCCTGGCACGCGCCGATGCCGCCAAGGCCTACGAGGCGGGCGTCGCCCAGCGCGTCGTCATCATCGAGTTCGACAGCGTGGAAAAAGCGATCGCGACCCACGACGGCGAGGGCTACCAGGCCGCGCTTAAGGTGTTCAACAAGGCCGCCGAACGCGATCTGCGAATCGTCGAGGCGCTGGAATAGCGTCTCAACACCAGCGGCAAGCCCCGCCCTACCGCATTCCTGCAACGCCCCGCTGCCATTGCCACCGGCATTTTGAGTGACTATATGGCGGGCGACATCGGGTTGAAATGACCCGGCGCAAAACGCGCCGGGTTTTTGTTTCAACCTTGCGGAGGGCGACATCCGCTGCTGACAGGATTGACGACCATGGCCAGGAAACCAGGAACGCGCGCCGAATTTGTGTTCTTCGACGTGCTTTACGAGGATGGATCGCGGCGCTCCAACCGCCGGGTTCCGAGCGACGTGCTGGGCGGACTGGATGCCGACGCGCCGGCCCGCACCATCATCGAACAGCAGGATCGGGAAATTGCCGAACGGTCCGGGCAGCCACCGGTGCCGATCAAAAGCGTCGAGCGTTCGCGCGGGAAATAGCGCCCATTGAAATCAAAAGCCGACGGCGATCCGTTCGTCGATGGAGTTCGGCAGTTCAACGTCAATTTCCAGGGTCGAGACCGTCGAGCCGCGGTCCATGCGCACCACAACGCTGTCCTGATTCACCGGGACATGCTTGGCGATGGCGGCAAGAATATCTTCGCGCAGGACGGCAAGCAGATCAGGCTGCCCGCGCCGCGCCCGCTCATGCGCCAGCAGAATCTGCAGCCGCTCGCGCGCGACAGGCGCCGAGCTCTGCCGCCGAAACAGATTGAACAGGCTCATGCCGCTCTCCGTCCGAACAGTTTCTCGAACAGTCGAACTCGCTCCGTCGGTATGGTCATCGGCAGCGTCTCGCCCGAAAGGCGGCGCGCGGCATCGTGATACGCGCGGCCGGGAGCGCTCATCGCACTCGCAACGGTGACCGGTTGACCGATGTTGGAGGCGCGCAGCACCTCCTGGCTTTCCGGGATGATGCCAAGCAGCGGCGTCGACAGGATATCGAGCACGTCCTCGATGCTGAGCATCTCGCCGCGGGTCGCCCGGGCCATGTCGTAACGGGTGATCAGGATGTGCTTTTCGACGCGCCCGCCCTTCTCGGCCTTTTCGGTCTTGGAATCGAGCAGCCCGATGATGCGATCGGAATCGCGCACCGACGACACCTCCGGGTTGGTGACGATCACCGCGGCGTCCGCATAGCGCATCGCCAGCGTCGCGCCGCGCTCGATGCCGGCCGGGCTGTCGCAGATCACCCAGTCGAACTTGCCGCGCAGTTCGCGGATCACGCTGGCGACGCCCTGCTCGGTGAGCGCATCCTTGTCGCGGGTCTGCGAGGCCGGCAGCAGATAGAGCGTCTCGATGCGCTTGTCCTTGATCAGCGCCTGCGAGAGCTTGGCCGTGCCCTGCACCACGTTGATGAGATCGAACACCACCCGGCGCTCCGCCCCCATCACCAAGTCGAGATTGCGCAGCCCGACGTCGAAGTCCACCACGACGACCTTCTGCCCGCTCTGCGCCAGCGCGGCCCCCAATGCGGCGGTCGTGGTCGTCTTGCCGACGCCGCCTTTACCGGACGTGACGACGAGTACTTTCGCCATGTTCAATCTCCCGAACCCATTCAATCCAATCCCGCGATCTGCAGGACCCGGTCATTGAGCCAGCATTGGACCGGCCGGCCGCGCAGGTCGGGCGCCACGTCCTCCGCGGTGAGATAGTAGCCGTCGATCGCGATCAGCTCGGCCTCGTTGCGGCTCGCGAACACCCGCGCCTTGCCATTGTTGCCCATGGCTCCTGCCATGGCGCGGCCCCGCAACGCCCCATAGACATGGATCGAACCGCCCGCCACCACTTCGGCGCCGGACGACACCGCGCCGAGCACGGTGATATCGCCATACGGGAACACCACCGACTGACCGGAGCGGATCGGCGTCTCGACCAGCAGCGAACTCGGCTCATTGTTGCGGCGGCCGGCATCGGCATCGGCCGAACCTTGGCACGGCGCATCCGCGTTACCGGCGCCAGCGGGGCGGCCGCCCTTGATGACCGGCGGCAGCGTGGGTCCGAAGTCGGCGCCCTCGCCGCCCTCCAGGCCGAGAATCCGAATGCCGCGCTCACCCAAGGTCGCGATCAGGCCGGCGATTTCGGTCTCTTCGCGCGGGAGCGAGGTGATGTCGAGGATGGTCGGCCGGTTGGCGAAGAAATTCGGCGACGTCCGGCTCCAGCGGTCGAGCTCATTCAGCCAGCTGTCGAGTGGCAGCGTGGGCGCGAGCACGAAGGCCACGAAGGAGCGGCCCCGGAAGCGGAT
>JBFXEX010000002.1:0-92898 GCA_050179645.1 Xanthobacteraceae bacterium | reverse complement strand
TATCGTGCAAGAGACCGTCATAACCGGCCTGCATGAAGCGTTCCTGCCAGCGCCAGACACAGGTCTTCGACTTGCCGGTCCGGCGCATGATCTCATTGGTGCCAACACCGTCCGCGCTCAGCAGGACAATCTCAGCCCGCCAGACATGCTTGTGCGGGGCGTTTCGATCCCGGGCTTGAGAGTGATGGAAATTCCGGTTCGCATGCGCCAGACTCGCATGCATCCAGCCCCCTGGGAATCCCTTCCGGGATTCAAGTGTCAGACGCAATCCAATAGAGGCCGCGGACAGAGGCGAGATATCGTGTGAGGAGGTGATGCAACGACTTGCACCGTGGATCCAACCGCCTAGTTTCCACTTAATCAGGCGTGTCCTCGAATCTGAGGTCGATCCTTGCTGCGCGTCTGTTGCGCTCTTGCTATGAAGCTCCTGGATTGCGATCGTTTGATCCCGCTCACCGTTTGTCACAGCCGAGGTGCGGGGTCGCTACCAATGCAACCCCGTCCGCGCCGGGGTCAGCCGGCGGTGACCACAGACCCGCGAGGCTTTGGAAGAGCAGGCGCGGTGCCGAATTAAATGCTCGCACAAGGGGGATCAAAAGCCGCACAGGAGTTGATTGTCATTCTTGTGGATTTGGTGCGGAGGGATGGACCAATCCCGCGTAGAAATCGCGTATTTACGCGAAATTGCAAAACCTCTAATTGATATAATTGGTTTATTGCAATTATAACGAGCAAGAAAAGGCTCGGTCACGCCTCGGCGGCGAGGGTGCCCGCGGGCGGTCGTTGAGTATACGTCGTACCGCTGTGCCGCAGCCATCACCGCGCGGTGCATCGCGTCGGCGAAGAACGTTCCAGGTGGAAGGTGGCCGGAATCGAGCCTGCGCCGTTTGCCGAGCGGCTCTAGCAGTAAACCCGCGGAACCGAAACATCCCAACCCGCATCGGTCGGCCGGGAGGACAAAGCCACGCCCTCGGCACCGGCGCCAGTGGACGCCGTGATGGAGACGGTGGCTGGGACCGCCACACCGGGACCCTACAACGTTTCGATCAATCCCGCCCCATGACCTCGCTCAAACAAATCGAAGCCAATCGGCGGAACGCGCTCAAGAGCACCGGTCCGCGGACCGTTGGCGGAAAGCTGCGGTCGCGCGCTGCTCGCACGACGCGACAAATGCCGCGATCTTGTCGATCACCTCCGGCTCCGCCAGGAGTGGGGCATGGCCCTGATCGGGTACTTCGATTGATTGCATTCCCGAATGTCGCGCCCGCATCGCGGCAAGCGTCTTGGGCGACAGGATGTCCGAATTCGCGCCGCGGACGACCATCATCGGTACGTTGGCGAGCGCATCGAACTCCTTCCACATCGACGGCAACGGCTTGTCGGCATCGACCTCCCCCAGAGTGGCCGTGAGCTTGATGTCGTAGTCGGGTACGAGGCGGCCGTTGGCCTCCTTGAAGCTCCGTCGCGCCCAGGCGAGCCACGTCTCGTCGCTGAGTTTCGGAAACTGTTCGCCCATCACCTGCTTCAGGATCCGGGCGGCATCGGCAAAATCAGCCGGCTCCGGCAGTTTGCCGACGTAGCTCTTGATCCTCATCAGTCCGGTCATGTCGATCTCCGGGCCGATGTCGTTGAGCACACAGCCGGCGATCGCTGCCGGTCGCGCGGTCGCGAGCAGCATTGTCAGCAGCCCGCCGCGCGAGGTGCCGATGAAGACCGCCTGGCCGAGGCCGAGCGCAGTCAGGACCGCGAGCACATCGCCGATCTCGACCGCAAGATTGTAATTGGCGGGGTTTGGGTCGTAGTCCGACTTCCCCCGGCCGCGTGAATCGATCGCCAGCACCCGGCGTGGCCGTTGCGGATCGTTGGCCAGGGCCGTGGCGAGGTCGTCGAAATCCACGCCGGAGCGCGCCAGTCCCGGCAAGCAGATGACCGAGAGGGGCGTGGCTTCATTCGCCGGGCGCCAGTCCCACACATGGAGCTTCAGTCCGTCCTGGGCGGTGACAAATCGGCTGATGGCGGCGTTGTGGCTCATTGGATTTGCTAGGCCCTTGATTCTGCGCGTCTTTGGGCGTGGGCTCGGGTTTCCCCCGGACCCGGAAACACTCTATATAGCCTCGCTCACCATCGCACGACGCCAGGACATGCCATGTCGGTTGCTCCCGATACCCTGCTGCAAGAAGCCGTCCTGCTCCATCGGCAAGGCGATTTGGCCGAGGCGGTGCGCCGCTATGAGCAGATACTGACCACCGAGCCGGCGAACGCCGATGCGCTCTATTACCGCGCAATGGTGTCATGTCAGCAGGGCCAGTTCGCAGGAGGCGTCGAATTTGCCCAGAAGGCGGTCGCGGCGCAGCCCGCCCATGCGCGTGCGCACAATCTGCTCGGTATGGCGCTGGGCCGGCTCGGCCGCAACGACGAAGCACTGGCGCATTTCGATCAAGCGATCCTCGCCGACGGGAATTTTGCCGAGGCCCACGGCAACCGAGGCAGTGCGCTCAGCGATCTCGGCCGGATCGAGGAGGCGGTCGCGAGCTACGAACGCGCCGTGGCGCTTGCGCCGGATTCGATTGGCGACTGGATCAATCTCGGGGCGGCGCAGCACCAGCTTGGTCGCAACGAGGACGCGCTCGCGAGCTACGATCGTGTGCTCGCGCAGCAGGCCGGCATCCCGGAAGCGCAATTCAACCGCGGCAACATCCTGACCCACCTGGGACGCTACCAGGAGGCGCTTGCGAGCTTCGACGCGATGCTGGCGCAGGGGCCCAGCAACCCCGATGCGCTGAACAATCGCGGCCATGTGCTGATCAAGCTTGGCCGGCCGCAGGACGCGCTCGCCAGCCTCGACGAGGCGCTTGCGCTTTCCGCAAACCATGCCGGCGCGCTGGTCAATCGCGGCATTGCGCTAAAAGACCTCGGTCGCTTTGACGATGCGGTGGCGTCTTACGAGCGTGCCATGGCGCTCAAGCCGGACGCGACCAATGCCTTGGTCAATCTTGGTGCTGTGCTGATCCTGAAGGGCGACAATGCGCGGGCACTCAGCGCGGCCGTCCAGGCGTTGGCGGTCGAGGACACGGCCGAGGCGCGCGCGCTGTTTGTCGCCTGCGTGCGCAACCGCAAGCTCGCTTTCGATCCGGGCGGGGTCCGGGCACACATGCTGCGCGCGCTGGCGGAGCCCTGGAGTCGGCCGGCCGATCTGGTCGTGCCGGCGATCAGCCTCGCCAAGCTCGAACCCGCGATCGGGGAGAGCTGCGAACGCGCGGCGGCCGCCTGGCCTAAGCGCATCGCGGGAAACGAGCTGTCCGGCAGTCTGCCGGCTATCGTGGACGACCGGCTGCTCCGCACCATTCTCGAGATCGTGCCGGTGTGCGACGTCGAGTTGGAGCGGCTCCTGACCGCGCTCCGAGTCATTCTCCTAGCTGACGCCGTCCGAGGTCAGGCGCCCGCGGGTGCCTACGGCGCGTCATGGCTTGCATTCGGATGCGCGCTCGCGCGGCAATGCTTCATCAACGAGTACGTGTTCGAGGTGACCGCGACCGAGCGCGAGCAGGTCGCGCGGCTGCAGCAGCGTCTCACGCATGCCGCGCAGTCCGGCGACGAGGTCGCGCCGCATCTGCTTGCTGCGGTCGCCGCCTATACGCCGCTCCATTCGCTCGCCGGGATCGATGCGCTGCTCGATCGGCCGTGGCCGGTGCCCGCTGCGCTGTTGCTGACTCAGCAAGTGCGCGAACCGCGCGAGGAATCTGCGCTGCGCGCGAGCATTCCGAGTCTCACGCCGATCGCCGACGAGGTCTCGCTCAGGGTCAAGCAGCAATACGAGGAGAATCCCTATCCACGCTGGGTCAAAGCGGCGCCGGTGCAGCCGATGACGCTTGCGGCGTACCTCGGCGGCGGGATGCCGGTTCCAGAACCCGGACCGCGCGGCAACGTCGATATTCTGATTGCGGGGTGCGGCACCGGCCAGAACCTCGTGGAAATCGCTCGTCAGATCGAAGGTGCCGACGTCACCGCAATCGATCTCAGTCACGCCAGTCTGGCTTACGCCAGGCGGCAGGCGGATGCCCTGGGGTTGACGAACGTTGCCTTCGCCGCGGCAGATATCCTCAATCTCGGATCGATCGGCCGCCGGTTCGATGTGATCGAAACCGGCGGAGTGCTGCATCATATGGCAGACCCATGGGCCGCGTGGCGGACGCTGCTCACGCTGCTGCGGGATGGCGGGCTGATGCGGGTCGCGCTCTACAGCAAGGGCGGTCGCTGGGCGGTCAATGCCGCGCGGACGCTGGTGACGGAACGCGGATTTGCGCCCACGGTCGACGGCATCCGGCAGGCGCGGCAAGCCGTCCTGGCGCTGGACCAGCAGGAGCCGGCGCGGGAGATCGTCAACTACCTCGACTTCTTCACGGTGAGCGAGTGCCGCGACATGCTGTTCCATGTGCAGGAACACCAGATGACGCTCGCGGAGATCGCGGAATTCATCGCCGAGAACGGCATCGAGTTCGTCGGCCTGCATGTCGAGCCGACGCACCTGTTGCGTTTCAGCGAGCGGTTCCCCGACGCGCAGGCCGGTCGCGATCTCGGTTTGTGGCAGACCTACGAGGCGGAAAATCCCTCCGCGTTCACCGGCATGTACCAGTTCTGGATCCGCAAGAGGCCGCCGGCCTGACTGTCGGGCGACGCCGGTAAGGAAGACAGGGGAGGGGCGGGTCAGTTGCGCGCGGCGCCGCGGTGCAGGTCCGCCTCGATCAGGAGCTTCGATCCGCCGCCGAACCGTACGCGATAGACCTGCAGGTTTTCCAGCACCCGCTGCACATAATTGCGGGTCTCGGAGAATGGAATTCGCTCGACCCAGTCGATCGGATCGACCTTCGGATCGCGCGGGTCGCCGAACCGCGCAATCCATTGTTTCACTCGCCCGCGGCCGGCATTGTAGCCGGCGAAGGTCAGGATATAGGAGCCGCGGTAGTCCTCGATCAGGTCGCCAAGCTCGGCGGTGCCGAACTGCACGTTGTAGACTTCGTCGCTGAGCAGGCGCCGCTCGTCATAGCGCGCCTTGAATTTCCTGGCGATGTATTTGCCGGCCGCCGGGGTCACCTGCATCAGGCCCATCGCCTTGGCGCTCGACACCGTGCGTTGATTGAACGTGCTTTCCTGCCGCGCGATCGCATAGGCCACCGCCGGCTCGATCGCCGGACCGATCGGTTTGTAGTCCGGCAGGCCGATGGTCGGGAACGCATAGTGCTCGAGCGGGAACCCGTTGGCGAGCGCGCCTTTGCCGAGCAGCAGCATGGCGCGGGCGTCCCGGTTCCGCGCCATCACATCGCCCAACGCGGCTAGTCCGGCAGGATCGCTGGCGTGTCCGCCGAGGTCGGCGGCGATGCCGGCAACCAGGTCGCGTTGCTCGATGGCGTACAGAATCTCGATGGCGCGGGCGACTTCGAGGTGCTTCGGCGAGGGGGCGGGCGGCGCCCGGACAGGCAGGTCCTTGAGACCGAGCCTGCCGCGCGCAATCTGGCCGTAATAGGCGGTGGAGTAGCGCGCCGCCGCCTCGTAGTGCGCACGCGCCTCATCCTTGCGGCCGAGCGCTTCGGCAGCGCGACCCTGCCAGTAGCCGGAACGGGCGAGCGCGATCGGGTTGTTGATCGCTTGTCCAATCTTGGCGAAATGCGGAAGAGCGGTGGCGGGATCGTTGAGGAAGCGCAGCGCGATCCAGCCGGCGGTGAACTGGCTCTCGGCGCGGTAATTCTCCCGGTCGGGCAGCGCCGCTTCGCGCGCAATGCGGTAGGCAGTTTTGGCATCGCCGTCATCGAGCAGGCTACGGGCGATCAGCCGGCGCTCGATCCACCACTGGTCGCCGTCGATGGCCTGGCGATGATCACTTGGCACCGACAGCATCAGGTCGGACGCTTCCTTGATCTTGTCGGCGCGGCGCAGAAACTGGATGCGGCTGAAAATGTAGCCGACGTCGCGGCGCGCGTCGGCCGGCACCGCATCGAGCAGCGCCTTGGCATTGTTCGCTTTCTTGATCACCGCGACGCGCGCCTTGGCGATGGCTTGCGCGTGTCCGCCGGCACGGTTGGCCGCCCGCAGGCCGCCATCGATGTCCTCGGCATAGAGCCGCATGTCCATGCGCGCCTTATGGTCGGCGCTGCTGATCAGATCACGGAAGACATCGAGCGCCTGGCCTTCGAGTTCGCTCGAGAAATTGTCATTGCGCCAGGCGTCGCGTACCAGGCCCGCAGCGCCGGCGCGGTCGCCCTGCAGCAGCATCGCGCGGGCGAGGGCAAACTTGCCTTTGGCGGACAGTGGACGGTTTTTGCCGAAGTAGCCGCGCACGGTCGCCGGATCGAGGCGCTCCTGCCAGAGGTTCGCTTCGGCGCGCCGCCGCAGCAGGCCGATGCTCGGCCACATCGGATTCTCGTTGATGAACGCAACGTAGCGCGAGAAGTCCACTTCGCCGTCGTCGCCGCGCAGGATGGCCCATTCGACCAGCTTGCGGGCCAGCGGATCGCCGATGGTGCGCTGAATCTCGGTGGCGTCGCTCGTCCGGCGCGCGCGTGCGGCGGTGAATGCCTCCTTGACGGCTGAGAGATCGGCGGACGAGGTCGCGGCGGTCGACGCAAAGGCGAACGGCACCGCGGCCGTCGTCTTGCGGGCCGCCGGTGCGGCGGTGCGGGACTTGCTCGGGGCGGGCGCGGTTGCGGACTTACTGGCCGCTGGAGTGGTTGCCTTGGCGCCCGGCCGTGGTCGCGGGGTCGGCGTGCCGTTCGCCGCATCGGCTGCAGGCGCAAGGAGCAGCATGCCCGCGGCGGCGAGGCTGGTCAGGAGGCGAATTTGGCGCCAAAAGCTCAAGCGTGGTTTCCTGCTGCCGCCATAACTGGTACGCAATCTTATTCAACTGATAATGTTGATGAAGCGCTAATTCCGCGCCGCCACCATCGGCCGCGACCGCGGCAAAAAGGGGGCAAAGGGGGAGTTCCGGGCTTTCTTCGGCCGACTCTTCCCGATATCGTGAGGTAAGCAGCACCGTGGCCTAGCGCCGCAGCGAATCAAAGGATCGTATCATGACCGCTAAGACGAGCTTCCGGGGCTCGTTCACCGCACTCGTTACCCCATTCAACAACGGCTCGCTCGACGAGAGGGCGTTTCGCAGCCTGGTCGACTGGCAGATTGGCGAGGGCACCCACGGGCTTGTACCCGTCGGCACCACCGGCGAAAGCCCCACCTTGTCGCATGCCGAGCACAACCTCGTGGTCGAGTGGTGCATCGATCAGGCCAAGGGCCGGGTTCCGGTGGTTGCCGGGACGGGTTCCAACTCGACGCGCGAGGCGATCGAATTGTCGCAGCACGCCGAGAAGGCGGGCGCCGACGCCGTGCTGGTGGTGACACCGTACTACAACAAGCCGACTCAGGAGGGGATGTACCAGCACTTCAAGGCGATCAATGATGCCATCGGCATCCCGATCATCATCTACAACATTCCGGCGCGGTCGGTGATCGACATGTCGGTCGACACCATGTCGCGGTTGTTCGAGCTCGAGAACATCGCCGGGGTGAAGGATGCCACCGCTAACGTGTTGCGGGTGTCCCAGCAACGCGCCGCGATGGGCGAGGGCTTCAACCAACTGTCCGGCGAGGACGGAACCTGCATCGGTTTCATGGCGCACGGTGGCCATGGCTGCATCTCGGTGACGGCGAACGTGGCGCCGCGGCTGTGCTCGGAGTTCCAGGAGGCCTGCCTGAAGAATGATTTTGCCGCGGCGCTCAAGCTGCAGGACAAGCTTCTGCCGCTGCATATCGCGCTGTTCATCGAGACCAACCCGGCGCCCGCCAAGTACGCGCTATCGGTGCTCGGCAAGTGCGCCGAGACGGTGCGGCTGCCGATGGTGCCCCTGGCCGACAAGACCAAAGCGGCCGTCCGCGACGCAATGGTCCACGCCGGGCTGGTGAATTAAGGGCAGGTTGCTATTGAAGGGAATTCTGCTGTCATTCCGGGCGCGCCGCAGGCGCGGATCCCGATTCCATGACGGTGGCGGAAGCTGGATTCCGGGCTCCCTCGCACCAGGTTTGCGCAGGCGGCGTAAACTTGCCTGCGATGCTCGGGCCCCGGGATGACCGCTTGAGCGGGAGGCAATCATGCTTGAGGCATTCAAGAAATTCGCGATGCGCGGCAATGTCGTCGACCTAGCGGTCGGCGTGATCATCGGCGTCGCATTCAGCGCGATCGTCAACTCCCTGGTCGGCGACATCATCATGCCGGTCATCGGCGCTGTTACCGGTGGGCTCGACTTTTCCAATTACTTCATCAAGCTTTCGTCCAGCGTCACCGCGGATTCGCTTGTCGAGGCCAAGAAGCAGGGCGCGGTGCTGGCGTATGGTGCCTTCATCACCGCGGTGATCAATTTTCTCATCATCGCCTGGGTGCTGTTCCTGGTGATCCAGCTGATGAACCGGTTCATGCAGAAAGAGGCTGCCAAGCCTGCGCCGCCGACCAAGCAGGAAGAACTGCTCGCGGAAATCCGCGACTTGCTGAAGGCGCGCGGAAGCGCCTGAACCCTCACCAAATGGCCGCCAAACCTGACAGCAACCAGCGCGTCGTCGCCCATAATCGCAAGGCGCGCTTCAACTATGAACTCGGCGAGACGTTCGAGGCCGGCATCGCGCTGACCGGGACCGAGGTGAAATCGCTGCGCACCGGCAAGGCGACCATTGCCGAATCCTATGCGGACGCGCGCGGCGGCGAACTGTGGTTGGTGAACGCTAACATCTCGGAGTACCTCCAGGGCGGCCGCTTCAATCATCCGCCCAAGCGGGTGCGCAAGCTGTTGCTGCACCGCCGGCAGATCAACAAGTTGATGGGTGCGGTCGAGCGCGAGGGGATGACGCTCGTCCCGCTCAAGCTCTATTTCAACGAGAAGGGCCGCGCCAAGATCGAGCTCGCGCTGGCGCGCGGCAAGAAGCTCCACGACAAGCGCGAGACCGAGAAGAAGCGCAGCTGGGACCGCGAGCGCAGCCGGCTGCTGCGCTCGAAGGTGTAACACAAACCGTCATCGCCTGGCTCGACTAGACCAAGTTGCAACGGGTGCGTTTTGACTTCGGCCGCGGGGCAGCCGTCCCGCGGGGCTTTTCCGTTCGCGCCGGCCGGGCGATTGACGTGCGGACGCCGATGAGGCCTGCTGCGCTTCGCCCCAGGAGGCGACGACATGGCCCCACACCGTTGCATCGGGATGTTGCTCTTTCCCAGATTGACCCAGCTCGATCTGACCGGCCCGTACGAGGTGCTGGCGCGGCTGCCGTATACGACCGTTCATCTCGTGGCGCATACCCTTGATCCGGTGAAGACCGACCGCGGCATGATGATCACGCCCACCGTCACGTTTGCAGACTGTCCGCCGCTCGACGTGGTGATGGTGCCGGGCGGGCCGGGCCAGCAGGACCTGATGGAAGACGAGGTCGTGCTCGACTTCCTGCGACGGCAGGCGGCGCAGGCGAAATTCGTCACGTCGGTCTGTACCGGTTCACTGGTGCTCGGTGCGGCGGGCCTTCTCAAAGGCAAACGTGCGACCTGCCACTGGGCGGCGATCGAGCACCTCGCGGCGCTCGGCGCGACGCCGGTCCACGAGCGCGTCGTGGTTGACGGCAACGTGGTCACCGGCGCAGGCGTCGCCTCGGGCATCGACTTCGCGCTGAAGCTCGCCGCGATCCTTGCCGGTGAGGCGGTCGCCCACGAAATCCAGTTGCAGATCGAGTATCACCCGGACCCGCCTTTCAACTCGGGCTCGCCGCAGACCGCTCGCCCCGAGACGGTTGCGGCATTGCGCGCGCGGCTGGCGCCGCTCGGCGAGCAGCGGCGTGAGGTGGCGCAGCGGGTCGGACGCAAGCTCGGCACGTTCCCGGCTTCATAGGAGCACGAATGCCATGGCGCTGCCCGTCAAGCTCGACCACTGTGTCATCCATGTTTCCGACTGGGACCGTTCCAACGCGTTCTACCGCGACGTACTCGGCGCCGAGGTCGTGCCGCGGCCGGTCGGATTCGCCTACCGGTTTGGGACGGTTCAGCTCAACCTTCACGGGCCCGGCTTCAAGCCGGCCGAGGTCGCGCGACTGCCGGTGCAGCCCGGCAACAGCGATCTGTGCTTCGAGTGGCAGGGGCCGATCGCCGACGCAGTCGCGCACCTCGAGCGCTGCGGCGTGCCGATCCACGCGGGACCGATGCGCCGGTTCGGTGCCGGCGGCGACGGTACCAGCGTCTATTTCCGCGATCCCGACGGTTCGCTGCTGGAGTTCATTTCCTATCGGCTGGAATCTTGAAGCCGCCGTTGCCGCAACCGCGTCAGTGCCGGGCGTCGAGATAGCCGCGCGCGCTGGCGAACACCTTGCGGAACATTTCGGGCGTCAGCACCCGAGTATTCGTGTTGTAACGCGAACAATGATAGCTGGCGATCAGGCGGATGCGGCCGATCTCGAACGCGGCGCCGTGGCCGAACGGGCAGGTCGCGCGCCGTTGGCTGAGCGCCGCCAGCGTGCTGTCGTGGGAAATGCGGCCGAGCGTCACGATCACGGCGAGCTTCGGCATTTCCGCTATAGTGTCGGTCAGAAAGCCGCGGCACGTTTTGATCTCGGCCGGCGTCGGCTTGTTCTCCGGCGGGACGCAACGCACCGCATTGGTGATCCGGGCATCGACGAGTTCGAGCTCGTCGTCGGGCCGCGCTTCATAATTGCCGCGTGCGAAGCCGTAGCGGATGAGCGTGTCGTAGAGCAGGTCGCCGGCGTAGTCGCCGGTGAACGGCCTCCCGGTGCGGTTGGCGCCGCGCAAGCCGGGTGCGAGGCCGACGATCAGGAGTCTCGCATTGCGCGACCCGAATGAAGCAACGGGCGCGTTGAACCAGGCGGGCTCGCGGCTGCGCCAATCGTCGCGAAAGGCGACGAGGCGAGGGCAGAGCGGGCAGTCATGCCCCGGTTTGCCCGACGAGTTCGACATCCAACGGGTTAGTCGTCGTAATCGTCGTCGTCGGTCGCGCCGGCACCCGCGCCGGCCCGCTGTGGGGCGGTCGAACGCTGCAGGAATTGCGGCGTGTGCCGCTCTGCCCGCGGTTCGCGCGGCTCGCGGGCCACCCGCTCGGCGGGATCGCGGCCGATCTTCGACTGCAACTCGACGATGTCGAGGAAGATGTCGGCCTGGCGGCGCAACTCGTCGGCCACCATCGGCGGCTGGGTCGAAATGGTGGACACCACCGTTACTCGCACGCCGCGCCGCTGCACCGCCTCGACCAGCGAACGGAAATCGCCATCGCCGGAGAACAGCACCATGTGATCGATGGTATTGGCCATCTCCATGGCGTCGACCGCCAGTTCGATGTCCATGTTGCCCTTGACCTTGCGACGGCCGGTCTGGTCGACAAATTCCTTGGTCGCCTTGGTGACGACGCTGTAGCCGTTGTAGTCGAGCCAGTCGATCAGCGGGCGGATGGACGAATACTCCTGATCCTCGATCACAGCGGTATAGTAGAAGGCGCGCAGCAGATATCCGCGGGACTGAAATTCGCGAAGCAGGCGCTTGTAGTCGATATCGAAGCCGAGCGACTTGGCGGTGGCGTACAGATTGGCGCCGTCAATGAACAGAGCGATTTTTTCCTGCGGGACCATGACTATCGTTTCCTAACTGCTTGAAACCTACCGTCGCCTTGCCACCAGCCGGCCGCGCGCGGCTGCGATGGCGATCGTCGGATTGGGACGCCGATTTGTGCCGTTCGTAAGGTGTGCCGTTTGAAGGTTTGCCGTCTGTAAGGATGTGTGCCGCTTCTAAACAGTGGCGCGCACGCCATAACCAATCGGTAATGTGATGGGCCGTTTCCCGGCTCCGCAATTTGCTAACAGAGGTCCGCGGTCGCGCCAAGGGGAATCTCAAGGATAGAATCGCCTTGCACTTTGGCGGCGAGATCGTTACCTAACAGCAGCATTTTATCGTTAGTTCCATTGCAGGAGCAATCGCCTATGGCCCGTGTCACTGTCGAGGACTGCATTGACAAGGTTGAAAACCGCTTTGATCTCGTCCTTCTGGCGAGTCATCGCGCGCGTATGATTTCGTCCGGCTCGCAGATCACGATCGACCGCGACAACGACAAGAATCCGGTCGTGGCGTTGCGCGAGATTGCCGATACCACAATCTCGCCCGATGACCTTAAGGAAGAACTGGTTCACTCCCTGCAGAAGTACGTCGAAGTCGACGAACCCGAGCCCGAATCGGTGCCGCTGATCGGCGCGACCGCCGGTGCCTCGGTCGATGCCGACGATACCGAGGTCACGACCGATCGCATGACCGAGGAAGAATTGCTGAAGGGCCTCGAGGGGCTGACGCCGCCGGAGGAACAGCCGGAGGAAGAAGAGTAGGATTTCGCAGCGACAAAGCCCGTTGCGCCGCGCGGCCCGGATCTCGATCCGGGCCGTCGTTGTTTTGGCGGTCCCACCGGCGACGGCCTTGTAGCGAATACGCCATGTCATGATATCTTGCGCGGGCGGCTGGCCGATCTGGTGGCCGGCGCAGGGAATTTCATGGCGCGTACTTCGTCCGACTTGCCGAGGATGCAGAACCAGTCCCGGGCCCGAGCGCCGCTCGACCGCGGTCTTAATCTGGTCGGACAAGCCGTTGGATTACCAGTAAAATCTGCCAAAGCGTCGAAGCCGCAGATGATGCGGCAGTACGACTTGATCGAGCGGGTCAAGCGCTACAATCCGAACGCCAGCGAACCGCTGCTCAACCGCGCCTATGTCTACGCCATGAAGGCGCATGGCGAGCAGACGCGCGCCTCAGGCGACCCTTACTTCTCGCATCCGCTCGAAGTGGCAGCCATTCTGACCGATCTGAAGCTCGATGACGCCACCATCGCGGCCGCCCTGCTGCACGACACCATCGAGGACACCGCCGCGACCCGCGCCGAAATCGACCAGATGTTCGGTCGCGACATCGGTGCACTGGTCGAGGGCCTGACCAAGCTGGCCAAGCTCGACCTGGTCACCAAGGAGGCAAAGCAGGCGGAAAACCTGCGCAAGCTGCTGTTGGCGATCGCCGACGACGTCCGCGTGCTGCTGATCAAGCTCGCCGACCGGTTGCACAACATGCGCACCCTGTCGCACGTGCCGGCCGAGAAGCGCAAGCGCATCGCCGAGGAAACGATCGACATCTATGCCCCGCTCGCCGGCCGCATGGGCATGCATGAGATGCGGGAGGAGCTCGAGGATCTGGCGTTCCGCGATCTCAATCCCGAAGCCTATCGGGTGGTGAGCGAGCGCCTGGACGCGGTGGAAGCGAGGAACCAGGGGCTGATCGGCACGATCGAGCAGCAATTGACCAAAAAGCTCGCCGACCGCGGCATCTCCGCCCAGGTCAGCGGCCGTCGCAAGCGGGCTTATTCGGTGTGGCGCAAGATGGAGCGCAAGTCGGTCGGTTTCGAGCAGCTTTCCGACATCGTCGGCTTCCGCGTGATCGTGAAGACGGTGGCCGAGTGCTATCAGGCGCTCGGTATCGTGCACACCACCTGGCCCATGGTTCCCGGCCGCTTCAAGGACTATGTCTCGACGCCAAAGCAGAACGACTACCGGTCGATCCACTCAACCGTGATCGGTCCCGGACAGCAGCGGGTCGAACTGCAATTCCGCACCCAGGACATGCACGAGATTGCCGAATACGGCATCGCGGCCCACGCGCTGTACAAGGACGGTGCCGGGTCGCCGACCGAGATGCTGTCGCGGGAATCGAAGGCCTACGAGTGGCTGCGCCGCACCATCGAGCTGCTGGCGGACGGTTCCAACCCGGAGGAGTTCCTCGAGCATACCAAGCTCGAGCTGTTTCACGACCAGGTGTTCTGTTTCACCCCCAAGGGCAAGCTGATCGCGCTGCCGCGCCGGGCCACGGTGATCGATTTCGCCTATGCGGTGCACACCGATGTCGGCAACACCGCGGTAGGCTGCAAGATCAACGGCAAGATCGCGCCACTCGTCTCCGAGCTCGAAAACGGCGACGAGGTCGAGATCATCACCTCGAAGGCACAGGTAGCGCCACCGGCCGCCTGGGAATCTCTGGTCATCACCGGCAAGGCGAGGGCTTCGATCCGCCGCGCCACCCGCGCCGCGGTGCGCAATCAGTATGCCGGGCTCGGCCGCCGTATCGTCGAGCGGCTGTGTCAACGCGCCAAGATCGCCTATTCGGACGAAAAGCTGCAGGGCGCGTTGCCGCGCCTCGCCCGCGCGTCGGTCGAGGACGTCCACGCCGCAGTCGGTCGCGGCGAGTTGCGCGCCGCCGACGTGGCCCGCGCCATGTATCCCGACTACAAGGAGGAGCGCGCCGCCGCGCTCGCCCAGCAGCCCAAGCAGGAAAGCGGTGGCTGGTTCGGTCTGAAGCGGGCCAAGGCCGTGAAGGTCAAGCTGCCGGAGGCAGCGGCGGAAAGCGGGGCCATTCCGATCCGCGGGATGAACAGCGACCTGCCGGTGCGGTTTGCGCCCAACGGCGGCGCGGTCCCAGGCGACCGCATCGTCGGCATCCTGACGCCGGGCGAGGGCATCACGATCTACCCGATCCAATCGCCGGCGCTGAAGGATTTCGAGGACACGCCGGAGCGCTGGCTCGACTTGCGCTGGGATGTGGAGGATCGCACCCCTCAGCGGTTTCCGGCCCGTATCACGCTGCAGACCGTCAACGAACCCGGCACCCTGGTGCAGGTCGCCCAGGTGATTGCCGAACACGACGGCAACATCGACAACATCCGCATGACCCGGCAGTCGCCCGACTTCACCTTCCTCATGATCGACCTCGAGGTCTATGACCTCAAGCACCTCAACTCGATCATCGCGCAATTGCGCGCCAAGGACGTCGTTGCGAGCGCCGAGCGCGCCGAGGCGTAGGCGGAAACGGCTTTCAAAAACTGGATCGACCGAGCTGCTCCGATGTCTACCCCCCACATCCGACTCGGCGTCAACGTCGATCACGTCGCGACCGTCCGCAACGCCCGCGGCGGCGTGCATCCCGATCCCGTTCGTGCTGCAATGATGGCGATCGAGGCCGGTGCCGACGGCATCACCGCGCATCTGCGCGAAGACCGCCGCCACATCCGCGACGACGACATGGCGCGGCTCAAGGCGGAGATCTCCAGGCCGCTCAATTTCGAGATGGCGGCGACCGACGAGATGGTGCGGATCGCGATCGAGACCCGGCCGCATGCCGCCTGCCTGGTGCCGGAGCGGCGTGAGGAGCGCACCACCGAAGGCGGGCTCGACGTTGCCGGCCAGCGCGCGGCGCTGGTTCCGAGGATTGCGAAGCTGCGGGATGCCGGCATCCGCGTCTCGCTGTTCGTTGCCGCCGAGCCGAGACAGATCGAAGCTGCGGCCGCTGTGGCTGCGCCGGTGATCGAGATTCATACTGGAGCCTGGTGCGATGCACTGGCCGAGGACCGGATGGAGGCGGCGGAGGCCGAATGGCTGCGCATCTGCGAGGGTGCAAAGCTTGCGCGACAGGCCGGCCTCGAAGTCCATGCCGGACATGGCCTCAACTTCGAGACCGCCGAAGCGATCGCAGCCTTGCCGGAAATCGTGGAACTCAACATCGGACATTTCCTGATCGGTGAGGCGATCTTTTCGGGCCTCGCCGCAGTCGTCCGCGAGATGCGTGCGGCTATGGATCATGGCCGCGCCAAGGCATGCGCATGATCATCGGCATCGGTTCCGACCTCATCGATGTTCGCCGCATCGCCAAGGTGATCGAGCGGCACGGCGACCGATTCCTGGACCGTATCTTTACGGCGGCCGAACGCGCCCGCGCCGAGCGCCGGGCCAAGAGTGTCGAGACCTTTGCGAAGCGATTTGCCGCCAAGGAGGCCTGTTCCAAGGCGCTCGGCACGGGGATCCGGGCCGGCGTCTGGTGGCGTGACATGGGCGTCATCAACTTGCCGTCGGGCCGTCCCACCATGAAGCTGACGGGCGGGGCGCTCGCCCGTCTGGTCGCGATCACGCCCGCTGGCCACGAGCCCCGAATCGACCTGACGATTACGGACGAAGGCCCGATGGCGCAGGCCCTTGTCATCATCAGCGCGGTGCCGGTTTCGGCGGCTTGACCAAGGCGGTTGCCAGCCAAGTCTCCCGGCCCCGGGGAACCGGCCACCCGCAGGGGAATTTTGTGCATCCTCAATGCCTTGGGACGGCAAGAAAAGTTCGCGCCGGAGGCCGCGGGCGTTGTCCATTCGCGCGGCAGCGAAATTCAGTGCCTTCGATTGCACGCTGCCGCCCCACCGGCTAGAAGGGCGCGGGGCGCGCAAGCGGCGGACATGAGGCCGATGAGTGTGACATCCGGAACGAAACGCAAAGAGGGCGGCTTAGCCGAGACCGGGCGCGTGATCTTTCACGCCCTCATCATCGCACTTGTCATCCGCACCTTCTTGTTCCAGCCCTTCAACATCCCTTCGGGATCGATGAAGGAAACGCTGCTGGTCGGCGACTACCTGTTCGTTTCGAAATATTCCTACGGCTACAGCCATTACTCGTTGCCGTTCTCGCCGCCGATCTTCTCCGGCCGCATCTGGGGGTCGGTGCCCGATCGCGGCGACATCGTCGTCTTCCGCCTGCCGCGCGACGACTCCACCGACTACATCAAGCGCGTGATCGGTCTGCCCGGCGACACCATCCAGATGATCGAGGGTGTGCTCCACATCAACGGCGTGCCGGTCAAGCGCCAGCGGATCGAAGACTTCATCGACACCGAGGAAGGCTCGCGCACTTCAAGGGTGAAGCGTTGGCGTGAAACCTTGCCGAACGGCGTGAGCTACACCACGCTCGATCTTGTCGACAACGGATTCTACGACAATGCCGGTCCCTACAAGGTGCCGGCCGGTCATCTGTTTATGATGGGCGACAACCGCGACAACTCGACCGACAGCCGGGTGCTGAGCCAGGTCGGCTACGTTCCGTTCGAGAATCTCGTCGGCCGCGCCCAGATCATCTTTTTCTCGATCCGTGAGGGCGAACACGCCTGGCAGGTGTGGCGTTGGCCATGGTCGGTTCGCTGGGATCGCCTGTTTACGATTGTCCGATGAGCCGCGGGCCAAAAGCCAAAACCATACCCGTTCCCGCACCCGCGCCGCCGACCGAAGGCGCAAAGCTGATCGATCTTGCCGCTGCGGGCGATCCGCAGCGGCCGGAGGCCAAGGAGCGGCCTGAGGCCAAGGAAAAGAAACGCCGCCGCCGTGGCACGGCCGCCTTCGAGGAGCGCATCGGATACCGCTTCAAGAACGCGGCGGTGCTTGAGCAGGCGCTGACCCACATCTCCGCGCTCACCGGCGCGCGCAACCGCGCCGGCTCCTACCAGCGCCTGGAATTCCTCGGCGACCACGTCCTGGGTCTGGTCATCTCCGACATGCTGTTCCGCGCCTTTCCCAAGGCAGACGAGGGCGAGATGTCGCGCCGCCTTGCCGACCTGGTGCGCAAGGAGGCGTGTGCCGACGTTGCCCGCGCCATGGACCTTGGGCCGGCGATCCGTCTCGGCGCCTCGGAGAACAACGCCGGCGGCCGCAACCGTACGGCGATCCTGGCCGACGTCTGCGAAGCGCTGATCGGTGCGGTGTTCATCGACGGCGGCTACGAAGCCGCGGAGGCGATGATCTCGCGGTTGTGGATTGAGCGCATGCGGGTGCCGGTGCGGCCGCTGCGCGATTCCAAGACAGTACTGCAGGAATGGGCGCAGGCGCGCGGCCTGCCGACGCCGGCATATCGCGAAGTCGAGCGCAAAGGTCCGGACCACGATCCGGAGTTCCGGGTCACCGTCGAACTGCCGAAGTTCGCGCCGGCTGAAGGCCTCGGTCGGTCGAAGCGCGCTGCCGAGCAGGCGGCCGCTACCGCCATGCTGACGCGCGAAGGCGTCAAGGCGGACCGCGTCGATGGATGAGATTCAGTCCGCCGCGGCGTCGGCGACGCGCTGCGGCTTCGTCGCGCTGATCGGTGCGCCCAATGTCGGCAAGTCGACGCTGATCAATGCGCTGGTCGGCACCAAGGTGGCGATCGTGTCGCACAAGGTGCAGACCACGCGAGCCCTCTTGCGCGGCATCGCCATCGAAGGCGATGCCCAGCTCATTCTTGTGGACACGCCCGGCATTTTCGCGCCGAAGCGGAGGCTCGACCGGGCCATGGTGACGAACGCCTGGGCCGGTGCGCACGACGCCGACATCGTCTGTATGCTGGTCGATGCCAAGCGCGGGCTCGACGAGGAGGCCGAGGCCGTGCTCGGGCCGCTTGCCGATACCTCACAGCCGAAGGCGCTGATCGTCAACAAGGTCGACCTGGTCGACAAGCCGGCCTTGCTGGCGCTGGCGCAGGCTGCCAACGCGCGCGTGAAGTTCGCCGAGACGTTCATGATCTCGGCGCTGACCGGAGACGGCGTCGCCGACGTCAAGCGCTGGCTCGCCGCGAACGTCCCGGCGGGACCGTGGCACTATCCCGAAGACCAGATCACCGACGCTCCGCTGCGCCAGCTTGCGGCCGAGATCACCCGCGAGAAGCTCTATCTGCGGCTGCACCAGGAACTGCCGTACCGGTCCACGGTCGAAACCGAACAGTGGAAGGAACTGAAAGGCGGCGCGGTGCGCATCGAGCAGACGATCTATGTGGAGCGCGAGAGCCAGCGCAAGATCGTGCTCGGCAAGGGCGGCGCCACCATCAAGGCGATCGGCGCGGAGGCGCGGCGCGACATCGCCGACATGGTCGAGGCGCCGGTGCACCTGTTTCTGTTCGTCAAGGTGCGTGAGCGCTGGGCCGACGACCCTGAACGCTACCGCGGCATCGGCCTGGAGTTTCCGAAGGACTGAGGCATGGAATGGGTCGACGAAGGCATCGTGCTCGGTGTCAGGCGCCACGGGGAGGGCGCGGCGATCGTCGAACTGATGACCCCAACTCACGGACGGCACCTCGGCCTGGTGCGCGGCGGCTCCGGCTCGCGCCTGCGGCCGGTGCTGCAGCCCGGTAACCGCGTCAGCGCCACCTGGCGGGCGCGGCTCGACGAGCATCTCGGCCACTATCAGGTCGAGGGCATCGACCTCACTGCGGCGAGCCTGTTTGCGGCCGGCTACGCCGTCTACGGCGTCACGCATCTTGGCGCGCTCTGCCGGCTGCTGCCGGAGCGCGACCCGCACCCGGAAATCTATGCCGCGCTCGACGAGGTGCTCGGCTGCCTTCTGGATGCGCAACTGGCCGGCGCGCAGGTGATCCGCTTCGAGATGGCGCTCCTGGGCGAACTCGGCTTCGGGCTCGATCTGTCGCAATGCGCAGTCACCGGCGGCAGCGACGATCTTTGTTTCGTCTCGCCGCGAACCGGCCGTGCGGTATCGCGGGAGGCGGGACGTCCCTGGCAGGATCGCCTGTTACGTCTGCCAGCCTTCCTGAACGGTTCCGCGGAAGCACCGACGCACGAGGACCTGGCCGCCGGCTTCAAACTCGCCGGCTTCTTCCTCGTGCGGCATGTGCTCGAGCCGCGCGGGCTCGCTTTTGCCGATGCACGTGCGAGCTTCATTGCCGCCGTGCTGCGCGTCGGCCCTGGCGCTGCGGCGCTCCGATAAAGAGAAAGGCCGGGCGCTGCGGCACCCGGCCTGTCGTAGCCGCTACGAGCATCACCAGCGGCGCCAGTAGTAGCGATGATAGTACCCGGGGCGGTGCCAGCGCCAATGATAGCGGTACCGCCACCATCGCACCTGTTCGACCGCCTTGCCGGCATCGGCGGCCTGGGCGATGGCTGCGCCGTTCACCGGTGCCGCCAGGGTTGCGGTCGTGCCGGCCAAGCCAAGGCCGGCCGCGACCACCGTCGCGAGCAGGAATGCACGCATGTCAGTCTCTCCTTTGTAGGGGTCCTTCCAGGCGGGAGCGCGGGTTTGGAGCGCCGCGCTGACTCTGATCGGATGGCGCGATGTTACCTCTGGCCCGTTAAACTTGCGCTTGCGGTTTCGGGTGGCTAATAGCGGTCCGCTTCATCACTTGTTCATCCTGAGGCTTCGGATTACCCCTCTGCCATGGGCAAACAGCTGATTCCTCCGCCGTCGGGCGGGGTCGAGGATATCCCGCTGCGCGAGGCGCTCGAGGAGCGCTATCTCGCCTACGCGCTCTCCACCATCATGAACCGCGCGCTGCCGGACGCGCGCGACGGCCTCAAGCCGGTCCATCGGCGGTTGCTCTACGCCATGCAGCAGTTGCGCCTCGACCCCGACGCCGCGTTCAAGAAATGCGCGCGTGTGGTCGGCGACGTCATCGGCAAATTTCATCCGCACGGTGACCAATCGGTTTACGACGCGCTGGTGCGGTTGGCGCAGGACTTCGCGCAGCGTTATCCGCTGGTCGACGGCCAGGGCAACTTCGGCAACGTCGACGGCGATAACCCCGCCGCCATGCGCTACACCGAGGCGCGGATGACGGACGTCGCGCGCCTCCTGCTCGACGGCCTGGACGAAGACGCGGTCGACTTCCGCCCGACCTACGACGGTTCGGAGAACGAGCCGGTGGTGCTGCCCGGCGCGTTTCCGAACCTGCTCGCCAACGGCTCGCAGGGCATCGCGGTCGGCATGGCGACGTCGATCCCGCCGCACAACGCCGCCGAGCTTTGCGACGCCGCGCTGCACCTGATCGCTACGCCGAATGCGCGCACCAAGACGCTGCTGAAATACGTCCAGGGTCCGGATTTCCCGACCGGCGGCATCATCGTCGATCCGCCCGAGGTCATCGCCGAAGCCTACGACACCGGCCGCGGCGCGTTCCGCGTGCGCGCGCGCTGGCACAAGGAAGAGACCGGCCGCGGCACCTATCAGATCGTCATCACTGAGGTGCCTTGGCTGGTGCAGAAGGGCCGGCTGGTCGAGAAGCTTGCCGAGCTGCTCAACGACAAGAAGCTGCCGCTGGTGGCCGACGTACGCGACGAATCCGCGGAGGACATCCGCCTGGTGATCGAGCCGCGCTCGCGGACGGTCGATGCCGAGCTCTTGATGGAGTCGCTGTTCAAGCTGAGCGAACTGGAGAGCCGTATCTCGCTCAACATGAACGTGCTGGTAAAGGGCCGCATTCCCAAGGTTGTCGGACTTGCCGAAGCGCTCAGCGAGTGGCTGGCGCACCGCCGCGACGTGCTGCTGCGACGGTCGAAATTCCGGCTCGGCAAGATCGAGCATCGGCTGGAAGTCCTGGGCGGCTACCTGATCGCCTATCTGAACCTCGACAAGGTGATCAAGATCATCCGTACCGAGGACGAACCCAAGCCGGTGCTGATCAAGACCTTCAAGCTTACCGACCTGCAGGCCGATTCCATCCTCAACATGCGCCTGCGCAATTTGCGCAAGCTCGAGGAGATGGAGATCCGCAAGGAAGACAAGGACCTGCGCGCCGAGCGCAAGGCGCTCAACGAACTTATCGGCTCCGAGAAGGAGCAGTGGAAGACGGTCGCCGACGAGGTCAGGAAGGTCCGCGACAAGTTCGGGCCGAAGACGCCGCTCGGCAAGCGCCGCACCACGTTCGCGCTGGCGCCCGAGCATGACGAGGCGGCGATCGAGGAGGCGCTGGTCGAGCGTGAGCCGATCACCGTCGTGGTTTCGGACAAGGGCTGGATCCGCGCGCTGCGCGGCACCGTCACGGATTTCTCCGGCATCGCCTTCAAGGCCGACGACAGCCTCAAGTTCGCGTTCCCGGCCGAGACCACGTCGAAGTGCCTGGTGTTCGCCAGCAATGGCCGGTTCTACACCCTCGATGCTGCGAAACTTCCCGGCGGACGCGGCCATGGCGAGCCGATCCGCCTGTTCGCAGACATCGAGCAGGATGCCGAGGTCGTCACCGTCTTTCGCTATCAGGGCGGGCGGAAGTTCCTGGTCGGCAGTGCGCAGGGCAGAGGCTTCGTGGTGCCCGAGGACGAGTGCCTCGGCAATACCCGCAAGGGCAAGCAGGTGCTGAACGTCACTGCGCCCGACTCGGCGCGCGCGATGACCGTGGTCGAGGGCGAACTCGCCGCCGCGATCGGCGAGAACCGCAAGCTCATCATCTTCCCGCTCGACCAGGTGCCGGAGATGACGCGCGGGCGCGGCGTGCGGCTGCAGCGCTTCAAGGACGGCTCGCTGTCCGACCTGAAGACCTTTAAGGCGGCTGATGGGCTCACCTGGATCGATGCCGGCGGACGGGTGTTCGTGCAGACGCTCAAGGAGCTCGCCGCCTGGCGCGGCAACCGCAGCGATGCCGGCCGGGTGCGGCCCGACCGCTTCCTCACCAACAACAAGTTCGGCCAGCCGCCTGCCAACGGCAAAGCGCGCGAGGAGAAGTGACCGCTGCTCGCGGGGATGGGCAGAGCTCTCTCCACCGTTCGTGCCCGCGGAAGCGGGCATCCAGTCTTTTCTCTGCCTGTGAAGGACTGGGTCCCCGCTTCCGCGGGGACGAACGGAGAGAGTTGTTCGGATTTGCTCTGCGAACTCAGCTCGCCACGAACACAATGGAGATCGGCGCCTCCTCGAATACGGTGGCGGCCGTTTCGCCGAAGAACAGCCGGTCGCCCGGCCGGCGGCTCACGCCCATGATGATCAGGTCGTGCTGGCCCGACTTGGCCGCTTTGACGATCGCCTTGTCGGGCGCAGGACCAGAGTTGGTTTCGGTGTTCAACGTCACCTCATAGTGTTTGGCGATCGCGGCAATCTCGTCCACGATCGCGCGCTCCTGCTGCGCACTGCGGCCGCGCCGTTTGCGGTTCGTACCGGTCGTGGCGACGTGCAGCGCCGTGACCGGGCAATCGCAGGCGCTGGCGATCGCGATTGCAATTTCGGCAGCCCGGCGGGTTACGTCGGTTCCGGCAATCGGCACCAGGATGTGGTTCGGATATTGTTGCGGCCCTTTGAGCATTTCATCGCGGCCGATGACCAGGGCGGTCGGTCCGTCGAACGCCGAGACAATCCGCGAAATGTCCGGTGGAAATCCGCCGGACTTGGCGCGCATGATCTTCTTCCCGATGAACAGCAGGTCGTAGCCCTTCTTGGCCTCGGCAGCGATGGCTTCGTCGGCCGGCTTGTCCGGCTCGCGCACCGTGATGGCCACGGGTGAGGCGGGACCGTCCTCGTTCTCTTGTGATCGTGCGCTGTCGGCGGCAGCGCGCACCACATCGGTACTTGTGGCGGGCTTCGCGGTGGCTTCAGTCTTCGACGGCTCGACGGATTTTGAGGCGGGCGCGTCGAGCGGCAGCACCGTGGTCGGAGCGCCGAGCTGGCCGGCAATGAAGCCGGCAAGTTGCGCCGCGAACTTGCCGTTCGGGCTGTCGTCGACGGCGAGCAGAAGGCGCTCGATGTTGGAGACGAAGCCCTTCTCCTCGAATTCCTCGCGCGCCAGCCGTTCGCGCTCCTCGTCCGTCATCGGCACCCGCGCCAGCGCCCAGCGCAGCATCGGCGGCATTGCCATGGTGGTGACGAACTCCATGGCGACGATCATGGTGAACAGGTTCTGGGTGAGGGCGCCCATCGACAGGCCGACGGTGGCGACGATCACCTCGGTCGAACCGCGCGCATTCATGCCGCATCCGAGCGCCAGCGCCTCGCGCCGGTCGAGGCCGCCCATCCAGCCGCCGACGAAGGCGCCGCCGAACTTGCCGAAGCTCGCGATCGCGATCAGCCCCATGGCCAGCGCGAGCAGGTGCGTGTCGCCGAGCACGGTGAGGTCGGTCGAGAGACCGGCGACGCCGAAGAACACCGGCATGAAGAACGCAACGATCAGGCCGCGCAGCTGTTCGTCAATATGCCCGGTCAGGATCGGTGACTGGCCGATCAGTACGCCCGCGACGAACGCGCCGAGCACGGTGTGAACGCCGATATAATGCGTGATCAGCGCCATCGCGCCCATGATCACGAGGATCGTGGTGATCACGGGAAACTCGGTCTCGAAGGAGTCGTTCGACCACCGGATCAGGTAGGACACGACCCGCCGGCCGATCGTGAAGCTCACAGCCAGGAATACCGCGGTCCCGACCAGGCTTTGGGTCACGCTCATCACGTCGATTTCGCCGGCCTGCGCGAGGCTGAGCGTGATGGCGATGATGATCCAGCCGATGGTGTCCTCGATGATGGCCGACGACACGATGATCTGGCCGAGGTTGCGGCGGGTAAAGTTCATCTCGCGCACGACCGCCGCGACGATCTTGATCGAGGAGATCGACAGCGCGGTGCCGAGGAAAAGAGCGGTGAGGAGGCGCTGGTCGGCCGCCGGCAGTAGCGATTCCGGCATCAGCAGCCCTAGCGCGAGCCCGCAGGCGAACGGCACCGCGACGCCCATAAGCGAAATACTGATTGCGGCGCGGCCGACCCGCTGCGCGAGCTTCAGGTCGGTTTCCATCCCGGTCAGCAGCAGCAGCAGCAGAATGCCAAACTGCGAGATGGCGTCCAGCATCGCCTTCTGGTCCTTGCTGGGCGGGAACAGGGCGTGCTGTGCATCGGGCCACAGCGCCCCCAGCACCGAAGGACCGAGCAGGATGCCGGACAGCAGCATGCCCATGACCGAGGGCTGGCCGATCCGCTGCATCGCCTCGCCAAGCAGCCGCCCGACCAGCATCAGGATCACGAGCTGGCCGAGAAACACCACCTCAGAGGGGGTGTCGCCGGGTTCGGCCGCGGAGGCGGGCAGGGCGGCCGCGACGATCAGGACCGCCGCGGTTGCGAATGCAGGCCAGAATTCTGCGATAAGTCTCTGAAATCGCATGAATATGCCCCGCGCACCAATTCCCCGTCCCGACCGTTGGTTCCGGCTGATGCAACAGCAGCGGCGCCAGGAACGCTGCGACCGTTCGAGATTTATCTTAGGCGCGGCTGGCCAAAGCGATGTCATTCTTCTGTGTCGCGGGGGCCTGCGCTGCGCCCGGGACACCAGCACGGATACTTTGGGAAGTTAACCTTCCACCCGCTTCCAGCCCTCGGCGCTGAGCCGTTCCTGCGGCAGGAAACGGCCTTTGTAGTCCATCTTGCGGGAGCCCTGCACCCAGTAGCCGAGGTAGACGTAGGGCAGCCCCATGCGCCGCGCGCGGTCGATGTGGTCGAGGATCATGAAGGTGCCGAGCGAGCGCGGCGCCTCGTCGGCCTCGAAGAACGAATAGACCATCGATAGCCCGTCTTTCAGCACGTCGGTCAGCGCGACCGCCATCAGCATGCCGGTGCCACGTCCGTTCATGCTGCTGTCGGGTCCGCGGCGGCGGTATTCCACCATGCGGGTCTCGACATGGCTGTCCTCGACCATCATGGCGTAGTCGAGCACCGTCATGTCCGCCATGCCGCCGTCGCGATGCCGCGAATCCAGATAGGAGCGGAACACCGAATATTGCTCCGAGGTCGGCACCGCCACCCGCATTTCGCCGATCAGATCGGCGTTGCGTTCCTGGATGCGGCGCATGCTGCGGGTCGGCTGGAAATCCTCCGCCACCACCCGCACTGACACGCAGCATCGGCAGGCTTCGCAGGCCGGCCGGTAAGCGATCGACTGGCTGCGGCGGAAGCCGCCATGGGTGAGCAGATCGTTGAGCTCGCCCGCGCGTTCGCCAACCAGATGGGTAAACACCTTGCGCTCCTCCTGGCCCGGCAGATAGGGGCAGGGCGAGGGCGCGGTCAGGTAGAACTGCGGTGTATTTCGCGAGTGCTGGGTCACGGCATTCTCAACCGGGCAGATTCGTCCGATCCGGCCGAAACAGGATTGCGCGGAGCGGGGCGTTCCGTCAAATCCCTTGTTGAGTTGCTCAAGGAGCACCTGGCCCGGGGCGGCGCAGCGCCTGCGCGCGGGCAGGATTGTTGATGACAACCGTTCCAAGCAGGATGTCGTGCAGCAGCCGGCCGCGATGGTTGAAAAAGCCGACCAAGAGCACGAACGGCGTGAGAAATGAGACGGTGAGCCAGTACAACAGCCCGTGGGCGCAGCCCAAGACGAAATAGGCCGGCGCGCCGTACCAGGTGCGCATCTCGAGGTCCATGAAACGCATGCCGAGCGTCGCCGAGGCTGAGCTGCCGAAGGTGAAGCCGTAGTAGCAGATCGCCCAGACCACGATCAGCGGCCAGTACAGCGGCGAAAGCAGCGCGAACAGGAAGGCCGCAATGCCGAGCGTGGCGATGGTGGTGGCCAGCATGAACAGGCCGCCCAGGATCACCGGGATCGACAGGATGACGAGGTCGATGACGAACGCGATCACCCGGCGCGCCATCACGCCGTCGAACAGCTCCGGATTGGCCAAGGGATCATAGGCGTGGGGCTTGAGCTCGATCGAAACGCCGATCCGTCGCGGCTCGTTCTCGGCCATGGCCAGGATTTCCTTGCTATGCTGTCTGCGAATCCACCGCGCAGATGGAGGTTAGACTGATTTGGCGCAAGTGGCACGGGGCCGACGGGCCCTGCACAGGCAGGACCAGGGGTGCGGGGTGACGGTGACACTCTCCGACATCGAGGCGGCGCGCCGGGTCATCGCCGGCCACGTGTTGCGTACGCCCATGCTTCCGGCGCCCAAGCTATCGGCGCTGACCGGCGCCGAGGTGTTCGTCAAATACGAGAACCTACAGGTCACCAACTCGTTCAAGGAGCGCGGCGCGCTCAACAAGCTCGCCTCGCTATTGCCAGCGGAGCGCGAACGCGGCGTGATCGCGATGTCCGCCGGCAATCATGCGCAGGCGGTCGCCTATCACGCGCAGCGCCTCGGCATCCCGGCGACCATCGTGATGCCGGTGACGACCCCGTTCGTGAAGGTCGAGGCGACGCGAAACTGTGGGGCCGAGGTGGCGCTCGACGGAGAGAGCGTTTCGGAAGCGCAGGTTCGTGCCGAAACCATTGCTGCAGAGCGCGGTCTCACCTTCGTACACCCTTACGACGACGCGCGAGTGATCGCCGGACAGGGCACCATCGCGCTCGAAATGCTCGAGGAGGTGCCGGACCTCGATACCCTCGTCATTCCGATCGGCGGCGGTGGCCTGATCGCCGGCAATGCCATCGCGGCGCGCGCCAAGCAGCCGTCGATTGAGGTGGTTGGCGCCGAGGCGACGCTCTATCCCTCGTTCTGGAACGCGCTGCATGGCGAACATCTGCCGCTCGGCGGCGCGACGCTCGCGGAAGGCATCGCGGTGAAGAACGTCGGCGCGCTGACGCTGCCGGTGGTGCGCGAACTGGTTGCCGAGATCGTACTGGTCGACGAGGCGCACCTGGAGCGCGCGGTCTACGCCTTCCTGACGCTGCAGAAGGCGATGGCGGAGGGAGCGGGCGCCGCCGGGCTGGCGGCGATGCTGGTGAAGCCCGATCGGTTTGTCGGCCGCAAGGTCGGGCTCGTCCTGTGCGGCGGCAACATCGATCCGCGCATTCTCGCCTCGGTGATGGTCCGGGAACTCGAGCGCGAGGACCGCATCGTCTCGTTCCGCCTGGCAATCCCGGACCGGCCCGGCGTGCTTGGGCTGATCGCGACCCGGCTCGGGCAGCTCGGCGTCAATATCCTGGAGGTCGACCACCGCCGGCTGTTCCTCGACGTGCCGGCGAAGGGCGCCAAGCTCGACATTACGGTAGAGACCCGCGACCGGACCCACGCCGAGGAGATCATGCACGCGCTCGCCGCCGACGGTTATGCGCCGGTGCGTATCGAGACCAAGGCCGCGATCGAGTGACAATACGACCGGTGTTGAGGACGGTATGCTATCCGAATACGATAGCGAGGCCTGCAAGAACAGACGCTGGTTGGTACCCCAGCCGCAACGATAACCCGGAGGCGAACGATTTCATGGTGCGAATTCGCCCTCCATCCCGGCTTCTTCCAGGTCCGTCGCTGGTTTGTGCCATCGTTGCGACGTTGCTTGGCTTGGTCGCCCCGGCGCAAGCGGTCGAGGAATTTTACCGCGGCAAGCAAATCGACCTCGTCATCGGATATTCGTCCGGTGGAACCTACGACCTGTATGCGCGGCTGGTGGCGCGACATCTCGGCAATTTCATACCCGGCAAGCCGCGAATCGTGCCGCGCAATATGCCCGGTGCGGGAAGCCGTGCTGCCGCCACCTGGGTGTACAAGGTCGCGCCCAGAAACGGCCTTGTAATCGCGACGGCCGATCAGTCCTTGTCGATCGGGCAGGCGCTCGGCGACAGGCACCTCGCGATCGACACGACGAAGTTCATCTACATCGGCAATCCGAACGAAGACAACAATACGACGGTGACGTGGCACACGTCAGGAGTCCGTACCATTGAGGACGCCCGCCGCAGGCAGGTCGTGATGGGCGCGACCGGCGGCAGCACGTCGTCGCAGTATCCCAAAGCGATGAACGCGCTGGTCGGCACCAAATTCAAGATCATCGTGGGATATCCGGGCGGCAATGATATCAACCTCGCGATGGAACGCGGCGAGGTCGACGGCCGCGGCTCGAACGCCTGGGGCGCCTGGAAGTCGACGCGTCCGCTTTGGCTGTCGGAAAAGAAGATCAATATCCTGGTCCAGATCGGCTTGAAGAAGGCGCCCGATCTCCCGGATGTACCGCTGCTGATGGATCTTGCGAGCAACCCGGAAGACCGAAGTCTGCTGAAAGTTCTGTCGGCCTCGACGGCGATCGGCCGTCCGATCTTCACCACGCCGGACGTTCCGGCCGATCGCGTCAGGGCTTTGCGCGAGGCTTTCGACCGGATGACGAAGGACCCGGGCTTCCTGTCCGATGCGAAAAAGGAACATTTCGACATCGATCCGGTCGCGGGCCAGCAACTGCAGTCGATCGTGCAGGAAATCGTCAGCATGCCGAAGCCGCTCGCTGGCCGCTTGCAAACGATCATTGGCGAAGTCGGCGACAACCGGGGCGGTTGAGCAAGGCGTCGTGCACGGCGCATCGCGCTCGACGCCGACGACTATGCGCCGGTGCATATCGAGACCAAGGCTGCGATCGGGTAACCGATGAGACGGATCGCTCCGGCCTCATGCTGAGGAGCGACCGATCAATCCAGGGAGCGCCCCTTTCGCCTGTTGGATTCCCACTCCATGATCGCGGGGACGCTGGGAATCATCGGGGCCGAAGGGCAGGGTCGTGCGCGAGAAGGAACTGCGAATTGCGCTGGTCTGCTTCGGAGGCGTCTCGCTCGCCGTCTACATGTACGGCATCACGAAGGAAATTCTCAAGCTGGTCCGCGCCTCGAGCGCGCTGCACGCCATCCCGGATCGCGATCTGCGGGCCCGCGCCGCGTATTCCGACCGGCCTGATCGCGTCGCCGCTCCCGGCCATGATACCGAACAGGTCTATTTCGAACTGCTACGCGAGATCGGCCACAGCGTCGAACTGCGGGTGATCGTCGACATCGTCGCCGGCGCCTCCGCCGGCGGTATCAACGGTGCGATGCTGGCGCGCGCCTTGGCGCACGACCTGCCGATGGAGGTGCTGCGCGACCTGTGGCTCGACAACGCCGACGTCTCGGTCCTGCTGGCTCCCGACGCGCGCGCTGGACAATGGAGCAAGTGGTTCCTGCGGCCGCTTCTCTGGGGCGCGGCGAAGTCCGGCAAGTTCAGCCTGTTCCAGGATCTGGAGGTGCGCCGCAAACTGTCGCTGTTCGTGCGCTCGCGCTGGTTCAAGCCGCCGCTCGACGGCCAGGTGATGGCGGCGCTGATGTACGACGCCGTGACCCTGATGGAGCCGCGCGAGCCTGGCCGGTCGTCCCTGCTGCCGACCGGCCATTCGCTCGATCTATTCGTCACCGTGACCGACTATCACGGCTACTACCAGCTCGTGCAGATCCACGATCCGCCGCTGATCCACGAACTCGACCACCACCACGTCCTGCAGTTCGCCTATCGCCGGCATCCGAGCGGCGAGGTGGAGAGCGACTTTGCGATGGACAACGCGCCGGGGTTGGCGTTCGCCGCCAGGGCCACGTCGTCGTTCCCCGGCGCATTTCCGCCGGCTCGCGTGGTCGAAATGGACGAGGTGGTAGCGCAGCGCCTGGGTACGTGGCCGCGACGCTCGGAATTCCTCGCAAAGGAATTTCCCAAGCACCTGCAGGCGGGCGTCGATCCGGCGACGGCGTCGTTCATCGACGGCTCGGTGCTCAACAACCGGCCGTTCCAGCAGGCGATCTCGGCGATCCACGGCCGCGCCGCCTACCGCGAGGTCGATCGGCGGCTGGTCTATATCGACCCGCACCCGGCGCCGCCGGTCGCAGGCCGTCGGCTCAATGTCCCGGGCTTCTTCGCGACCCTGCGCGGCGCGCTCTCCGATATCCCGAGCTCGCAACCGGTCACCGACGAACTCGGCTGGGTCATCGATTTCAACGAGCGGGTGCGTCGGCTGCGGGCGATCATCGACAGCGCCCGGCCGCATGTCAGCGAGCTCGTCGCCAGGGTCATTACGAGCGAGTTCGACCGGGCGATGACGACCGCCGAGCTGCGCACCTCGCGCAAGCAGGTCAACGATCATGTCGCGCAGGATGCGGGCTTTGCCTACCAGTCCTACGTGCGGCTCAAGCTCGCGTCGGTGCGGGCCTTCGGTGCGGAACTGATCGTGCAACTGCGCGGCGCCGCCGCCCGTTCGCCGTTGGCCCGTGTGGTCAGCGAGATCATCGACGTCTGGGCGGTGCACAAGGGCATCGTGTACGAGCGCGCCGACAGCGCCGCGCTCGAGTTCGAGCCGCAGGATGCGGCGCATTTGCCGCAGTGGGTGCGATACCTGCTGGCGTTCGACGTCAAGTACCGCGAGCGCCGATTGCATTTTCTGATCGAGGGGCAGAACCGGCTCTATGAGTTGATCGGACAGGAGCGCTTCGCCGGGCTTGATCCGCGTGTCGTCGATCGTCTGAAGGGCGAGTTCTACGGTCATCTCGAGAGGCTTCGCCGGCGCGAAGAGGCGGACTTCTACAGCGCCGAAGTCAAAGCCATGGTCGCGGAGATTTTCCCGGCCGAGCCGTCCGCCGGCGAAATCAAGAACCTGCACGCCTTCGCGCAGGACTTCGTCGAGCGCAACGCCGCGCGGCTCGACCGGCTGATCGAGCAGCTGGCGACCGAGATCGACCTCGACGCCAGCACGCATAATCTCGACGAACTGCTGGCCAGTCTCGATCCGGCGGCCTGGCATGCGGATGCGCGGCGCGAGGTGATCATCAACTACCTCGGATTTCCGTTCTGGGACGTGCTGACGTTCCCGGTCACCACCGGCCGCGAGATGGGCGAACTCAACGAAATCCTGATCGACCGCATCAGTCCGCAGGACGCCCATGCGCTACGCGGCTTCGACGGCATCCGGAGTCTCAAAGGTATCGGGCTCGGCCACTTCGCGGCGTTCTTCTCGCGCGCCTACCGCGAGAACGACTACCTGCTCGGCCGCCTGCATGCGCTCGACCGGGTGATCGACATCGTCTGCGATGCTGCCGGCGGCGAGGCGCTGCAGGGCCGCGTCGACATTACGGCGCTGAAGCAGCGGGGATTCAACAAGATCCTCGACCACGAGGAGGCGCACCTCATCCACAGCCAGGAACTGATCGCGGCCTTGCGCCGCGCCGTCGCCAACATGGCCAGCGAACCGGCCCCGTAGCCGGTCGTCAGCCTCCGGCCTGCAGCTTGGCCGCCACGTGCGGCGCGAAATAGCTGAGCACGCCGGCGGCGCCTGCGCGCTTGAAGGCGATCAGGCTTTCCATCATGGCCTTGTCGCCGTCGAGCCACCCGTTCTGCGCCGCCGCCATGATCATCGCGTACTCGCCCGACACCTGGTAGGCGAAGGTCGGCATGCCGAACGTGTCGCTGACCCGGCGCAGGATGTCGAGATAGGGCATGCCGGGCTTGACCATGATCATGTCGGCGCCCTCGGCGATGTCGAGTTCGACCTCGCGCAGTGCCTCGTCCGAATTGCCCGGGTCCATCTGGTAGGTGCGCTTGTCGCCGGTCAACGTCGTGGCCGAGCCGACGGCGTCGCGGAACGGCCCGTAGAAGGCCGAAGCATATTTCGCCGCGTAGGCCATGATCGACACGTCGGTCCGGCCGGCGGCGTCGAGCCCGGCCCGGATGGCGCCGACCCGGCCGTCCATCATGTCGGAGGGCGCGATAATGTCGCAGCCCGCCTCGGCCTCGACCAGTGCCTGGCGCACCAGCACCTCGACGGTCTCGTCGTTCACGATTTCGCTATCGCGAATGAGGCCGTCGTGGCCGTGGCTGGTGTAGGGGTCGAGCGCCACGTCGCAGAGAACGCCGAGTTGCGGCACCTCGCGCTTGATCGCGCGAATTGCCCGGCAAACGAGATTTTCTGGGTTGAGCGCTTCCGACCCCGCGTCGTCCCGCAACCCGGGATCGGTATAGGGAAAGAGCGCGATGCAGGGGATATGCAGGCGCGCCGCCCGTTCGGCTTCGCGCACCGCCTCGTCGACCGAAAGCCGTTCCACCCCTGGCATCGAGGGAACCGGCACGCGAGTCTTGTCGCCGTCGACCAGGAACAGCGGCCAGATCAGGTCGTCGGCGGTCAGTGCGGTCTCGCGGACCATTCGCCGCGCCCATTCCGCCCTGCGGATACGGCGCGGACGGTGGACGAGTTCCAGCCGAGAATCGGCGGCTGCCGGCGGTGCGGCAGGCTCGAGACGGACTTCGATCGGTCGCCCGTACTTGATCGCCATAATCCTACTCCAATGTCGGCCTCCTTTTAGCCGGTCTCAATCGGAGCCGCCACCACGGCGACGCAAGGCCGCCTTTTCTCGAAATCGGTTCTGGTGCAGATTGAGGTGGTCCACCTGGAGTACGGAATGAGCGTCCGCGCACTCGCCGTCTCGATGTTTCTGGCAATTGGCTTGGCGGCGCAGTCTGCGGCCGCTCGAGATCTTGCGTCGCTCGGCCCGGACGAGATCCGGTCGCTGCAGCAACGCTTGCGCGACGCCGGCTGCTACAAGGGGGCAGTCGACGGCGCGGCGACACCCGCGCTGGTGGAGGCCGTCAAGGTCTGTCCGAACCAGGAACCGGTGCTGCGCATCGAAACCAACATGCACACCGCGGTCATGTACCGGCTCGGGATCGACCGGGAATGCAAGACCTTGGTGACCGGCAGCGAAGACAAGACCGTGCGCACATGGTCGTTACCGGAGGGCAAGCTGATCCGGACCTTCCGGCCACCACTCGGCGATGGCGACTTCGGCAAGATCTATGCAACGGCAATAACACCTGATGGCAAGCGGATCGCCGTCGGCGGCTGGGACGCCTACTACAAGCAGAATGAGAACGGCGCTTACCTGTTCGACAGCGCGACCGACGGCGCGCTGCGACGCTACTCGGTGTCCGACCAGGTCATCCACCATCTGGCATTCACCTCGGACGGCAGCAAGCTCGCGGCGTCGCTTGACGGCAAGAATGGCGTGCGGATCATCGATGCCAAAACCGGCAAGGTACTTCTGGCTGATCGCGACTATGCCGAACGCAGCCGGGGACTCGCCTTCGGTCCGGACGACACGCTCTACGCTGTGGCCTATGATGGCTACCTTCGCCACTATAGCCGCAACTTCAAGCGCACCCACAAGGTGAAGACCCCGGGCGGCCAGCGGCCGCACTCGGTGGCCGTCGATCCGACCGGCAAACGCGTTGCCGTGGGCTACGACGACGCGCGTACCGTGGAGATTTTCGACGCCAGGACGCTCGAGCGCGTCGCGGTGGCCGACAATTCCGACATCGCGAGCGGGAACCTCTTGGCGGTGTCGTGGACGTCGGACGGCAAGTACGTCCTGGGCGGCGGCCGCTATCAGCGCTTCGTCGACGGGGAATGGCAGTATCCGGTTCGTATCTGGGATGCCAATGGCCGCCAGGTGAATGAGGTGATGGTGGCGGACAATACCGTCCTCCACATGATGCCATGCGGCGACTCGGTCTATTACGTCGCGCACGGGCCGGTTTATGGCCGGATCGATCCGCTGGACGGGACGGTGACCAAGATCGGTCTGCCGCCGATCCCGGACATGCGCGGCAAGCGCGACAGCAGCTTCATGATTTCGCCGGACGGGACGCGGCTGCGGTTCGGGCTGGAGACCTTCGCGTCGGAGCCCGTGGTGTTCGATCTGGCGGCCGGCACGCTGCAGGACGCGCCCGAGCAACTGCCGGACCTGATGCCGGCGAATGTCAGCGCCCTGAAGATCGCCGACTGGCTGCACAACACCAAGCCGACGCTGAACGACAAACCGCTGCAACTCGCCACCCTGGAGGAAGCACGCAGCCTGGCGATCCGTCCCGACGCGAGCGGTTTCCTGCTCGGCGCCGACTGGTCGCTGCGTTCGTTCGAGGCCGACGGCAAGCAGCGCTGGCGCATGGACGTGCCGGGCACCGCCTGGGGCATCAACCTGGCACGCGACGGCGAATTGGCGGCCGTGGCCTACGCCGACGGCACCATCCGCTGGCATCGCTGGTCCGATGGCCGGGTCCTGCTGACGCTGTTCATCTACAAGGAAGACAAGCGCTGGGTCGCGTGGACGCCGACCGGCTACTACATGGCCTCGCCGGGCGGCGAAGGCCTGATCGGCTGGCACATCAATCGCGGCTGGGAGCAATCGGCCGACTTCTTCCCGGCCTCTCGCTTCCGCGAACGCTTCAATCGGCCCGACATCGTCCGTCTGGTGCTGCAGACGCTGGACGAGGACGAGGCGGTCAAGAGCGCCAACGAAACCGCCAAGCGCAAGCAGGAGACCAAACCCCTGCTCAGTGCCCTGCCACCGGTGCTGCGGATCACCAGCCCGGTCGAAGGCACGCGCTTCTCGGGCGACGAAGTCACGCTCGGCTACGAATTGCGCTCGCCGTCCGGCACGAAGGTCGACCGGATCGAGGTGTTCATCGACGGCCGCCTGCAGCAGGAGCGCGGCGCCATCGCCGCGCCGTCCGATGAAGTGAAGGTGAAGCTGCCGCGGCAGGATGTCGAAGTCTCGCTGATCGCCTGGTCGGGTGACGTGGCGAGCGAGCCGTCGCGCATCAAGCTGACCTGGGGCGGACGCCAGCTCACCGGCGAGCAATTGCTCAAGCCGAAGCTCTACGCCCTGGTGGTCGGCGTCAGCAAGCACAACGAGCGCGCCTGGGAGCTGCGCTACGCCGCCAAGGATGCGACCGATTTTGCCAAGGCCCTCGAGGCGCAGCGCGGATTGATGTACGGCGACGTCACGGTCCGGCTGCTCCGCGATCAAGAGGTCACGCGCGACTCCATCGCCGAGGGGCTAGAATGGCTTGAGAAAGAGGTCACCAGCCGCGATGTCGGCGTCGTGTTCCTCGCCGGTCACGGCTGGACCGACGAGAAGAATGCCTACTGGTTCCTGCCGGCGAACGCGACGCCCGAACGTGTGCGGGTGCGCGGCGTGCCGCAGGACGACATCCGTCGCACGCTGCGCAATCTCGCCGGCAAGGCCGTGCTCTTCCTCGATACCTGCCACGCCGGGCAGGCGATGGCGGATACCGCATTGCGGCGCGGCAACGTCGACATCGACGGCGTGATCAACGACTTCGTCACCGCGGAGAACGGCGTCGTGGTGTTCGCCTCGTCGAAAGGCAAGGAAGTGTCGCTCGAGCGCGACGACTGGCAGAACGGCGCCTTCACCAAGGCGGTGATCGAAGGACTGCACGAGGGCAAGGCCAATCTGCTCGACACCGGCAAGATCACCGCCTCGATGCTCGACGTGTTCGTCGCCGAGCGGGTCAAGCAGTTGACCGGCGGGCGCCAGCACCCGGTGATGACCAAGCCCGACACCGTGCCGGACTTCCCGATCGCGGTTGTGCGCAAGTGAAGGCGTGATCGCGCCTGATGGATTTCGACCTCACCGAAGAACAGCGCGCCGTTCAAGCCACTGCGCGTGCATTCGCCGTCGCCGAGATGCTGCCGCACGCGCGCGAATGGGACGAGGCCGAGCATTTCCCGGTCGAAACGCTGCGGCAGGCCGCCGCGCTCGGCTTCGCGGGCATCTATGTCGATGCCGAGGTCGGCGGCTCGGCGCTGTCGCGCCTCGATGCCGCGATCATTTTCGAAGAGCTGGCGCAAGGCTGTCCGTCCACCGCCGCCTACATCTCGATTCACAACATGGTGGCCTGGATGATCGACAGCTACGGCTGCGACGCACAGCGCCGCCGTTACCTGCCGACGCTCTGCACCATGCAGCAGTTCGGCAGCTATTGTCTCACCGAGCCCGACAGCGGCTCGGACGCCGCGAGCCTGAAGACCCGGGCGGTGCGCGAGGGCGACCACTATGTGCTCGACGGCACCAAGGCGTTCATCTCCGGCGGCGGCGTCGCCGACATCTACGTGGTAATGGCGCGCACCGGGGAGGGCGGGCCGCGCGGCATCTCGTGCTTCGTGGTCGAGAATGGCACGCCGGGTCTCACGTTCGGCGCGCAGGAGAAGAAGCTCGGCTGGAAGTCGCAGCCGACCGCCATGGTGATGTTCGAGGGCTGCCGGGTGCCGGCTGCCAACCGGCTCGCCGCCGAGGGCGAGGGTTTCAAGATCGCCATGCGCGCACTCGACGGCGGGCGGCTCAACATCGCGGCCTGCTCGCTCGGCGGCGCCCAGTTCTGCCTCGATCGCACCATCGGCTATATGCGCGAGCGCCGGCAATTCGGCACGCGGCTTGCCGACTTCCAGGCGTTGGCGTTTCGTATCGCCGACTTTGCCACCGCGATCGAATCCGCGCGGCTGCTGCTGTGGCGCGCCGCCGTTGCGCTCGACCGCGGCGAACCCCCGGCGGCGCGGCTTTGCGCGCAGGCCAAGCGCCTGGCCACCGACACCGGCTTCGACGTCGTCAACGGCTGCCTGCAGCTCCACGGCGGCTATGGTTATTTGCGCGACCATCCGTTCGAGCGAGTGCTGCGCGACCTGCGGGTGCACCAGATTCTCGAAGGCACCAATGAGATCATGCGGCACATCGTCAGCCGCGATCTTTTGCAAAATTGAAGCGATGACCGCAGAGCCCGACATTCTGTTCGACCGGCGGGGCGCGGCCGGTATCGTGACGCTCAATCGCCCGCAGGCGCTCAATGCGGTGAGCCTCGGCATGGTGCGCGCCCTGGCCGCCCAGCTTGCCGAGTGGCAGGACGACGGCTCTGTCACCCGCGTCGTTCTCACCGCGCGCGGCGGGCGCGCCTTCTCGGCGGGCGGCGACCTGCGCGGCCTCTACGACCTGGGGCAGGCCGGGCGCTACGATGAGGCGCTCAGCTTCTTCCGCGAGGAATATCGGCTCAATGCGCAGATCAAGCATTGTCGCAAGCCCTACGTCTCGCTGATCGACGGCATCGTGATGGGTGGCGGCGCCGGCATTTCGGTGCATGGCTCGCGCCGTGTGGCGGGTGACAAGTTCTTGTTCGCGATGCCGGAGGTCGGCATCGGCTTCTTCCCCGACATCGGCGCGACCTGGTTTCTCACCCGCATGCCCGGCAAGCTTGGCCTCTATGGCGCGCTCACCGGCGAGCGCCTCAACGCCGCCGATGGCGTCGAGACCGGAATTGCCACCCACCGGGTATCCTCGTCGCGATTTGCCGAACTGACCGAGGCGCTGTGCGGCAACGTGCCGGTCGATGCCGTGCTCGGCGCCTTCGCCGAGCCTGTCGGCGACGCGCCGGTTGCGGCGCTGAGGCCGGTGATCGACCGCCTGTTCGCCGGGGACGGGGTGGAGAAAATTCTCGCCGCCCTCGATCGGGCTGGGGAAGGGACCGGCCCGGGGGCCGAATTTGGTCGCAAGACCGCGGCCACGATCCGGACCAAGTCGCCGCTCAGCCTGAAGGTCACGCTCCGGCAAATGCTGCTTGGCAAATCGTGCGATTTCGACCAATGCATGCGGATGGAATTCCGCATCGTGTCCCGCATCGTGCGCGGCCACGATCTCTACGAGGGCATCAGGGCCGTGATCGTCGACAAGGATCAGACGCCACGCTGGCAGCCGGCGACGCTGGAAGCGGTGGACGCGGATGAGGTCGAGCGGCACTTTGCTCCGGTCGAGAACGAACTGCAGGTGTCATGAGGGACATCGAACAAGTCCGCACGCTCGAGCCGGTCCATGCCGGCGAACACGAAGCGCAAGGTCCGCAGTGGCCGTTCTGGCTGGTCGTGTTCCTGCGGGTGATGGCTGGCCTGTCGCTGCTCAAAGGACTCTATCATTGGGCGGTCATCTGCGGTTTTGGTGCGCCGCCGCATAGCGGGTTCGAATCCTATCCGGCGCCCTATCAGGTCGCGACCGCGTTCTTCGGCGTGATCGACCTGGTCGCGGCGGTCGGCCTGTGGCTGGCCGCGCCGTGGGGCGCGGTGATCTGGCTGACCTCGGTGGTCTCAATGGCGGCGGTCGAGATCATGTTTCCGCAGATCTATGGCGGCAGCATCGTGGTGATCGGGGTCGAACTCGTCCTGCTTGTGGCGTACATCGTGCTGGCCATTCTGGCGGCGCGCGAGCAGCCGAACTGAGCGGGCCGATCTTTTCACCGGATGGATTTCGGCATCGCGCCGGATTTCGCCGCCCGCAATTTCACATTACGATGACTGTAAACTGAGGAGGGACCCTCCATGTCCACGATCGCTTTCATCGGGCTCGGCAATATGGGACTGCCAATGGCGCAGAACCTGATCAAGGCCGGGCATACGGTGCGCGGCTTCGACATCAGCGCGGCGGCGGTCGAGAACCTGGCCGCGAGTGGGGGCACGGCGGCGCACTCGATCGCGGAGGCCTGCACCGGTGCGGACGTCGTCATCACCATGCTGCCGGCAGGCGAACACGTGAGCGACGTGTATCTCGCTGCGGATGGCGTGCTGGCGTCGGTCGAGGCCGGTACGCTGCTGATCGATTGCTCCACCATCGACGTCGAGACGGCGCGCGCGATTGCGGCGGCCGCGGCCGAGCGCGGGCTCGACATGGTCGACGCTCCGGTTTCGGGCGGGGTCACCGGTGCGCAGGCCGCGACGCTCACGTTCATGGTCGGCGGACCGGAGACCGCCTTCGCTCGTGCGTTGCCGCTCCTCGAAGCGATGGGCAAGACCATCGTGCATGCCGGTGGGGCAGGGAACGGCCAGGCGGCGAAGATCTGCAACAACATGGTGCTCGGCGCCTCGATGATCGTGGTGTCCGAAGCTTTTCTGCTGGCTGAAAAGCTCGGCCTCGATGCGCAGAAGCTGTTCGACATTTCGTCGAAATCGTCAGGACAGTGCTGGTCGATGACGAGCTATTGCCCGGTGCCCGGGCCGGTGCCGAGTTCGCCCGCCAACCGCGATTACAAGGCGGGCTTCACCGCGGCGATGATGCTGAAGGACCTGAAGCTCGCGCAGGCGGCTGCGAAGGCGAGCCACGCCCGCACGCCGCTCGGCGCCGGCGCTGCCGCGGTCTACGAGCAGTTCGTCGAGAATGCCGATCCCGGCGTCGACTTCTCCGGCATCATTCGCTTCCTGCGCGGCGCCTAGTCTAGCGGCGCAGCGGCGCCAGCGCCTGCGTTTGGCGCTATACTGGTTACGGCCCGCAAGGTCGGATGATTCAATTCCATGGCATGCATCGGCTGTGGTTTCGAGCTGTCGCCGGACTTCGCATTCTGCCCGCGCTGTGGACGGCGCCGGGCTGATGCGCCTGCGGCCGCGCCCGCGCCAATCGCCGCCGAGCCGGATGCCGACCGGCGGCAGGTGACCGTGCTGTTTGCCGACGTCACCGGTTTCACCACACTCTCCGAACGGCTCGATCCCGAGGACGTCCGCGCGTTCCAGAATGCGCTGTTCGAGGCGCTGGCGCAGGCCATCGCGCGATACGATGGCTTCGTCGAGAAGTTCGTCGGCGATGCGGTACTGGCGGTGTTCGGCGCGCCGATTGCGCACGAGGACGATCCGGAGCGCGCGCTCCACGCCGCGCTCGACATGCTCGCCCGCAGCGCCGTGCTGAGCGAGCAATGGGCGCAGCGCCTCGGCCAGCCGGTCACGTTGCACATCGGCGTCCACACCGGCCCGGTCGTCGCCGGCAGTCTCGGCAGCGCCGCGGGCGCCGCCTATGCGGTCACCGGCGACACCGTCAACACCACGGCCCGCCTGCTTGCTGCTGCCTCGGGCGCGGTCTTGGTCTCGGACGCCACCTATGCGTTGACGTCGCATCGCTTCGCCTTCGATCCGCCCCGCGAGCTGGCGTTGCGCGGCAAGTCGGAGCCGGTGGTGGTTCACAGCCTCGTCGGCGCGCTTGCCGAGCCCGGATCGGCGCGCGGGCTCTCGGCCCATGGGCTTGCGACGCCGCTGATCGGCCGCGCCGACGAACTCGAGCAACTGCGCGCGCTGTTCGACGAGATGGATCACCGGGCGCAGGTCGTCAGCTTGGTCGGCGAGGCGGGCGTCGGCAAGTCGCGGGTGATCGCCGAATTCCTGGCGCGACTCGATGCCGACGGCAGCCTCTCCCGGATCACGCTGCGCCGGATCAGCTGTTCGTCACTGGGCGAGCCGACCTACGGCGTCTTCAGCGCGCTGTTCCGTGAGGCGTATCACGTCGCGGCGACGGATACGCTCGACGTCGCGCGGCAAAAGCTCGAGAGCGGGCTCAGGACGCTCGGGGCCGATGCCAGGGAGGCGGAGACCATGGCCCCATTGCTGAGCTACGTGCTCGGCATGGAGGAGGCGCGGCTGCGCGAAGTCGAGCCCGAGCAGCTTCGGCGGCAGATCGCGCTTGCCGCGCGCGCTCTGCTCGAACGGCGGCTGCATCATTCTCCCTTGCTGATCGTCATCGAGGACTTGCATTGGGCCGACGCCGCGTCGATCGAGCTGTTGCGCTATGTCGTCGATCAACTGGTCGACCGGCCGCTGATGCTGCTGCTGTCGCATCGCGCCGACGCAGCTCCGCCGAAAGTCCTGCAGGCCGCGCAGACGATCATCCGGCTCACTGCTCTCACGCCCGACCAGACGCGGGCCCTGGTCGGCAGCTTGTTCGGCGCAGCGGCCGGCGACATGCTGCCTCATCTCCAGGATTTCGTGGCGACCAAGGCCGGCGGCAACCCGCTGTTCGTCGAGGAGATCATTCGCAGCCTGGTGGGGAAGGGGGTGCTGGTACGCGATGGCGAACATTGGGCGTGTACGACGACCTGCGAGGCCGTGGACATTCCTCCCACGCTGCACGGCTTGCTGCTCTCCCGCGTCGACCGGCTTTCCGCGGACACCCGGCGTCTTCTGCAGGAAGGGGCCGTCCTGGGCGCCGCGTTCGACGAGGCGCTGCTGCGTGGCGTGGCAACCCACGCGGATGGCATCGCGCAGGGTCTCGATCGCCTCGTCGAGGCCGATCTCCTTCGGCGGCCCGATCACGGCGGCGCGTGCGGGCGCTATGAATTTACCCACGCCCTTGTGCATGAAGCCGTCTACCAGAATCTTCTTCTTACGCGACGGACCGAATTGCACGAGCGTGCCGGTCGCGCACTCGAACGAGCCGTCGGGCCGCATCCGCAACGGCTGGGCGACATCGAAGCGCTCGGTCACCATTGGAGCCTGTCATCCGACCAGCTCAAGGGTGCGCGCTACCTCATCGCGGGCGGCGACTGGGCGCGGGCCGTGTACGCCAACGAGGATGCGATCCGTCATTACGAGCGGGCGCTGCGCACACTCGCCGATTGCAGGGATTGCCGCGACCAGGTGCAGGCGGCGCGGGAGCGGCTCGCCGATCTCTTTGCGCTTACAGGGCGGCGGAACGAGGCGCTCGCGCACTACGAAGCGGTGCGCCAGGAATGCGAAGCGGCGTCCGATTTCGCCGGCGCCGCGCGCCTCTATCGCAAGGTCGGCGGACTGCATTGGGAAGCCGGCGACCGCAAGCGCGCCGGCGGCTGCTTCGAAGCGGGCCTCGAACGCCTTGGCCACAACGGCCATGCCGTCGAGCGGGCGCAGCTGTTCCAGGAAATCGGACGGCTCGCCTTTCGCGACGGCGACAATGCGGGCGCCATCGCCTGGGCTGAGCGCGCGTTGGCCGAAGCGGGGGAAGGGGGCGACGTCGCCGACACCGAACGGGCGCGGGATATCGCGGTCACGCGGGCGCAGGCTTACAATACCCTGGGCGTGGCGCTGGCACGGACCGGCCGTCTCGGCGAGGCGGTCACGCATATCGAACGGAGCATCTCGCTCGCCGAAGCTCGGGAGTTATTGCAGGCGGCCTGCCGCGGCTACACCAACCTGGGCGTACTCTACAGTTCGCTCGATCCGCCCCGCAGCATCGAGACGTGCCTGCGCGGACTCGAGACCGCGAAGAAGGTGGGCGATCTCGGTTTCCAGTCGCGGCTCTACGCCAACCTGGCCGTGGCATATTGCGCGTTGACGGATCGTTGCGAGGCGGAAGGAATGGAGGCGGCGCAGGTGGCGGCCGATCTCGATCGCCGGCTGGGATTGCTCGACCATCTCGCGGTGCCGCTGATCGTGCTCGGGCAGATCCATCAATGTCATGGCGATCATGCGCAGGCCCTGGCGTCCTACCAGGAAGCGCTCGGTCTCGCCGAACAGATCGGCGAGCCGCAACTTCTGTTCCCGTGCTACGATGGCCTCGCGACCCTGTATCTCGATGCCGGCGATCATGCGCGGGCCGAGATCTACCTGGCGAAGTCGCAGGAGGTGTGCGCGCGCGCCGGGATCGAGCCCGATGCTCTCATGGTTCTGCCGTTTCTGACGTAGGGAGTACAGCGGGCGACGAAGGAGGCTCTTCATGTCGACAACCGAGCTTCGTCCGCCGGTCTCGCTCGGCGAAGCGGCGCCCGATTTTCGGCTTCCCGCAATCGACGGCAGCGGCACCGTTTCGCTCGCCGATTATCGCGGCAGGAAATCGGTATTCCTTGCGCTGTTCGTCGGGCTGTGGTGCCCGTTCTGCCGGCGTGCAATCGCACAGGTCGCTGCGAACGAGAACAAGCTCAAGGCTCTCGGCGTGGAAACGATCGGAGTGGTGGCGACCGCTCCGGAAAATGCCCGCCTCTACTTCAAGTATCGACCGTGCCGTCTGCGCCTGGGTGCAGACCCGGAACTCTCGACGCATCGTGCCTATGGCCTGCCGAAGCCGGCTGCGACTCCGGAATTCCTTCACGAGTGGGCGACGGTGCGGATCAATCCCGAGGGCGATTTGCCCGCGCCGTTGACCATCGAGGAGGCCGCCGAAGTCGCTGGAAAACAATTTGACGGCTACGCGATGAACGAAGCCGATGCGGCCGATGTGGGACGGCAATGGCCGCAGCTCAAAGGCCAGTTCCTGGTCGATCGCGACGGCATCGTGCGATGGGCCAATATCGAATGCGCCGAGGGCCTGGCCGGGATCGGGAGGTTTCCATCCACCGATGAAATTCTTGCGGCCGCGCGAACGCTGCCCAGGGCATGAGAAACGTTCGATCTATCGACGCTCACGGAGGCGGCGCTGCGCGTTGCAACACAATCTTCAGCGTGAATGAAGCGTTGCGAGAACGGCTCGTATTATCGCATCAATCGATCATTCACCGTGGCAAATAAACCCTATTTTTATCGTGTTGTTTAAACCGATTTTAGACCCTGCGGCTTATGGTTGGCGAAGAGCGGGGGAACAGGGCCTCGCCGTGACAAAACTAAGATCACAGGAAAAGGCGTCATGATGAAAGCCGTTGTCAAGACGGCGGAGCCGGCTGAGCGCGAAGTGCGCTTTGAGCAGGTCCGCCCGCTCTACCTCGAAGCTCTCACCTTGGTCGAACGGCTGCATCGCCGGTTGCTCGACGTCATCAAGGACGAGTTCGATCGGCGCAGCCGCGCCGACATCAACTCGGTCCAGGCTCTGCTGCTCTACAATATCGGCGAGAAGGAACTGACGGCGGGCGAGCTGCGCACGCGCGGCTACTATCTCGGCTCGAACGTCTCGTACAATCTGAAGAAGCTCGTCGAGATGGGATTCCTCGATCACCAACGTTCGCGGGTCGACCGGCGCTCGGTGCGCATCAAGCTCACCGAAAAGGGCCGCGAGGTGCGCAACATCGTCGACACGCTCTACCAGAAGCACGTGCGCACGGTGGAGCAGGTCGGCGGCATCAACGCCGAGGAGTTCGCCTCGCTCAACAAGTCGCTGCACCGGCTCGAGCGGTTCTGGACCGACCAGATTCTCTACCGGCTGTAATCGCGCACGATGGCGCCATGCAAAGCGCGGCCCGGCATCGCTGGGTCGCGCTTTCGCATTTCCGGGGCTCGTTCCTCGAGGGCGGCTTGTCTCGGTTCCGGGGTTGGTCACCGTACTGCCACATGTTAGGTGTCGGCTCGTGCTGTCGCGTAATGTGTGGGACGATGGTGGACCGCAGCCGATCCAGGGTGACCCGCAGAGAACTGCTCGGCCGCATGGCCGGCGGCGCGGCCGGTTGCGCGCTCGGGCACGCCGCGCTCGCCGCCGAAGATCCGCTGCTGCAAGCGCTCATCCGGCAGGGCCAGCAGAGCGAGTTCGGCCAGGGCTTCGACTCGACGTCCCGCACCATCCTGCTGCCGAAGGCGTCGCTACCGACGTTGTCGCCGGCGACCGCGCAGGCCACCGAACAGGCGGTCGCCCGCTACGAAGCGATCGTGACGCGGGGCGGCTGGCCGACGGTGCCGGTGATCGAGCGGCTACGGATCGGCCACCGCCATGCCAGCGTCATGGCGCTGCGCAAGCGCCTGCTAGCGTCGGGCGACCTCGATACCGCGTCTGGCACCAGCGACATCTTCGATTCCTATGTCGAGGCCGCGGTGCGCCGGTTTCAGGCCCGGCACGGCATCACCATCGACGGCATCGTGCGTGAGCCGACCTACAAGGCGTTGAACGTCTCGGCAGAGCAGCGCCTCGCGCAGCTTCGCGTCAACCTCCCGCGCCTGCGCGCGCTGAGCGGTCACCTCGCGCCCCGCTTCGTCACCGTCAACATTCCGGCCGCGCAAGTCGAGGCGATCGAGCACGGCGTCTGCGTGTCGCGCCATATCGGCGTGGTCGGCAAGCCCGACCGGCCGTCGCCCGAGCTCAACAGCCGCATCATTGAGATCAACTTCAATCCGTACTGGACGGTGCCGGTGTCGATCGTGCGGCGCGATCTCATTCCGAAGATGCAGTCGGAGCCGGACTATCTCACCAAGAACCGTATCCGCATTTTCGACCGCAAGAACCGCGAGCTGCAGCCGACCGACGTCAACTGGGAAACCAACGAGGCGGTGCATTACATGTTCAAGCAGGACCCGGGCGAACTGAATTCGCTGGGTGCGATCAAGATCAATTTTCCCAACCAGCACCAGGTCTACATGCACGACACGCCGCTCAAGAACCTGTTCGGCGAGGAGTTTCGTTTCCATTCTTCAGGCTGCGTGCGCATCCAGAACGTGCGCGAACTGGTCTACTGGATATTGTCGGAGACGCCGGCCTGGCCACGGGTCGAGGTCGACCGCGTCATCAAGGATGCCGAACGCAAGGACGCCAAGCTGGCCAAGCCGGTGCCGCTGCACTGGGTCTATGTCACCGGCTGGGCGACCGCCGACGGCGTGCTGCAATTCCGCGACGACATCTACGGACGCGATGGACTTGGCGGGCCGGTTGCCGCGACCTCGCCGGGCTAGACGCCACTTGGATACGGTCAGCGCATCGACAGCATCGTATTCGGCATGTTCCCATGGTGGGAGCAAGGAAATCTTGACGGGCTGGATCGGCGGCCGTCGCGTCGCAGGCGGGCTTGAACCCCTCGCGACGCGGCTGTCCGGCGACCTCATCTCGGGCCGCGCTCGGCGGTCCGTGTGGAGTCTGGAGCGGCTGACTGGCGCGACTTGCGATAGAAGGCATAGTCCGCCGCGTACGGCACGCTCAGGAACGCGCCGGCCTTGGGGCAGGATCCTTCGGTAACACCGTCCTTGGTATTGATCCGCTGGATGGTAGTCACTTCCGCGAGCCGGCCGGTCCCGCGCCGCGACGTCACTTCGAGCTTCAGCAGCGGGATGTCGTTGTCGGTCGCGCCTGGCGCGCGGGCGACCACCTTGCCGACGATCGCACTGCCGTCGGCGAACTCCCAGTTCGGCCCGGCATAGTGGCGGCCGACAGTCTTGCCGTGTTCGAACAGCGTGGCGATCGGCTCGCGGAATTGCCAGGCGAGCTTGCCGGCGGCGTCGGCCTTGCACTCGTATACTTGAGCGCCCTGCGCGTGGACGGTCGCGACGTGGGTTTCGCCGCGCGCCGCGATCGCGTCGGGCGCTTCGGCGTTCGCGGCGGAGGCGTGCAGCAGGACGGCGGCGAAGACGCAGCCGGACTTTGAGAGCGAGTTCATGGGAGTTTTCCTTTCAGGTTGAGAGAGTGGGCGCCGGAATGGCGCGGTCGGGAATGCGCCGGATCGATCGGCCGCCTGACGTGACGGTGGCCGATGATGCGGCCGGGCGGTTAACGGCGTCCGTCGGCGGGTGTGAGCCTCGGGGTGCTTACGGCGTTCTCGGTACGCACGGCGCCTGCGGACTTGCCCCACGGGATGAGCATCGACACGCGTTGCCGGTAGCGGCGGTATTCGTCGCCGAAGAGCGCCACGAGGTCGCGCTCCTCGAGCCAGATTCCGACGAAGATGTAGGCCGTCGTGACCGCGGCAAACAACAGATGCCCCACGGTCATCGTCGGCGCCGCCCAGAACGCGATGATGAACCCGAGATAGATCGGATGGCGCACGACCTTGTAGAGCACCGGCGTCTTGAACCGCGGCGGCGGCATGTCGCGGCCGGCGAGATTATTGGTGACCTGATGCAGTCCGAACAGTTCGAAATGGTTGATCAGGAAGGTTGAGGTCAGCACCAGAAGCCAGCCGACGAACGACAGGCCCATGATGGCGTAGGCCGCTGCCGGATTGGCGACGTGCCAGACAACCGTCGGGATTGGCCGCCATTGCCAGAACAACAGGATAAGCGCGAGACAGGTAAACAGCACGTAGGTGCTGCGTTCGACCGATTTCGGCACGTAGTGCGTCCACCATTCCTTGAACGCTGGCCGCGCCATCACGCTGTGCTGCATGGCAAACAGCGCCATCAACAGGAGATTGACGACGAGTGCCTCGGCCAGCGGCGCCACCGCGCCGGTTTCTATTGTTTTCGGCACGAACAGGCCTTCGACGAAGCCGATGGCATAGAGAAACGTGACGAAGAAGATGGCGTAGGCCACGAGTCCGTAGAGAAATGCAACGATCTTGGTCATGACACCCTCAAATTTTGCGTTGGTCATTGGCTTTGAATGGACGAGTGGACGAACCGACGATGCGTTGGGAAATGTCGTCCATCCAAAAACTCGCCACATCGGCATGTTCGAGCGGCAACTGACGTCCGCCAGCCGAGATGGCGAGCATCGCCAAAGCGGCAATCGCGACGGCGATCAGCGGCGCTCCGTAGCGCGCGGTTCGGTTCAACGATTCACGCAGCTTGGCGCGACGGAGCTTGCTCGCCTGTCGCCGGTAGTAGCCATAGTCGATGGAGCCATCGGGATTGCGGCCTGCCATGCCATCGGCCGATGCATTGCCGCAGCGATCAACTCCGCCATCGGGTTCCAGCTCGGCATCGTTCCTCCACTGGACGATCACGGGGCGTCGAATTGCGCCGGAGGGTGCCTGCCGGGCAGCTGAAAGACTTTGCGGGGTGCTTGATTTGTTCTGGAGAATGTCTTGATTATTTCTTGAGAACCGGCCCCGCGATCCGGTCTGGTGCGTCGATGCAATTTCGCTTTGCCGATCTGGTGCTTGATACCGACCGACGCGAGCTGTGCCGCGGCGCCAAGCCCATCGATGTCGAACCGCAGGTTTTCGACCTGCTGGTTTACCTGGTGCAGAATCGCGATCGCGTGGTCAGCCGGGATGACCTGATCGCCGATATCTGGGGTGGACGCATCGTCTCCGACTCGACGGTCACCAGCCGCATCAACGCGGCGCGAAAGGCGATCGGCGACAGCGGCAGGGAGCAGCGCCTGATCCGTACCATTTCACGAAAGGGCATCCGCTTCATCGCGGACGTCGATCAGCCGACCGTGCCCGCCCCAGAGCCGGCCGCAATCCGGTCGCCGGGGTCACATCTGCGGCAGGAGGTTAAGTTCTGCACTGCTTCGGACGGCGTGCGGATCGCGTATGCGGGGGTCGGAGCGGGGCCGCCGCTGGTGAAGACCGGCCACTGGCTCACGCATCTCGAACATGATTGGGACAGCCCGGTCTGGGCCCCCCATCTGCGCGCGCTCGCGGCCGAATATCGGCTGATCCGCTACGATACCCGCGGCAACGGCCTGTCGGACTGGGAGGTCGATGATCTGTCGTTCGAAGCGCGGGTCCGAGATCTTGAGACGGTGGTCGACGCTGCCCGGATCGAGCGCTTCCCGCTATTTAGCATGTCGCAGGGTTGTTCCGTGTCCATCGTCTATGCGTTGCGCCATCCGGAACGGGTGAGCCACCTGGTGCTGTACGGCGGGTTTGCGCGCGGCCGGCGGCGGCGCGGATCGCTGCAGGAACTGCAGAGCTCGGATGCCATCGCGATCCTGATGCGTGAGGGATGGGGCCAGGATAACCCAGCCTTCCGGCAAATATTCACATCGTTATTCATTCCCGGCGGAACGTTGGAGCAGATGCGGTGGTACAATGACTTGCAGAAACTCACCACATCGCCGGAGAATGCCGTGCGGATGCGGTACATTTCCGACGATATCGATGTGACTGACTTGCTTCCGCAGGTCCGGACTCCGACCCTCGTTCTGCATTGCCGCAACGATGCCGTTCAACCTTTCGATGAGGGCCGCATTCTTGCGGCAGGAATTCCCGGCGCGCGTTTCGTGGCGCTCGAAGGCCGCAATCACGTGATTCTGGAAGGCGACCCGAGCTGGCAGCGTTTGTTCGACGAAATGAGAGAATTTCTTAGAAATTAGATGTTCGACCTCTGGCATTTTATGGAGATGATGAAATGAAACACCTGATCGTCGCGATGATGCTGTTCGGCGCAACGGTAACGTCCGCACCGGCGCAGAACGCGATCCCCGACCTCAAAGGGACCTGGACCGGAAAGGGTAAGGTGTTCGTGTTCGGTACTCACGCGCATCATCCCGGTTCGCAAACTCCCACCGACCCGCCGCGGCTGCGGGAGATCGAGGCCACGCATACCGTGGAGGGGCAGGACGGTCGCGTCGCCTGGGGGCGTTCGTCGTCCGCGGTTGCCGACACCAAGGAGCCGTTCGCCTGGGCAATTTCGAGCGACAACCGGTCGATCGTCGGCGCCGATATGGACGGCTATTTCCGCATCACCCTGCTGGCGCCCGACCGCATGGAGAAGTGCTATGTACATAACGGCACGAGCCCGTCACGGTCGATCGTCTTGACCTGCTACGAGATGAGCCGGGTCAAGCGGTAAGCGAATTGAGTTCGGGCAAACGGAGTCCTGCCGCAGGGCGACGCATGGTCGCATTGTCCTAAGTCCGTCCTGCCAACATTGTACTCCCCGTGGGATGGGGGACTGCGATGATCAGCAAATTGACGACGCTCGAGACCGCGTTGCTGGTTGCAGCCGTAGCCTTGGTGTTTGCGTTCGCGGTGGGGGCGCTCTAAGCGGGGTTGCCAATCTCGCAACATCGTACTGGATCCCGCCATCCGGCATTTCGATTGCGGCAAAATTTGGCACTGCTCGGCGGGGCTCGAACTTCGAGCGAGGTCGCCGCGTTCTCGACGAATATTCTCCGCAGCCAGCCACGCGCACCGCGCAGCTCAGTTCGGGCACAGCGGCATGGCCCGAACGCGCCCATGGTGGAATGCGTGAGATTTCGCCAACGACTTGGCCCGCATGTGCCGGCCGCCGCCCCACTGACGCATCAACCACCAGATCGTCAGGGGTGAACGCGGCGGCGCATTGATCACGCGAGCCGCAGTACCGGCGCTCTCGACCGAACGAGTTGAACAGCCGTTCAGAAATGTTCTTGATCTCTTTAGCGATTTCAATCCGGAGGGGATGCGTTCCCTAAGACTCTAATCAATCCCGAAAGTGGTCCGTTATGGGTTCCATCTAGAACACCCGCGGGATGGCGAGCAATCGCGCTCGCGGGCGACGCCGGGTCAAAGCGTTATGTTCGATTTTCACACGCTGTTTGTCGTGACGATGTTCATTCTGGGGGTAGCCGGGCTGCTCCTTCTGTTCGCGTGGCGGCAGAACACGACGATCGTCGCGCTCGGCCTGTGGAGCTCGGCGTTTTTCATGGGTAGCGCCGCCATGTCGCTGCTCCTCGCGGGTGGCATCAGGCCCGATGCTTCCTCGTTCACGCTGGCCACCATGCTTTGGCTTACGGCCCACGGCGTGATGTGGACGGCAGCGCGCAGCTTCGAGGGGCGCCGCACGCCGCTCATCCTGACATTGGCGGGCGCGCTGATCTTCATCGTGGCCTGCCAGTTCGAGAGCTTCTATGCCTCGCTGGCCGCGCGCATGATCTATACCACCATGGTCGTAGGCATCTATCTGGTGCTGTGCGCGGCCGAAATCTGGCGTGCGAATGAGGGCGAGCATCTGATGTCGCGCTGGCCCGCGATCATCTTGCTGCTGGTCCACGGCTCGATGTTCCTGCTGCGCGCGCCGCTGGTCTACGTCCTGCCGTTTCCTGGCGGCGTCCTGCCGCCCGACGCGAGCTGGTTTCCGGCCGGCGTGTTCGAACTTCTGTTCTTCACGTTCGGCATGTCAGTGCTGCTGGTGAACATGGCGAAGGAACGCGCCGAGCTGCAGCAGCGCCAGCACTCGCTGCTCGATCCGCTGACCGGCATTGCCAACCGTCGGGCGTTCTTCGAGCGCGGCGCCAAGCTCTTGCGGCGCACGAACGCCGATGGCTATGAATCGGCACTGCTGCTGTTCGATCTCGACCGATTCAAGGATGTCAACGACACCTACGGCCACCAGGCCGGCGACCGCGTACTGGCGGAATTCTGCGAGATGGTGCAGCCGATGCTGCGGCCGGGCGAACTGTTCGGCCGGTTCGGCGGCGAGGAATTCGGCTGCCTGATCGCGCAAGTGTCGATCGGCGAGGCGCTGGCGGTGGCGGAGCGCATCCGCGCCGCGGTCGCCGCGACGCCGCTCGATCTCGGTGACGAGCAGCGGCAGGTGACGGTGAGCGTCGGCGTGGCGATGTCCAACGAAACCGGGCCGTCGCTGCAGGCATTGTTCGCCGCCGCCGACCGCGCGCTCTACCGCGCCAAGGCCAAGGGTCGCAATCGCGTCGAAGTCGAGCGCAAGCCGCTGCAGGTGATCGCGCCGGCACTCGCCGGGTAATCCGCGGCCGCGGGGTCGCCGGGGCTCGCTCAGATTCGGCTTGCCCACATCTCCCGTGCCATTCTCCTAAAATCGGCAGCGATCGCGCCCGCGATCGACGAAGTCAAAAAATCCGGCGCCGGGACGGTGCGCAGACGCGGCCGGGGCTGTAAGCAGGGGGGAGGCATCGATGAATCGAAGGGGCATCATGGCTGTCACCTCGGGCATGACCGCGGACGTCGCGTCGCGCGCAGCGCTTGCGCAGGAACAGAGCGTACGTGCAGCGATCGACGCGAGCCTGCGCGCCGCCGTCGAACGCCAGGACGTACCGGGCGTGGTCGCGCTGGTCACCGGCCGGGAGCGGGTGCTCTACACTGGCGCATTCGGCGTCGCGGACGTTGCAACCAGCCGCCCGTTTGACGCCGACGCGGTGTTCCGCATCGCGTCCATGACCAAGGCGATCACCTCGCTCGCCTTGATGCAACTGGTCGAGCAGGGTCGCATCGCGCTCGACGATCCGGGAGAGACATACCTGCCGGAGCTCGCCCGCCTGCAGGTGATCGAAGACTTTGACGCCACGACGGGCGCCTACAGACTACGGCTGGCCGCACGACAGCCGACGGTGCGGCATTTCCTCACCCACACCTCCGGGCTCGCCTACCCGTTCACCAGCGCAATCTGGCGGGATTTCAAGCCGCGCGCCGGCGAGACGTTTCCGTTCGGCGGACCGCTGCTGTTCGATCCGGGCGAGCGCTGGCAGTACAGCACCAGCACCGACGTCGTCGGCCGGCTGGTCGAGACGGTGTCCGGGCAGAAGCTCGACGACTACTTTCGCCAGCACATCTTCGCGCCGCTCAAGATGTCCGACACGTTCTACAACGTGCCGCAGCAGATGGCCGACCGTCTTGCCGCCGCGCAGCAGCGCGCCGGCGCGCGCATGGACGGCGCCGTGGTGCTGCAGTCGCCGCAACCGGAGCTGACCAATCCATCGCCGGGCGGCGGCGGCGGACTTGCCTCGACCGCGAGCGACTACGGCCGCTTCCTGCGCATGATGCTCAACGGCGGCATGCTCGACGGCGCCCGCGTCGCCAAGGCGGAGACCGTGAAGCTGATGGGTGAGAACCACATCGGCGCCGTCACGGTGCCGGCGCTGAAGAGCGCGCTGCCGCGCAGCCATGACTTCACCTTCGTCGCCGACGGCCGCGACACCTTCGGCCTCGGCTTCCTGATCACCGCCGACCAGGCCCCGGGCAAGCGCGCGCCCGGCAGTCTCAGCTGGGGCGGCATCAACAACACCTATTTCTGGATCGACCCGGCGCAGGGCCTCGCCGGCGTGATCCTGATGCAGTTCCTGCCGTTCGCCGATCCCAAGGCGCTCGCCGTCCTGGATGCGTTCGAGCGCGGCGCTTATCGGCTCGCGGCGGCGCTGCGGTAGGGACGTCTCTGCTATTGCGCCCGGCGTGCTTCGTTGTCGGTCCGGTGGCGCTCCCGCTCCTGCCGCTGCAACTCCCGCCATGCGCTGTAGCGGCGTTCGGTCTCGCGGGCCTGGTCGAGAACGGCTGCGTCCTTGTGCAGGGTCCACATGCCCCAGGCAAAGATGGTCGCGATCGCGGCGAGAACCACCAGGTTCCAATAGAGCAGGGCGAGAACCGTGCTCGTGCAGAACAGCACGACCAGAAATTCCGCCCATTGCTTGATGCGTGCAGCTTCGTGGTCGAGGTCCGACCGGTCATCCGGCATTGCTTGTCGTCGCCCGTCTTTCAGTCAATCCGTCACCACGCATGATATCCGATCGAGATGACGACGCGTAGTGGGACGGGCGACGAAGCACCGGCGATTTTGCCGACGCGGAGCGCGCAGCCCGCATGAGCGGCGCGCCCGAGAACCCATGGAAAACCGGCCATTGCCGGGCTCGGCGCGCTCGTTTTCCGGCGGCTCTCCTTCGTCAATCCGCCATTCGGCTAGGATCACGGCGATGTGAATGGAGCCCATCGCCGCAGGATGGGTGGAGCGGCAGTTCATCCGGGCCGCTCGCTGCTTGCGCGCATAAAAAATCCGGAAATTAGTCCAGCCTCGGTAGAAGTCGAGCCTTGCCGCGCGCCGGCAGCAGACCAGCAACCGGCTTCAGTTGCCGCGCCACGTCCGGTCGAGAAATTCAAACATCCGCTTCGCCGAGTCGGCAGTGACCTTCGCGTCGTAACGGTAGACGACGTGATTACCGCGAATGTCGGTCTTGGAACGTCCGTCGAGATTCTTGCAGTCCCAACAATGCGTCGCGTCGGGATAGACATGCCACTCGACCGGCGAGCCTTTGGCCTTGGCGCCCGACAGCTTGGCCACGCATTCGGCGGCCGGCGTTTCGGTGTCCTTGTCACCCATCAACACGAGATGTGCGCGCCGGATATCGGGCCGCACGATCTCGAACGATGGGCCCTTCGGCGGCTTGATCGTGAAGCAGCCCGGATAAAACGACGCATGCGCGTTGAAGCCCTCGCCGGCGTTCAATGTCGATCGGTAGAGCGCGGTGTTGGCAAGCAGACCGACCATCGCGCCCCAGGAATATCCGGCATGCGCGATGCGATTGCGATCGACGAAATCGAACTTGCGCAAGTGCGTCGCGGCTTGCAGCGCATCGCGCGCCCCGCGATGCGGGTTCACGCCGCTCTTCGGCCCCATGCAGACCGTATCGACGCCGCGCGCGCTCAGGCTGTCGAGCAGGAGCACGACATAGCCGCGCTTGACGGCCTCCCGCGCCCATTCGAGCATCGACTCGTTCTGCCATTTTCCCCGGCGGAGACCCCCGCATTGATGATGCAGCACCAGGGCAGGGAAGGGACCGGCGCCATCCGGCTTGAACAGGCCCATGCGCGGAACGGCCGGCAGCGGCGACGGCGATTGCGGCAGATCGAGATCGCGGGCCTGCGAGGCGGCAGCCAGGACGCGGTCGCCCGGTGTCTGCGCTCCCGCGCCGGCCGGCAGGAGCGCAAGCGACGCGCAGAACGCCAATGTGGGCAATACGAACTTGGCCTTGAAGCTGGCGCGCATGTGAGGTGGGCATTCCCCAACTGAACCGGGATAGTGGCAAACGAATAGCAGATTTTGCCGGCGACAGGCGTCCGCCGATCGATGCAGGAGCTGAAACATCTGGTAAGGATGGGTTGAGCGCAGCGAAACCCATCAATGGTCGAAGCCGGCGAAGTGATGGGTTTCGCAAGGGCTCAACCCATCCTACGCGCTGGCATTGGTCCGACATCAGCGGCGGGCTGCAGCATCGCGCCAACCGGCACTATCTCCACGCCTATGTCTGGTGCGACGGCATGATCGCGGGCGAACTCTCGCACCGCTGCGAGCACGGGCCGCCGCCGCACCGCATCAAGGTCTGCATCACCAGGAAGGGCAACGAGAAATTCTGGCGTGCGATCGAGGCGGTCGCCCCGCCGCGCCTCGATCCGATCTCCGGCCGCCGGCGATAGGGCAGGATTGTAGGATGGGTTGAGCGCAGCGAAACCCATCACCTTGCGAGGATAGGAAAGCGATGGGTTTCGCAGGAGCTCAACCCATCCTACGCGCTCAACTTGATATTCGCTCAATGCCCGAATTTCTCCAGAGGCCGTAAAGTCATTTTCTTGACCCTTTAGTGGAACTCGCGATACCTGTGACGCATGATTGCCAGTTCCGAGGAACGGTACGATTTCTTCCTGAGTCGTCGCGGCTCAGTGGCTGCCGTTGCTCGCGAGGTCACCGACATGCTTGCCGCGAAGGGATACAAGGTATTCGTCCAAGACTACGATATTCCGCTCAATGCGAACCTGATCGAGCGGATGCACCAGGGTATCAAGAATTCGCGCGACTTGATCATCTTGCTGACACGTGATTATGAGCAATCTGCTTACACCCGGAAGGAATTCAGTAGCTTTGAGGCCCAGAGACTGCGCCAACCGGAGGAGCGCCGCATCGCTATCCTACGCTGTGAGGATGTTACGCCGGAGGGATTACTTGCCGACAGTGTCTATCAGAATCTGTTTGATACTAATGATCCGGAAGTACGAAAAAGCCGCATCATGGCGGCGGTTGAAGGTCGCTCGCAAGCATCGAAACCGCCACCTCTTCCGTTCATCGGGGTGCCGCCTCGCATCGCGACGTTCTTGGGTCGCGATATAGAACTCGACAGGCTCGATGCGATCCTAATGCACGACAAGCCTGCTGTGGTAACACAGCCGGTCGGGCGCGTTGCTGTTCAGGGTCTGGGCGGGGTCGGCAAGACATCGCTCGCGACAGAATATGCGTATCGGTATCACAAGCTTTATGCGGGGGTCTGCTGGTGTCCTGCCGAGACACGCTCCACGCTTCTGGGCAGCCTTGCGGCGCTTTCTGTTAGGCTTGGCGTCAAGAAAGTAGATCAAGCTGACTTGGAACAAAACGCCAAAGCGGCCTTGCGACAGTTGGCTGAACAACGTGCTACTTGGTTGTTGGTGTATGATAACGTGTCCACTCCAAATGAAATTGCTGATCTTCTTCCATCCACCGGGGCGCGAGTTCTCATCACATCGAGGTTCTCGGACTGGAAGGAATGGGCGGACGAGCTTCAACTTGATGTTCTCTCGCTCGAGGAGGCAGTCGCCTTCCTTCAGATACGCGCCGATCGCGACGAGGCATCGGGTGCAGGGAGGCTAGCGGAGACATTGGGGTGTCTGCCACTCGCGCTCGATCATGCTGCCGCCTATTGCAGACGCACGCAAATGAGTTTCATTGACTATGCGGCGAGGTCGTCGAGTCTCATGGCTGCTGTACCGCGCGGTGTGACCTACCCAATTAGTGTTGCGGCGACGTTTGAACTTGCCATCAGCCAGGCCACAGAGCAATGCGCAACTTCGAAGCAACTGATGGACTATCTCGCTTGTTGCGCGCCGGAACGCATCCCTGTTTTTCTGGTTGAGGGGGCAATCGATAATGAAGCGGAACGGGCGCAAGCCCTCGCGGCGCTTGCCGAGATATCTCTTATCAAGCATGACCCGTTTCCCGATGGCACGCCAGCGGTGACAGTGCATCGGATTGTTCAAGCCGTTGCGCGAGAACGATCGGAGGAAAGAGGTACAGCGAATGACGCCGTAGAGCGTCTCATCACGCGCCTCGCAACAATTTACCCGAAGACGCGCTTTGATGATTCCAGTGAGTGGACGCTCTGCGCACAGCTCACATCGCATGTCATGGCACTTCGGGAAGCCAACGGGCCCCGAGCTTTGAATGCCGTACATTGGCCGAAACTTCTCAAGCTGGCCGCAGGGTATCTCCTCGGGTGTGGCTCCTACGCCGAAGCCGAACCGCTGATGCGAGATTCATTATCCATCTGGGAGCATATCGGTCCCGCGCATGCTGAGACCACGATCGCTCTCGGCAATCTTGGTCATCTGCTCTCCAAGAAAGGCGAATTTTCCGAAGCTCGCCAACTTTTGGAACGTTCTTTAGCGATAGAGGAGACCGTCAGCGGTCCTAAGCACGAGAGCACTGCTACGGCTCTGACCAATCTTGGTTACTTGGCGCAGCGGCAAGACGATTTTGCAGCTGCACGGCCAATGATGAAACGAGCATTGGACATCCGTCTAGACGCGCTCGGCCCGGATCATCCGGACACAGCGATGAGCTTAAACAATTTTGGCTATCAGTTGCACATGCAGGGCGAGCTTTCTGAGGCAGAGGTGCACTACCAACGCGCTCTCGCAATTCAACAGGCCATATGGGGTGAATACCATCATCATACAGCGCAAACGATGCATAATCTGGGCTGTCTTTTCAAGGATCTGGGCAAATTCGCGGAGTCACGGTCTCTTCTGGAGGGTGCGCTGGCCATCTACGAGAAGGTCTTGGGCCCGAAGCACCCCAACACGAATGTCGCTCGTTATCAGATTGCGCGGTTAATGCTCGCGGCTGGACAGCCGAGTGACGCACTCGCCATCGGTAAAACAGCGCTCGCTATCTCTAAAGAAGTGCTGGGACCAACGCACAGAGCAACCAAGAGTGACGCTATGAATGTCGCCGAGGCACTTCATCGCCTAGGCCGTGTCGAGGAAGCTGCCGCCTTGCTCCAAGACTACGGAATCAATCCTCGGGATGAAGCTACTTGGCGATGAGTGACTGCACACAAACCAGTGAAGTAGGCCCGATAGGCCGTTCTCAATACCTCGCGTTCCCCGGCACCCGCGGAAACGGAATCGCATCCCGCACGTTGGCCAGTCCCGTCACATAGGCGAGCGTGCGCTCGAAGCCTAAGCCAAATCCCGCGTGCGGCACGGTGCCGTAGCGGCGCAGGTCGCGGTACCAACCGTAGTGCTCCTTGTCGATCTGGTGCTCGTCCATGCGCGCGTCGAGCACATCGAGGCGTTCCTCGCGTTGACTGCCGCCGATGATCTCGCCGATGCCCGGCGCCAGCACGTCCATCGCCGCGACGGTTTTGCCGTCGTCGTTGACGCGCATGTAGAAAGCCTTGATGTCCTTGGGGTAGTTCATCACGATCACGGGCTTCTTGGCGTGCGTCTCGGTGAGATAGCGCTCGTGCTCGGATTGCAGGTCGATGCCCCACTTCACCGGAAATTCGAATTTCTGCTTCGCGCTCTCCAAAACCTTGATCGCCTCGCCGTAGTCCATGCGCACGAACTCGGATGAGGCGATGCCTTCGAGCTTGGCGACGAGGCCTTTCTCGACCCGCTCGTCGAAGAATGCGAGATCTTCGGCGCGCTCCTTGAGCAGCGTCGCGAACACCGACTTGAGCAGGCCCTCGGCCAAGGTGGCGTCGTCGGACAGATCGGCGAACGCGATCTCCGGCTCGATCATCCAGAACTCGGCGAGGTGCCGGCTGGTATTGGAATTCTCAGCACGAAAAGTCGGGCCGAAGGTGTAGACCTTGCTGAGCGCGAGGCAGTAGGCCTCGACGTTGAGCTGGCCCGACACCGTGAGGAACGACTCGCGGCCGAAGAAGTCTTGCGCGAAGTCCACCTTGCCGTCGCGCGTGCGCGGCAGGTTGGCGAAGTCGAGCGCCGAGACGCGAAAGAGGGCGCCCGCGCCCTCGGCGTCCGACGAGGTGATGATCGGGGTGTTGACCCAGAGGAATCCGTTGTCGTCGAAGTAGCGGTGGATCGCCTTCGCCAGCGTGTGGCGCACGCGCGTCGCCGCACCGATGACGTTGGTGCGCGGTCGCAGGTGCGCGACCTCGCGCAGATATTCCATGGTGTGGTGCTTGGGCGAGATCGGATAGGTGTCGGGGTCGTCGACCCAGCCGATTACCTCGATGCTCGTGGCCTGCATCTCGAACGGCTGGCCTTTGGCGGGCGAGGGCACGATGGTGCCGGTCGCCGCGATGGCGCAGCCCGCGGTGAGCTTGAGGATTTCGTCGGTGTAGTTCGGCAGCGTGTTGGGCGCCACCACCTGCACCGGATGGAAGCACGAGCCGTCCGAGAGATGGACGAACGAGATTCCGGCCTTGGAGTCGCGCCGGGTGCGCACCCAGCCCTTGACGGTGACGGGGGTGTCGGCGGGCGCCTCGCCGGCGAGGATTGCGCGGACGTCGAATGTGGTTTTGGTCATGAAATGAGACTGGCAGAGCGGCCGCGATGCTGTCCAGCGGCGGGAAGTGGTGCGCGTTTTTCTGCGGGCACAGAAGCGTCCGGGAAGAGGCCGGGAAGGGCGGGAAAGGACGCGAAGAAGCGCCGCACAGGACGCTAAGAACGCCTAACAAGCGGGAAAAGCGGCCGATCCGTTCATGTCCACCGGTCCACGCCTTGGCGGTCCGGACCCAAGTATGCTATCGCCCGGCCGAACTCCCGTGACCCTTCGACCCCCGTGTGAATTGCATGACCCAGACGTCGTCCGCCGCCGCGGCGCCCGCGGCCAGCCTGTTTTCCGCATCGCTCGCCGAAACCGACCCCGAAGTCGCCGATGCGATCGCCAAGGAACTCGGGCGTCAGCGCGATGAAATCGAGCTGATCGCGTCGGAGAATATCGTCAGCAGGGCGGTGCTGGAGGCGCAGGGCTCGTGCCTGACCAACAAGTATGCCGAGGGCCTGCCGGGGCGGCGCTATTACGGCGGCTGTCAGTGGGTGGACGTGGCGGAAAACCTGGCGATTGAGAGGGTTACCAGGCTTTTCGGATGCAAATTCGCAAACGTCCAGCCGCACTCCGGCGCCTCCGCCAACGTCGCCGCGTTCATGGCGCTGATGCAGCCGGGCGATGTTTTCATGGGGCTCAATCTCGCCGCCGGCGGCCATCTGACCCACGGCTCGCCGGTCAACATGTCCGGCCGCTGGTTCAAGCCGGTGCCCTATGGCGTCAACCGCGACGACCACCGCATCGACATGGACGAAGTGGCGAAATTGGCCCGCGAGCATAAGCCGAAGGTGATCGTCGCCGGCGGCTCCGCCTATCCGCGGATCCTGGATTTCCGGCGATTCCGGGAGATCGCCGACAAGGTCGGCGCGTACTTGATGGTCGACATGGCGCATTTCGCCGGGCTGGTTGCCGGCGGCGCGCACCCGTCGCCATTCCCGCACGCGCATGTGGTCACCTCGACGGCGCACAAGACGCTGCGCGGCCCCCGCTCGGGCTTCATCCTGACGAACGACGACGAACTGGCGAAGAGAATCAATTCGGCGGTGTTCCCGGGCCTCCAGGGCGGTCCGCTGATGCACGTGATCGCCGCCAAGGCGGTGGCGTTCGGCGAGGCGCTGCGGCCCTCGTTCAAGATTTATGCGAAGAACGTCGTCGCCAATGCCAAGGCGCTCGCCGAGACGCTGAAATCCAAGGGCTTCGACATCGTTTCCGGCGGCACCGACACCCACCTGATGCTGGTCGACCTGCGGCCGAAGAACCTCACCGGCAAGGTCGCCGAACTGGCGCTCGGCCGCGCCCACATCACCTGCAACAAGAACGGCATCCCGTTCGACCCGCAGAAGCCCGCCATCACCTCGGGCGTCCGGCTTGGTACGCCGGCCGGCACGACCCGCGGCTTCGGCATCGCCGAATTCCAGGAAGTCGGGGAACTGATCGCGGAAGTGCTGGATGTGCTGTCGCAGAAAGGCGTCGAAGAGGACTCGCTCGTCGAAGCCGCGGTGCGCGAGAAGGTGAAGAAGCTGGTCGGCCGCTTCCCGATCTATCAGGGGTGATCGATATGCAGCGCCACCGCTGAGAGGGCGAGATGCGCTGTCCGAATTGCGCCAGCCTCGATACCCAGGTGAAGGATTCCCGGCCGACGGAGGACAGCTCCGTCATCCGGCGCCGGCGGGTGTGCCTCGCGTGCAATTTCCGCTTCACCACCTTCGAGCGCGTGCAGCTGCGCGAACTGACGGTGATCAAACGCAACGGCCGGCGCGTGCCGTTCGACCGCGACAAGCTCCTGCGCTCGGTCCAGATTGCGCTGCGCAAGCGTCCGGTCGAGCCGGAGCGGATCGAACAGGCGGTGTCCAAGATCGTGCGCGAACTCGAAAGCCAGGGCGAGGCCGAAATTTCTTCAGAGGCTATCGGCGAACTGGTGATGGAGGCGCTGCGGTCGCTGGATGACGTCGCCTATGTGCGCTTCGCCTCGGTCTATCGCAACTTCCGCGAGGCCAAGGACTTCGAAACGTTGCTCGACGAGTTGTCGGGGGAGGAGGAAGGCAAGACCGCTACAAGAAAGTAGCATACGGTCGCCTCATGAGTTAGCCGGCCGGTGGCTCCGGTGCGCCCCGCCTGAGCGACGCCACGCACCAGACCGCCAGCACGCAATGCGCGAAGACGGCCGGCCACAGGGCAATGCCGACAGGCGCGTAGTGGACGCCCGCCACCACCAGCAAGGCGGCCACGGCCACGTTATACGTCAGCATGATCGCGCGCATTCGCCTTCCGGCCGGTGTCAACCCACGTTCGCGGGCGAACCAGCAGGCGATACCGAGAGCGAGCAGCGCGATGCCTGCGACGCGCGCGCCACCCGGTCCGAGGGGTGCGGCGGTGGCCGGTCCGAACAACAGCTTCAGCGCCCCGGCCGGCCAAAACATCAGCAGCAATCCGGTTACCGCCTCGAACACCGCAGTCACGATCAACAACAGTCTTGTCATCGAACGTGCGCCTTGCCGTGTCCGGCGTACATCAAGGGGCGGCCTCAGAACGGATTGATGTAATTCAGGATCGCGATCTGCCGCAACAAGACCTTGCGGATCATGTGCGCGGGCTTGACGTGATCGGTGAAGATTGCGGCGGTGCCGACGCTTCCTGCCGGCAGACGCTGGGCGAAGTCTTTGTCGTCAAATTCGACCCGGACAACGAACGGCGCGGCCTCCAGCTCCTTCGGCGTTATGGCCAGTCCCGAAGCCTGTACCTGGCCGGTCGAGATGGCTTGCAGCACCGCCAAGACCTTTCCGGTGTGGATTTGGCCCGGCGCAAACTTGAATGTGAGCTCCACCGACTGCCCCGGTTCCACGTAACGCACGCTGATCTGTGAGATTTCGACGCCCGCGCGGGTGTCCGCGGTATCGATGAACGCCATCACCGGCGAGAGCGGCAGCGACGCGACGCGCGCGCCCTTGCGCAACGCGAGGTTGGTCACGTAACCGTCGGTGGGGGCTCGCACCACCGTCTTGTCGAGATCCCACTTTGCGCCTTGAAGCTGCGCGCGCAGGCGATCGACCTCGGCCTGCCGCTCCTCGACATCGAACGTGCGCCCGGTGCCGCGCTCCTGCAGTTGGGTCATCTGGGATAGACGCAACTCCTGGAACTTGAGTTGCGCCTCGATGGCCTTGACCTTTGCCTCGAACGGCACCGGGTCGATCCGGAACAGGACGTCGTTTGCCTTGAGTGGCACATTGGCCTGCACCGGGACGTCGATCACCTCGCCGGACACATCGGGAACGATCGGTACCGATTGGCGAATGACCAGCACCGGTCCGCTCGGCGCCCCCCAACCCATCGGGATGAACAGGCCCACGAGCAGCAGAACGAAGACAATGGCGGGGGAGATTTTCCAGAACAGGTTGAACTGGATGATTTTCAGCTTCGCCAGGGTGAAGAGGATGGCGAGGTAGACCATGATCAGGAAGACGATCATGGCGCCGCCTCGCGCTTCTGCGGCGGCGGAACGTCCACGTAGGCCCAGATCAGGACGACCGGCCAGAGAACGAAGCCAAGGAAAAACGTCACCCATCCGCCTACGGTGACGGCCTGGGCCCACGGATGATTGCGGCTCCTGGCGATAGAACCAGGGAGGGCCGCCAGGAACAGCGCGACCGCCACGGTGCTGACGACGACGACGATCAGAACGATCCAGGCGAAGATATCCAGCGCCGACATGTCACCTCCCGTTCGTTGTAGCCGACGATCTTGGTCCGTCCGAGGGCGCCAGGAGGAAGTTGCAAGCCCCGCTAAGCGCGAGTCTCGGCAGGTTGGCGCTGCCGTTCCCGAACTTCGTCCAAGTCACGTTCCAGAAAGCAATTCAATGCCGTCCGGATTGCGGCGATCGCCGCAATGCGGCCGATGTCTTCCCAGTCTGGTGTAATCGCGGTTTCGATGATGTCGGCGGCAAGCAAGAACGTCAGTCCGGCAATTAGCCAACGTGCATGGCGGAGCCACACGTCACGCCGCTCGTGTCCGGATGGTGAGGAAAACATCACGCGCAGGCCGGAGATGAAGGCCTCGACCGTGCCGACAAAAACGATGATCAAGGCCATCGCATCGATAACGATGACAGACTGCTCTGCGGCGAAAACAAGCCATTCTTTCATCGCGTGATCCTATCCGAATTTGGAAGGTCGCGATTCTGCGAGAGCGGGCGGCGGGTACCCCGCCGCCCAGAATATGCTTTAGCCGCCGCCGTGCGCTTCCTGCATTTTGCCGATCGCGTCGCTGATCGTGAAACTGTTGGGTTTTTGAATTGGCGGAAACTCTTTGAACGTCGCAGCAAACTGGGTGAAGATGTAGTTGATCGCGAAGATGATGTAGTCGTGCTCGATGAACCACTCCCAGTAAGTATTCGACGTGATGTCCGCGAACTCATACGGATCGGTCCTTAGATTGTAGAGCTTGGGTATTCTCAGCCGGGTGAACGGCTCGGCCCAGACCTCAAGGGTGCCTTTGCAGCGCTGCTCCATAAACACGACCTTCCAGTGGTCGTAGCGCAACGCGAGGATGTCGCCGTCGTCGCTGATATAGACGAACAGCTTGCGGGGGCTCTCCTTCTCCTGGCCGGTCAGGTAAGGCAGCAAGTTGTAGCCGTCGATGTGGTTCTTGTAGGTGCGTCCGATCGCCTGGTAGCCTTTCTTGAGCTTATCGACCACGTCCGGATCGCCGGCCATGGCGAGGAAGGTCGGGAACCAGTCGTGGTGCTGGACGATTTCGGTCGACACCGCGCCGGCGGCGATCTTGCCCGGCCAGCGCACGAGCATCGGAACGCGGAACGCGCCTTCCCAGTTGGTGTTCTTTTCGCTGCGGAACGGCGTCATGCCGCCGTCCGGCCAACTGTTCCGGTGCGGGCCGTTGTCGGTCGAATACATTACGAAGGTATTGTCGGTCAGGCCCATTTCGTCGAGAAAGTCGAGCACGTCGCCGACGTTCTTGTCGTGGTCGATCATGGTGTCGTGATAGGGTGACTGCCAGCGGCCGGCCTGGCCGAGACTTTCCTTCTTCGTATGCGTTATAAAATGCATGTGGGTGGTGTTGAGCCACACGAAGAACGGCTTGCCGGCGTCGTTCTGCTCTTTCATGAATCGCTTGGCGTGCGCGACGAAATCGTCGTCGCAGGTCTCCATGCGCTTGCGAGTGAGCGGGCCGGTATCCTCGACTTTCTGCTTGCCGACCTTGCCCCAGCGTGGCTCGTCGGTGGGATCGTCCTTATCGGTCGCCCAGGAGTGGATCACGCCGCGCGGTCCGAACATCTTGCGGAAGTTCGGAAAGTCTTTCTCCGGCGGATAGTCGTACATCTCCGGCTCTTCTTCGGCGTTGAGGTGATAGAGGTTGCCGTAGAATTCGTCGAAGCCGTGGTTGGTCGGCAGCATGTGGTTAAGATCGCCGAGGTGGTTCTTGCCGAACTGCCCGGTGGCGTAGCCCTGGTTCTTCAGCGCCGCCGCGATGGTGATGATCTTCTCGTTCATGCCAATCGGTGCGGCCGGCATCCCGACCTTGGAGAGACCGGTACGCAGCACGCTCTGGCCGGTGATGAACGACGACCGGCCGGCGGTGCAAGACTGCTCGCCGTAGGAATCGATGAACATCATCCCTTCCTTGGCGAGGCGATCGATGTTCGGCGTCTTGTAGCCCATCAGGCCGTGCGAATAGCAGCTCAGGTTCGAGATGCCGATATCGTCTCCCCAGATGACGAGGATGTTCGGTTTGTCGGGTTTCGCCATGCGATGTTTCCTTTGCTGACGGTTGTCGCACGGCACGCCGAATTGGAGCGTACCGCGTCATTCGGGCGACTGAGTCGCGCCATCTTGAGCCGATCAGTTGCCGGTCGGCAATCCAATATTGAAGCCTTCTTTTGCAAGCTGCTCTCGGAGGCTCTGGAACCGCTGAAATTGCGTGATGCTGATCGGTCCCGAGTATCCTTCACTCTGTAGCTCCCGCGGTGGATGCTTCAGATAGGATTGCATCAGTTCCTTGATCGCCGCATTGATCGTGACCAGCGTCCAAGTGCGCTCCGGGTAGTTGTTCATGAAGATGTCGTAGCGCTCCTGCGGATCCTGCCAGAGGTCGAATACCTGCGGGACGGTTGCGACGTAGGAGTTCGGGCCCTTCCAGCCGAGGTTGGAGTCGACGGCAAGACCGCCCGTGTGTGCGCCGTCGTCGCCGCGCAGGTTGAATACGGCCTTGTAGTTACCGACCCGCGCGGCCCCGGGCGTCAGTTCGTTCTCGGTGAAGTAGAACCAGCTCTTGCGCTCCGATTTGCCATTGCCGAACAGAACCGGCGACATGTCGTAGCTGTCGAAGACGATGGGTTCGCCTTCGCGATCTTTCTCGGGCAACTTCGTGCTCGCGAGCGAGGCAAAGGTCGCCATGTAGTCGAGGCCGCCGACGATGTCGGAGTTTCGCGAGCCCGGTTTGATCCCCGGACCCCAGGCCAGGGCGGGAACGCGATTGCCGCCTTCGCGGCAGGTTCCCTTGGTGCCGCGATATGGCGTGTAGCCGGCGTCGGGATAGACGTCCTGCCAGGCGCCGTTGTCCGTGGTCCAGAACACGTAGGTGTTCTTGTCGAGGCCGAGCGCGCGAAGCTTGTCCATGACCCGGCCGATCCGCGCGTCGTTCTCGACAATCGAATCGCCATACTTGCTCTTCGAGAGCGATTTGCCCTCGAAGTCAGGGTGCGGCAGGTTCGGCTGGTGGACCTTCATGAAGCTGATGGTCATGAAAAACGGCTGTCCCGACTTCCCATTCCGGTCCAGATAGTCGAGAGAGGCTCTTTCGACGTATTCGTCGAAATACGGGATGCCAACCACACCCTTGTCGGGCGTGTTGACGTATTGCCCGTTGACCTTGAAGTCCTCCTTCGCGGGCTCGCCGGCCTTGCCGGACAAGGCGCCTTTGGTGACGCGTTCGAACATGGTCCTCAGTTCGGGATCCATATCGGGGAACCAGGTCGGATCCGCATAGGTATAGGCGTTGAGATGGTAGAGGCCGACATACCTCATCTCGTCGAAGCCGTGTGCGTTTGGCAGCGCGTAGTCAGATTCGCCGAGATGCCACTTGCCGCTGAAGAAAGTGTTGTAGCCCGCGGTCTTGAGCACGGAGGCGAGCGTCCATTCTGCGGCGGGCAGGCCACCACCCTGACCCTGGAAGGCCACCGTGGTCATGCCGCTGCGGTTTGGAATTCGCCCGGTCAGCATCGCGGCTCGCCCGGGCGTGCAGCTTGGCTGCCCGTAAAAAGAAAGGAATTGCATTCCTTCGGCGGCCATCCGATCAAGATTCGGTGTCGGCATGCCGCGATTTTCGCCGCCGCCATAGACGCCGGCGTCGCCATAGCCGAAATCGTCAGAGAGAATTAGGATAATATTCGGCTTCTTCGCGGTATCAGGCATGTTTCCTCCTGATGATTTGTGGCGGATTTTGCGGTGATCGCTTTGAGCCCCATGCACGGGGGCAAACTTTCATTCCGCTCTTGCTCTGTCGATTTCGTCCTTCTTCCATCGCTAGCCGAGCGGGCCGGCGTTAAAGAGCATGCTCGCGATTGCGGCGATGCCAAGCAGCAGCAGCAGGAGAGCGGTCATCAGTGTCAACGAGACCGGAAACGAGCTCTCGCCATGGATCAAGTCGTCGTCCCGCATGCGGGCGCGCTCTTTTCGCAGTTCGATCATGAAGCTGGTGTGAAAGCCGATGCCGCCGATCAGCATGACAATGCCGAGCGCGACGAGCGCGATGCCGAAGTGCCGCGCCGGATGGGCCGATCCGGTGATGACGTTGCCTTCGCGCAGCTTTTCGAAGAACTGGAAGATCGTGAAGCCGAATCCGATCAGCGACAGCGATGTGCGGATGACCGACATCAGCGTGCGGTCGGCGCTCATGCGGGTGCGCTGGAACGACATGCCGGTGCGGCGCGCCGACAGTTCGACGGAGATGCGGTCGGAGCTGGATTTCCCGGTAACGGCTTCCATCGGCGAACTCGCTCGTGCAGCTAATGAGAGGCGGGGCGGGAGAGCCGGCGGCGCGCGATGCGCGCGATCGGCCCGCGCAGGATGAAATACGGCACGACGGCGAGCGACAGCGCGATGACTACGGCCTCGGCCGGATAGAAAGTGTTGAATTCCTTGTATTGATAGATCGCATCCATTGCCAGCCCGAGCAGGATGATGCGCGCGGTTGAGATCAGGCCTTCGCGCAGCCGGCGGGCGCGGCGCGCCGGGTCGTGCATGATGGTCCAGAAATAGGGCGAGCGGCCGAGACGCGCGTCCTTGATGCCGTCGTGCAGCGCCGCCACCGTGGCCATGACCGGCTGCAGGATGAAGCGGAACGTCATCGGTCCCCCGGGCCGGTCGATGAGGTCAGTCCAGAACCGGTGGCGGACTTCGTCGGAGACCCCGTACCACATCAGGCCGAGAACGCTGAAAACGACCAGCAGGGTGGCCGCGATCCAGCCTACAGCGACGGCGGTTCGACTCTCCGGGTCAGGCATGCGGTCGACAGCCTCCGGGCACGGATGATAGTCGCCGACTGGCGTCCAGTCATGTAACGGACGTGCGACAATAGTCTAATCGAGCAGGATGGAACCTGGAACTTATGACGAGGTCAGCGGTGTTCGGATGACGCAACGGAAGCCGACGTGGCTGGTCGAGGTATCGACCGGCTCGGCATGACGCGCGGCGGGTCGATAGCGTCGGCAGTAATTGGGCGCGCAGAGGTGCGAGCCGCCTTTGAGCACCTTGCGTGGAATCTTGATATTCGGCTGGCAAGGGTCGTAGCTCGCGCTCTCCAGTCCGCCGCGCGGATTCTCTGGAATGCAACACGCCTTCCGCGCGTCGCCCTCGTGCTTGGGCGAATACCAATCGGCAGTCCATTCCCACACGTTGCCGATCATGTCGTGGAGCCCATAGCCATTCGGGGGAAATGCCCCAACCGGCGACGTGCGCTCGTAGCCGTCGAGCTTGAGATTCTCGGCGGGGAACAACCCCTGCCAGGTGTTCGCCATTTGCTTCCCGCCCGGTGCGAGCTCATTGCCCCAGGCGAATTCGGCGTCCTCCAATGCACCGCGTGCGGCAAACTCCCACTCGGCTTCGGTCGGCAGTTCCTTGCCAAGCCACTTGGCATAGGCCTCGGCGTCCCGATAGGCGACATGCACCACCGGATGGTCGTCGAGCCCGCTGATGGAACTGCGCGGGCCGTAGGGCCGCCGCCAATTGGCGCCGAACTTGAACGTCCACCACTGGCTCCAGTCGCGCAGGTCGACCGGATGCTTGGGCGGCGCGAAGACCAGCGAGCCGGCCTTGAGCATGTGCGGCAGCGCGCCGGGATAGTCCTTCGGATCGGGGGCAATTTCCGCGAAAGTGACGTGGCCGGTGGCGTTGACGAATTTGCGAAATTCGCGGTTCGTCACGGGCGCGCGATCCATCCAGAAACCGTCCACCTTGGCGCGGTGAGCGGGGGCTTCCTCAGGGTAGTGCCTGTCCGAACCCATGCGGAACGTGCCACCCGGAACCCAGATCATCCCGGCGGACGGTGCTGGTGCGGGAGCGTCAATGCGCGTCCCGCTCGGAGCGGAAATGGTGTTCAAAACGCAAACTCTCGTGCTGAGAATCGAAACCTAACCTGAATGTACTATGGTGGCCTGGATGGGAAGCGCCATCAATCAAAACTTGGTGACGCGGGCACGGGACCGCTCGGGTTCGCCGATCAATTCCAAGCAACATTATACGATGGTACCGCCCAATTCGTTCCGATATTGATCGGCACCGCGTAGCCGCGGCCATGTTGAAGCGGCGCAACTGAGGCTCGAAACCGCGGATGGCGTGACGAACGTGAACCAGCAGGGCATTCCGCCAAGCGCCGATCCAGAGGATGCACGCTACATGGCGCTGGCGCTCGCGCTGGGGCGCCGCGGGCTCGGCCGCAGCTGGCCCAATCCGGCGGTTGGTGCCGTAATCGTGCGCAACGATGGCAACGGTCCGGTGATCGTCGGACGCGGCTGGACGCAGCCCGGCGGCCGTCCGCACGCCGAAGTCGAGGCACTGCGCCGCGCCGGCGACGCCGCGCGTGGGGCGACGCTCTACGTCACGCTGGAGCCATGCTCGCACCACGGCAAGTCGCCACCCTGCGCCGACGCGGTGATCGCCGCCGGAATTGCGCGCGCCGTCTCTGCGCTGGTCGATCCAAATCCCGAAGTGGCGGGCGCGGGCCATTGGCGCATGGCGGAGGCCGGCATCATGGTCGAAGTCGGTGTCGGCGCCGACGAGGCGCGGCGCGCCCATGCCGGCCACATCCGGCGCGTGCAGGACGGCCGGCCGCACGTGATGCTCAAGCTCGCGGCCTCGTCCGACGGCAAGGCCGCTCTCGCCGGCCGCCGGCCGGCGACGATTACCGGCGAGCGGGCCCGCGATCGGGTCCATCTCATGCGTGCGATGAGCGATGCGATCGTGACTGGCATCGGCACCGTGTTGGCGGACGATCCGCTGCTGACCTGCCGGCTGCCCGGCATGGCGCACCTCTCGCCGGTGCGGATTGTGCTCGACAGCAAGCTGCGGCTGCCGGTCACGAGCAAGCTCGTCGCCAGCGCCCGGCAGACGGCGCTATGGGTCGTGACCGGCGAGGATGCTCCGCGCGACCGCGAACAGGCGCTCTTGGCTTTGGGCGCCGAGATGATGCGCGTGCCGTCGCTGCATGGCCGGCTCGATCTCGCGGCAGTCCTAAAGGCTTTGGCGGGGCGCGGCATTACCCGGCTGATGGTGGAAACCGGACCGATCCTGGCCGCTGCATTCCTGCGCGCCGATCTGGTCGACGAAGTCGCGCTGTTCCGGGCGCCGCAGGCGATCGGCCCGGACGGCATCGATGCGCTCGACGGTCTGCCGCTGACTGCGATATCTCATTCGGCGAGGTTCAGATCGATTGGGTGCGAAACCGTCGGGCCCGATACCGTCGAAACATCCGAGCGGACCTAAATATGTTCACGGGAATCGTCACCGATATCGGCGAGGTGATCGTGGTCGAGCCGCGGGCCGAAGGGCTCACGCGGTTGCGGATCGCGTGCGGTTACGATCCGGATACGATCGCGATCGGCGCCTCGATTGCCTGCAGCGGCGTGTGCCTGACGGTGGTGCGGCGCGGCCGCGCGGGCAATCGCGGCTGGTTCGATGTCGATGCTGCGGCCGAGACCTTGCGGCTCACCACGGTGGGCCGCTGGCGGCAGGGCAGCAAGGTCAATCTCGAGCGCTCGCTCAAGGCCGGGGATGAACTCGGCGGCCATATTGTCGCCGGGCACGCCGACGGCGTGGCCGTTCTCGCGGCGCGTGAAGACCTGACCGATATGGCGCGGCTGACCTTCAAGGGGCCGCCCCAACTGGCGCGGTTTGTCGCGCAGAAGGGTTCGGTGGCGCTCGATGGCGTATCGCTGACCGTGAACACGGTCGAGGGCTCGGCGTTTTCGGTGCTGATCATCCCGCATACGCTCGCCGTGACGACGATCGGTGCGCTCGCGGAGGGCGACAGCGTCAATCTCGAGGTCGATTTGATGGCCCGCTACGCCGCCAGGCTCTTGGAAACCAAGTGACGCCCGGAGAAGACACTTAACGCACATCGGCGAATTCCGCACCGCGGCCGGCGCAGACCAGACGCTCCCTTGCGTCGTCCCCACTTCGCTTGGTACGAGGGGCAGACTTCTGGAGGTCATCGCATATGGCTGAGCCGCGCCGGTCCGCCGGACAAGAATCGGACGATGTCGCGGGCGCGCGCATTCTCGTCGTCGAAGCGCGGTTCTACGCGGATATCTCCGACGCCTTGCTCAAGGGCGCGACGCGAGTTCTGGACGAAGCGCGGGTCGCCTATGACAAGATCAGCGTGCCGGGCTCGCTCGAGATCGCGCCCGCGATTGCGATGGCCGTTGAGGCCTCCGAGAAGGCCGGCAAGCCGATCGAAGGCGCGGTGGCGCTTGGCTGCGTGATCCGCGGCGAAACCCTGCATTTCGAGATCGTCTCCCAGGAATCGGCGCGGGCACTGATCGAGCTGTCGGTGCGGCGCGGAATTCCGATCGGCAACGGCATCCTCACCGTGGACACCGACGCTCAGGCCTGGGCGCGTGCCCGTCCGGAGGAGGGGGACAAGGGCGGCGATGCGGCGCGGGCCGCACTTTCGCTGGTCCGTATCAAGCGCCGCCTCGCGCGGAACTGATCATGGCCGCGCCGAAATCGGATGATGAGCGCAAGGCCAATCGCCGTGGCGCCGCGCGGCTGTCCGCGGTCCAGGCGCTCTACCAGATGGACATCGCCGGCACCGGCGTGAACGACATTCTGGCTGAATTCGAGCGCCACTGGATCGGCCGCGAGGTCGAGGGCGAACAATATCTGCCGGCGGAAGCGGCGTTCTTTCGCGATGTGGTGGGAGGGGTAGTGCGCGAGCAGCGCACGCTCGATCCGCTGATCGACACTGCGCTGGCGCAGGGCTGGCCACTCAAGCGCATCGAGGCGATCCTGCGCGCCGTGCTGCGCGCGGGCGCCTACGAACTCGGTCATCGCAACGACGTTCCGGCGCGTGTCGTCGTGTCCGAGTATGTCGATGTGGCTCATGCTTTCGTCGATCGTGACGAGACTGGATTGGTGAATGCCGTGCTCGACCAGATCGCACGGCAGTTGCGCGCCGCCGAGTTCGAGCGCTTACCGCGTTGATGGAATTGACGGTCGCCGTGATTGTGCCCTCTCCCTTTGTGTGAGACGGCAGCCGCCGCATTTCAACGACAAGAATGGGTGAGGGGTGTCGCGCGATCACCCCTCACCCAATCGAGTATGGTGAGGTTTCAGTGCAGCCCTCTTCCGCAAGGGGAGAGGGCACAATCACAATGACCGCAGGTACGACTACAAATCACCCGATCGCGAACGGCAGCGCGACGGGGCTGCGGAAGTTCGACGATGAGTTCCAGGCGAGCTTGTCGGCGGTGAGATGATAATCGGGCACGCGCGCCAGAAACCGTCGCATCGCCGTCTCGGTGACGAGCCGCGCCATCTGGCTGCCGAGGCAGAAATGCTTGCCGGAGCCAAAGCCGAGATGCCCGAGAGGCTTGCGGTCAATGTCGTAGACGTCGGGTTCTGGGAATTTGCGCCAGTCGCGGTTGGCCGAGCCGTAGGCCAGGACGACCTTGTCGCCGACCCGGAGCGTCTGGCCATGCAATTCGGCTTCGCGCGCGACCGTCCGCTTGAATCGCTGCGCCGAGGTGTTGAAACGCAGAGACTCCTCGATCGCGGGGGCGATCAGCGTTGGATCGGCGACGAGACGACGTCGGGCGTCCGGATAGTCGTGCAGGTTGAGCGCGAACACGCTCATAAAGCTCGACAGCGATTCCACGCCAGCCATGACGAACGTCGCCGTGGTCATGATAATCTCCCGCTCGCTCAGCCGGTCGCCGTCGATCTCGGCTTCGGCCAGGTGCGTAATCAGATCGTCGGTCGGGTTGGCGCGGCGGATCGCGACCTCGGCGCTCAAAAAGTCGCTGAGCTCCTTGAACGCGGCGATGTGCTCGGCGGTTCGGCCCTTGACCGTTTTGTCGGTCGAGACCGCGAGGATCACCTTGCGGCGGATGTCGGCATGGTCCCGCTCGGGAAGTCCCATGATGCGGAACAACAGGCCGACGGTGATCTGGCTGGAGAAGTCGTCGACAAATTCGAAAGTCGTATTGGCGCAAATCTTGTCGAGGGCGCGGTCTGCGATCTCGATGGTCGGGGCGATCAGGTTTTCGATGTTCTTGCGCGCGAAGGCCGCCTGGCTCAAGGCGCGCAGGCGATCGTGCCGCGGCGGATCGGTGGTGCCCAGGGTGGCGCCCGAGCGGCCGGGCAATTCGTCAATCAGGTTGCCTTGTGCGGACGAGAACGTCTCCCAATCGCGCGCCGCCTGCATCACGTCGTCGTAGCGCGACAGGATCCAGAGCTTGCCGCCTTCGCTCCAGTAGCACGGGTATTGCTCGCGCAGGACCGCGTAGTACGGAAATGGATCGGCGTCGATTTCGGGTGAGTAGAGATCGAAGGCTTCCACGCTCGGATCGCTCGCATTGTGCTGCAAAGGTTCGCCTCACTTGCTATCATGGCGGTTTCGCGCCGTCACTTGGCGGATGGTCTACATGTTGATCCTCAGCGGATATTGATTGTCATGAGCAAGAAGTGGCCATGAGCCAGAAGAAGCAGGGATCGGCCGAGGACCGTCTCATCGCGCGGTATTTCAAGCCGTTGGCGAAGCATCCCGGGGCGTTTGGTCTGGTCGACGATGCTGCCGCCATCGCGCCGCCCAAGGGCTGCGACATCGTGCTCAAGACCGACGGCATCATCGGCGGCGTCCATTTCTTTCCCGACGATCCGCCCGAAACCGTGGCCAGGAAGGCCCTGCGCGTGAACCTGTCCGACCTCGCCGCCAAAGGCGCGCGGCCGGTCGGCTTCCTGCTTACGCTGGCGCTGCCGAACGACATCGGCGACGCATGGCTGCGGCGCTTCGCGCGCGGCCTCGGCACGGATGCGGACCGGTACGGCTGCCCGCTGTTCGGCGGCGATACCGACCGGACGCCGGGGCCGATCACGATTTCCATCGCCGCATTCGGTGCGGTGCCGCACGGCAAGATGGTCTTGCGCAGCACCGCAAAGCCCGGTGAGAAGGTGCTGACGACCGGCACGATCGGCGATGCGGCACTCGGCCTGCTGCTGCGCAAGCATCCGGTACGCGCCAAGCGATGGGGACTTGCGCCGCGCGCCGCGCGGCACTTGGCGGAGCGCTATCTGTTGCCGCAGCCGCGCAACGCCATTGCAAGTGCCTTGCGGGCCCACGCCTCGGCCGCGATGGACGTCTCCGACGGGCTCGTCGGCGATTTGAGCAAGCTGTGCCGGGCGTCGGGCGTGTCCGCCGAGATCGACGTCGCGCGCGTTCCGTTGTCGCCTGCGGCACGCAAGGCGATCGAGGCGGAGCCGGGATTGATCGAAACGGTCCTCACGGGCGGCGACGACTACGAGGTGTTGCACACCATGCCGGCGCGTCGTGTGGTGGCGTTCCGCAAGGCCGCGGCGACGGCCGGAGTCGCGGTGACTGAGATCGGCACCGTCGTCCGGGGGAACGCCGTGCCGCGCTTCATCGACCGGCACGGCAAGACGCTCGCGTTCGCGCGGCCGTCGTTCAGTCACTTCTGAGCGGCTGGTGGCGTCCGCAGCCGCACGTTAAGATCATCGAAAAGGGGAAGGGCACTTCATGCAAGACACGACCGCGTTGCGCCGTCCGGAGGGATCGAGCAACAGCAGCACGCAGTTTGTCGCGCGGCAGCGCCGCTTTCCGACGGTCGCGTATCTGCGCGAGAAGGCGCGCCGCACGCTGCCCAAATTTGCCTTCGAATATTGCGATGGCGGGGCAGGGGCCGATGGCGGCATCGCGCGCAACTGGGATGCACTTAATGCGGTCGAACTGGTGCCGCGTTACGGCGTCACGACAGGGTTGCCGCCCGTCGACATCGAATTGTTCGGCCATCGTTATGCCGCGCCGTTCGGCGTGGCTCCGATGGGGGGCCCGTCGCTGGTGTTTCCGGGCGCCGACCGGTATCTCGCTGCGGCCGCGCAGCGCGCCAACGTGCCCTATACACTCGGGCTGGTTGGCGGCATGACGGTCGAGCAGGCCGCCGAAATCGCGCCCGACGTGCTCTGGTTTCAACTTTATCGCTGCTCCCGCAACGAACACGCGATCGGCTTCGATCTGGTCAAGCGCGCCGATGCTGCCGGCGTCAAAGTACTGGTGCTCACGCTCGACGTGCCGGTTCGCACCACGCGCTCGCGCGAGGTGGCGGCCGGGATCACGACGCCGTTCAAGCCGGATCTGCGGATGTTGGCCGGCATCCTCACCTCGCCGGGCTATCTCAGGTCACTGATGCAGAACGGCCAGCCGCGCTTCGGCAATCTCAAGCCCTACACCAAGAACGACGCCGACGTGAACGAGGTCGCGGCGTTTGTCCGTCGTGAAATGGGCGGCGCGTTCACCTGGGACGAGGTCGCGCGTTACCGGGAACGCTGGAAGCGCCCGCTGGTGGTGAAAGGCATCATGCATCCGGCGGACGCCGAGAAGGCCGTGGCGCTGGGCGTCGACGGCATCGTGGTCTCGAACCACGGCGGCCGGCAGGTCGAGGGATTACCTGCGGCCATCGACGTGCTGCCGGCGATCGCCGGTGCGGTGCGCGGCCGGGCCGCCGTGATGATGGATTCCGGCATCCGCTCGGGACTCGACGTGGCGCGGGCGGTCGCGCTCGGCGCCGACCTTGCGTTTGCCGGCAAGGCCTTTCTGTGGAGCCTCGGGGCGCTCGGTGCCGAAGGGCCGGGTCACGTCATCGACCTGTTGATGGACGAGATGAAGTCCGCGTTCGGGCAGCTCGGCGCGCACAAGCCGGAGGATGCCCGCTCGGTCGTGGTCCGCCATCCCGGCGCCTACGATTTCTCGCGAAATTCGCTCTGAAAGCAGGGCACTTGCCTACCTGGGCACGGGACGCCGGGTGCATCTCTGGTCTGCGCCGGCCCGGTAGCGATGCCCTCCCGGCGCCGCTAGAAGGGGCCACATCGCAGCTCGCGAGTCCCTTTGGAGAAGGCAATGTCGGCGCTGGCCGAACCGGCAGTAGGCACCGTCACGGGCGACCGCCTCGCGCGGCGCAACGCGGTGGTGCTGTCGGTTGCGCAGGCGCTTGCCGGCGGCAACAACACGGTCCTGGTCTCGACCGCCGCTATCGTCGGCACCATGCTTGCTCCAGACAAAGGGCTCGCGACCCTGCCGATCAGCATCTTCGTGCTCGGCTTGTGGATGAGCACGCTGCCGATGGGGTGGCTGGCGCGCAATCTCGGTCGGCGCACCGCGCTGCAGATCGGCACGGTGTCGGGCGTCCTGACCGGGCTCATCTGCTGTGTTGCGGTGCTGCAGGGGTCGTTCCTGCTGTTCAACATCGGCGCGATCTTCAGCGGCTTCTATGCGGCGGCGCACCAGTCCTACCGCTTCGCCGCGACAGATACGGCCACCGATGCCTTCAAGGCGAAGGCGATCTCCTGGGTTCTGGTCGGCGGCATTTTCGGCGCCGTCGTCGGCCCGCAACTCGTCATTGCCACCAAAGACCTTTGGCCGCCGTATCTCTTCGCCGCGAGCTACATCGCCCAGTCCGCGTTTGCGGTCGTAGCGGGCGGCGTGCTGATGCTGCTGAAGATTCCCCGGCTGCCGCCGCCTACCGCGACCAGCGAGGGCCGGCCGTTGGCCGAAATCGCTCGCCAGCCACGCTTCCTCGTGGCAGTCGCGTGCGGCGTCGTCAGCTACTCGATGATGAACATGGTGATGACCTCGGCGCCGCTCGCCATGGTCATGTGCAATCATTCGGTAACCGAGGCGACGCTCGGCATCCAATGGCATGTGCTGGGCATGTTCGCGCCAAGCTTCTTCACCGGGGTGCTGATCAACCGCTTCGGGGTCATCCGCGTCACCGGCCTCGGGCTGCTGCTGCTGATGGTCGCTGCCGGCATCGGCATTGCGGGGATTTCGCTCTGGCACTTCTGGATCGGGCTCGCGGTCCTCGGTATCGGGTGGAATTTTGCCTTCATCGGTGCGACCACGATGGTGACGCAGTGCCACCGCCCCAACGAGCGCAATAAGGTTCAGGCCTTCAACGACTTCCTGATCTTTGGCTCGATGGCGATCGGTTCGTTCTCCTCCGGCAAGCTGCTGGCAAATTTCGGCTGGGAGACCGTCAACGAGGTGACGGTGCCGTTCGTTCTTGCCGCGTGCGTGGTGCTGCTTTGGTGGAGCTGGCGAAGCAGGCACGAACGGCTGGGGTAATCGGTCCGAGCGGATGGTGCTAACCCGATGCCGACGATCGATCTGCAGATGGCCATAACGTGCGGCCCGGATAGTCACGGAGGAGGTGGACGATGAGGATGCTGTTCGGCGTTGTTACGACAATAGCGACGATGGTCGCGAGCGATGTATTGGCGCAAGGCGCGAACCTGACCGGCCGGTGGCGCTGCGTCGAGCTTTGCCTCGGCCCGCCCGGCAGCTACGCCTACATCACGCAGAACGGCTGGGAACTCAACGTCGTCAACGACGCCGGAGAGCCGTCGCGCGCCTGGGTCGACTACCCCGGCCGAATCTGGGTCGAACGTGCCAATCAAGGGGCGATCTATTCCCCCGATGGCAACACCCTGCAGTTTGATCGGGGTGCGCTCTGGCGCCGCGCGCCCTGATATCTCCGCTTCGGTCGCAGTCCTGACTGAGACGTGGCGGCCGCGCCCACACGGCCGTGGGTGTTTGCGACGGACCAGCCGCCGGGAGCGCTCAAGGAGCGGCAAGCGGCTGGAATCCCTTGATCGTTCCGGGGATTGAGCAAAAACAACGTACCTGAAGCGTTGCATCGCACCGGTATTTTTGGCTATACCCGCGCCACTTTCCGTGGGGTCCAGCGATCTCGCGAGCCAATCATATGCTGCCGCCGGGTCTATCGCCGGCGCCGCCTTACCAATCGGGGTAACCTCAAATGACAGCTCTTTGGCTGATCGTCGCGTGTGGCGTGCTCGCCATCGTGTATGCCGGCTGGGCGACCCAGTCCGTCATGGCAGCAGATGCCGGCAATGCAAGAATGCAGGAGATCGCGGCGGCGGTGCGCGAAGGGGCGCAAGCCTACCTGAAGCGGCAATACACCACGATCGGCTTGGTCGGCATCGTGATTTTTGCCATCGTCTGGTATTTCCTCGGTGCGCTGGTTGCGATCGGTTTTCTGATCGGCGCGGTGCTGTCCGGGCTCGCTGGATTCATCGGCATGAACGTGTCGGTGCGGGCCAACGTCCGGACCGCACAGGCGGCCATCGGCTCGCTCGCTGGTGGCCTCGAACTGGCCTTCAAGGCGGGCGCCATCACCGGAATGCTCGTGGCGGGTCTCGCGCTTCTGGGGGTCACGGTCTATTTCGGCTATCTGGTCGGCTTTAGGGGGCTCGCGCCGGAGCACCGCACCGTCATCGACGCGCTGGTGGCGCTCGGCTTTGGCGCTTCGCTGATTTCAATCTTCGCCCGTCTCGGCGGCGGCATCTTTACCAAGGGCGCAGACGTGGGCGGCGATCTCGTCGGCAAGGTCGAGGCCGGTATCCCGGAGGACGACCCGCGCAACCCGGCCACCATCGCCGACAACGTCGGCGACAACGTCGGCGATTGCGCCGGCATGGCGGCCGACCTGTTCGAGACCTACGCGGTCACCACAGTGGCCACCATGGTGCTGGCGGCGATCTTTTTCCGCACCGCGGGCGCCGACGTGCTGCTCGCGATGATGAGCTATCCGTTGGCGATCGGCGGCATCTGTATCATCACGTCGATCATCGGAACGTTCTTCGTCAAGCTCGGCCCGAGCCAGTCGATCATGGGCGCGCTCTACAAGGGGCTGATCGTCACCGGACTGCTGTCGCTGGTTGGCGTCGCGCTGGTGACCTGGTGGCTGGTCGGCTTCGGCACGGTGCCGGGGCAGACGTACAGCGGTATGGCGTTGTTCCTGTGCGGCATCGCCGGCCTGGCGGTCACGGGGCTCATCGTGTGGATCACCGAATACTACACCGGCACCGATTATCGGCCGGTGCAGTCGATCGCCAAGGCGTCGGTCACCGGCCACGGCACCAACATCATCCAGGGACTTGCGGTCTCGCTGGAGTCGACGGCGCTGCCGACGATCGTGATTATTGCCGGCATCCTGGTGACCTATAGCCTCGCCGGCCTGTTCGGCATTGCGGTCGCAGTCACCACCATGCTGGCGCTGGCGGGCTTCATCGTGGCACTGGATGCCTTCGGACCGGTCACCGACAATGCCGGCGGCATTGCCGAGATGGCGGGTCTGCCGAAGGAAGTCCGCAAATCGACCGACGCGCTCGATGCGGTCGGCAACACCACGAAGGCGGTCACCAAGGGCTACGCCATCGGCTCGGCGGGCCTTGGCGCGCTGGTGCTGTTTGCGGCCTATAACCAGGACCTGCTGTTCTTCATCGGCGATGCCAAGAACCATCCGTACTTCAGCGGTATCAAGCTCGATTTCTCGCTCAACAACCCGTACGTCGTGGTCGGGCTGCTGTTCGGCGGGCTGTTGCCGTATCTGTTCGGCGCAATGGGGATGACCGCGGTCGGCCGCGCGGCATCGGCGATCGTCGAGGAGGTGCGCCGGCAGTTCCGCGACAAGCCCGGCATCATGGCCGGCACCGACAAGCCGGACTACAGCCGCGCTGTCGACATCCTGACCAAGGCGGCGATCAAGGAAATGATCATTCCGTCGCTGCTGCCGGTGCTGTCGCCGATCTTCGTGTACTTCGTGATCTACTGGATCGCCGGCGGCGGGCCGGTCGGTAAGTCGGCGGCGTTTTCCGCGGTCGGCGCTATGCTGCTCGGCGTGATCGTGACCGGCATTTTCGTCGCCATCTCGATGACCTCGGGCGGCGGTGCGTGGGACAATGCCAAGAAGTACATCGAGGACGGTCACTACGGCGGCAAGGGCTCCGAGCCGCACAAAGCGGCGGTCACCGGCGACACCGTCGGCGACCCGTACAAGGACACGGCCGGCCCTGCCGTTAATCCGATGATCAAGATCACGAATATCGTCGCCTTGTTGCTTCTGGCGGTGCTGGCACACTGATCGGAGCAGGGGCTTGCGCAATAACAAAAGCCCGCGGTTCGCCGCGGGCTTTTCGTTTCGCCATCCGGGAGCCGGGCTTTGAGGAGAACGTTCGGCCCGATACCCTCCTTTGATATTCGCGTTAGAAGATCTTGAACATCGCGTTGATGTAATTCACTTCCTTGCCGGTCGTCGGCGTCGTGCGGCTGACATAGTCGAACACCTTGCCGTCCTTCAGGCCGTAGTTTGCGAGCCGTTCCACCCGGCGGTTCCGGTCGAAATAGACCGCGACCACCCGTTGATCGACCAGGTTCGGCTGCAGGAAGGCGACGCTGCGTTCGGCGCGCTGAGAAATGTAGTAGAAGGCCTCGCCGCTGACCGTGGCCACGGTCGAGGGGGTTCCGAGCACGATCAGGACCTGTTCCTGGCTCGATCCGATCGGGATCTGCTCGAGCGCACCGTCCGGGATGATGTAGCCGCGCTGGAAGGTCTCGCCGAAGCAGCCCCCGAGCAATACGCCGATGGCAACCAACGCCGCCGCTGTCCGAGCCGCCAACGCCAGCCGCCGGCGCGGTGGCCGGGAGACAGGCTGTCGGTTACGGGATCTCATATTCGGTTGCATTCGTTCACACGTTGACGTACTGGGCGGCGCCACTCTAGACGGTTCCACGCGGTGCCCGATCCGCGGCTTCCGATTGCCGAGCTATCTTGATGATATTGCGTCTGTTTCGCCGCACCCCGCGAACCTCCAGCATTGCCGGTCTCTATGGCATGATCGTGGCGCAGGCGCGAACCCCGGAGTTCTATCGAAACTATGGCGTTCCGGACACGGTCAATGGGCGTTTCGAGATGATTGCGCTGCATACGGTGCTGCTGCTGCGCCGCCTTGCGGAGGCGCCGTTGCCGCTTCGCCGGCTCGGACAGGAGGTTTTCGACCGGTTCTGCGAGGATATGGACGCCAGCATGCGGGAAATGGGCGTCGGAGACTTGGCGGTGCCGCGAAAAATGCGCCGGGTCGGCGCTGCGTTCTATGCCCGCCAGACCGAGTACGGCGAAGCGCTCGCGTCAGGCGGTTTCGAGCGTCTGGAGGCTGTGCTCGCGCAGAATGTGTTCGGTGGAACGCCCACTTCAAGGGAGGGGGTAGAATGCCTTGCCCGCTATGTCCGGGCGGCCGCTGACGCATTCGCCACGCAGAACAATGAGGCGATCGCCCGATCAGAGCTGCGTTTTCCCGATCCGGCGCAGGTCTCGCCCGCGCTGGGGGCATGTTCGGGCCCCATGGCGTGATCGAACTCCCATACCCAAATCGGGCGGAAAGAGACGCGCGCAGATAGCAAACGAGATGGCCAGCACCAGATCGGAATTTCCTTGGAGCGTCCGGCTCGCGGTCAGTGACGTGTCAGATAGTGGCCGTCAGTTCGATCTCGTGGCCGACGGACCGGTCCGCGCCGCCACGGCCAAGCTCGCGGGGCTGCGCGATCTGCCGCGTCTCGAGGCCAGCTTCGACGTGACGCTCCAGGGCAAGGGCGGTTTGCGTGTTTCCGGTCGTGTTCGGGCGACGGTGGGGCAGGCCTGCGTGGTGACCCTCGACCCGATCGAGAATGAGGTCGATGAACCGATCGAGCTTGTGTTCGCGCCCCTTGACGGTCCGCCGGCGGGCATTGCTGGCGACGACGGCGAAGAGGTCGCCGAGGATGGACCGGAACCCCTGGTGGACGGGACCATCGACCTCGGCGCGATCGCCACCGAGTTCCTGTTGCTGGCGATCGATCCGTATCCCCGCAAGCCGGGAGCGGAATTCCAGTCCCCGTTGTCGGGTGAGGCGGCGGCGCATCCGTTCGCCGCGCTGGCCGCGCTGAAGAAAGGGCGGGACGGGGAGGCGGGCTGATGGATTTGCCCCCCTGTTGCCGGTGCCACTGAGACGGTAAGGTCATTCATGTCCCGAAAAGTCCGCATTGCGCTCGACGCCATGGGGGGAGACCGTGGAGCGGCAGCGGTGGTTCCCGGCGCCGAGCTGTCGCTGTCCCGTCACCCCGACATCGAGTTTCTCCTGTTTGGCGACGAAGCCGTAGTCGCCCCGCTGCTCGCCGCCCGCCCGCGGCTGCAGGCGGCTTGCCGGTTCGTCCACAGCGACGTGGTCGTCCAGATGCACGACAAGCCGAGCCAAGCCCTGCGCAAGGGCCGCTGGAAGTCGTCGATGTGGCTCGCCATCGATGCCGTGAAGAAGGGCGAAGCCGATGTCGCGGTGTCGGCCGGCAATACCGGCGCGCTGATGGCGATGGCAAAATTCAACCTGCGGACCATTGCGGGGATTGATCGGCCGGCCATCGCCGCGGTATGGCCCACCTTGCGGGGTTCTTCGATCGTGCTCGATCTTGGCGCTTCGATCGGCGCGGACGCTCCGCACCTCGTGGATCTCGCCGCCATGGGCGCGGCCATGGCGCGGGTGTTGTTCGGGATCGAGCGACCTACCGTCGGGCTCCTCAACATCGGTGTCGAGGAGGCCAAGGGGCTGGAAGAGGTACGCGAGGCCGGCCGCATCCTGCGCGAGGAGAACTGGCCGCAGTTTCAATACAAGGGATTCGTCGAGGGCGACGACATCGGCAAGGGGACAGTGGACGTGGTTGTGACGGAAGGCTTCGCCGGAAATATCGCGCTCAAGGCGGCGGAGGGAACGGCGCGCCAAATGGCTAGCTTCCTCAAGACCGAGCTCAATCGCACCATCTGGACGCGGCTCGGCTATCTGTTCGCAAAGCGCGCGTTCAAGGCGCTGGCCGACAAGCTCGACCCCAGCAAGTCGAATGGCGGTGTCTTTCTCGGCCTCAATGGAATCGTCATCAAGAGCCACGGCGGCACCGACGCCGAAGGCTTCGCTTATGCGATCAACGTGGGCTACGACCTGGTCCGGCACGACATGCTCGCCAAGATCGAGCAGACGCTTGCCGGGCATCGTCGCGATGCGATGCCTGAACCGCCCCGGCTCGTCGGGGGGGCGGCTTCGTGACGATGCTGCGCTCGGTCGTCCTCGGCTGCGGCAGCTATCTGCCGAGCCGGGTGCTCAGCAATGCCGATCTGTCGGCGATGGTCGATACCAGCGACGACTGGATCACCCAGCGCACGGGTATCCGCGAGCGGCACATCGCCGCAGCCGGCGAAACGACGTCCGACATGGCGATCGCAGCATCGAAGGCGGCGCTCGCCGCCGCGGGCGTCGACGCCCAGTCGATCGACTTGATCGTGCTTGCGACTTCGACGCCGGACAACACCTTTCCGGCGAGCGCGGTCACGGTGCAGGCCGGGCTCGGCATCACCCACGGCGCGGCATTCGATCTGCAGGCAGTTTGCTCAGGCTTCGTATTCGCGCTTGCGACCGCCGACGGGCTGCTCAAGACCAGCGGCTTCACGCGCGCGCTGGTGATCGGCTCGGAGACCTTCTCGCGCATCCTGGACTGGCAGGATCGTGGCACCTGCGTGCTGTTCGGCGACGGCGCCGGTGCGGTGGTGCTGGATGCCCAGATGCAACCGGGCACGCGCGAGGACCGGGGCATTCTCACGACGCACCTGCGCTCGGATGGCCGCTATAAATCGAAGCTTTACGTGGATGGCGGTCCCTCCTCGACGCAGACAGTCGGGCTCTTGCGGATGGAGGGACGGGCGGTGTTCAAGCACGCCGTCGCCATGGTCAGCGACGTGATCGAGGATGCCTTCAAGGCGACCGGGTACGGCGCGGCCGACGTTGACTGGTTTGTGCCGCATCAGGCCAACAAGCGAATTATCGACGATACCGCCAAGAAGCTCGGGCTGGCTCCCGAGAAGGTCGTGTTGACGGTCGACCGTCACGGCAACACCTCCGCCGCCTCGATTCCGCTTGCGCTTGCGGCCGCCGTCGACGATGGCCGGATCAAGCAGGGCGATCTCGTCATGTTGGAGGCGATGGGCGGGGGCTTCACCTGGGGATCGGCCCTGCTGCGCTGGTGAAACTATCCCCCCGGGGGCGGCGATTCCCGCTGCACGCCCGTTGACCGCCCCCTTTCAAGCTAATATCGTGTAATTTCAGAGGGATAAATGGCTCGCCGAGAGTGGGGCTGGCGATGGCGGGAAAAACGATCACACGCGCGGACCTCTGCGAGGCGGTCTACCAGAAGGTAGGATTGTCTCGCACCGAATCCGCGGCGCTGGTTGAACTGGTGCTCAAAGAGATTACCGATTGCTTGGAGCGGGGCGAGACCGTCAAGCTGTCGTCGTTCGGTTCCTTCGTCGTGCGCAAGAAGGGACAGCGCGTCGGCCGCAATCCCAAGACCGGCAAGGAAGTACCGATCTCGCCACGCCGGGTGATGGTGTTCAAACCGTCGGCAATCCTGAAGCATCGCATCAATACGGAAAGCGTCGACAAGACTTAGTCGTACGCGCTGCAGAGGAGTTTGTGCGACGGTGGACAAGGCGCCGGACGCGTTCCGTACCATCAGCGAAGTGGCGGAGGAACTCAACGTGCCGCAGCACGTGCTCCGCTTCTGGGAGAGTCGCTTCCGCGAGATCAAACCGCTCAAGCGCGGTGGCGGCCGGCGCTACTATCGGCCGGAGGACATCGGCCTGCTGCGCGGCATCCATCATCTATTGTATGGAGAAGGTTACACGATCCGCGGCGTCCAGCGCATTCTGCGCGATCAGGGCGTGCGGTTTGTCCAGACCGTTTGGCAACCGGGCGCGCCCAGGCCGGCGCAGCCTGCGGAACCGGACGACATCTCCGATGCGTCCGCAGAGGGGTTGCCCGAACCGGACGTGCAGCGACTCGTCGGGCCACGGCTGGCGCCTTCGATCATCGGTCGCGAGGATGGCTCGCCGGAGCCGAGCGCGCCGCTGCTGCCACGGGCCATTGCCACGCCGACACAGCCCGACATAGCGGCACGGCCTGCAACGCCGGCGCGCGGCCTTGCCCCGGAGGCATTGCAGAAGCTGACGACGGCGCTGCTTGAACTCGGCGAGTGCCGCAAGCTGCTCGACGCCGCAATGAGCGAGCGCTGAACGCCTACATGCCCAGCAGCGAAAAGATGAGCGCTGCTACCCACATGACGATCGCGATCGCGGCGGTCCAGCGGGCGAAGGTCAGATAGGTCTCGCGTAACACGGTGGCGCTCGCCCACTGCGCAAAGGATGCCGGCGGCCGAAGCTCTTTCGGCAGGTAGAGCCACATCTCGGTCTTGTGATAATGCTTGGTGCGCGCCTCGTAGGCTTTGAGCACGAGAACTCCGGTCATCAGCATGGTCAGGAAGCCGCCGGCCTGGAACGCGGCACGTGGCTCAAACGACAGCCCGATCATGATGCAGAAAATCGCCAGTGACCCAAAGCCGACGGCGCGCAGCACCGTCTCGAACGCAATGCGTCGCATATGCTCCATGTCGCCCCTCGTATCAGGCAACGATCCAGCCGAGGCATTTTGCCGCGAATCGGTGCCGGACGCCATCAAAAGCGAGCGTTCGGCAGGGAAGAGCTGCGGCTATAGCTTGTATTCGAAGAAGTTGCCGATGGCGGGGAGGGTCAGGAGCGCAGTACCGGCGAGCCAGATCCACAGCGAAGTCCCGGTCGAATCGTCCTTGGCGCCGACGATCCGTTCGTAGATCGCCGCCGGGACGCCGGCGAGAATGATTGTCGCAGTCGATACCATCAGCGACGAGAACATCAGCGACAGCGGCACGCTGCCGAACAGCAACGCGGGCGCAAGGATCTGCATGTGGATCAGAGAAAATATCAGCCAAGTCTGGTTGAACAGGCCGTTGACCATGCCGAAGAAGGCGATTGCGATGTAATAGAAATTGCGGTCCATGGCGTGGCTCAACCCGATCGAGGAACGGCGCCGAGTAGCAGGAACAGGTAGAGCAATCCAACCCGGAGCCAGAACAGCCAGACCACGCCGAACAACCAGACGACCACCGGCGCAGCCGCCTTGGGAGTGATCGGCGCGATCAGCGCGACGAACGGATCGGTGAGCCGGCAGAAGAAGCGCCAGATGTAGTTCGAGGAGTCCGGCTGCACGATCAGGCCCAGCAGAACCCGGCCGATCAGCGTGTACATCAGCGCCGCCAGAACGAAGTTCGGCAGGTGAAAGTACCAATGTGCGAGAAAGGCGTTCGAACCGTCCACGACCGTTACGCTCCCGGTTCGTCAAAATGACCGTAGTGGCCCGCCCGGGCAAGTGAGATGCCGGCCGGCCGGTCACAAAAAAAGCGGGGCCCACAAGGGCCCCGCTCGCGTTCGTGAGATGTCCTCCGTCAGGCCTTCTCTTGGAGGATCGTGCCGCCGCGCGGCTTGCGGATCTCGTCGACGTACGCCTGCATCTCCTTGGAAGGCTCCTTGCCCATCAGGCTGACGACGTAAATCACCAGGAAGCCGAGCGGCATCCCGAGCAATCCGCAGGCGATGTTGTTCAGGTTGAACCAGCCGACCTTGTTGGCCAGCGGGTGTGCGAGTGTCGTCCATCCCTCCATGGCGTTTGGCAGCGCCATCGCCTTGGAGATATCTACCAGCGGTGCGCCGGTCGCGGCATTGAGCAGCGAGGTCATCCCAGCGTATTTCACGCCGAAACCGGGGAAGTATCGCGTCACCAGCAGGTAGAACAGGCAGAGGCCAAATCCGGCGATCATGCCGCAAATGGCCCCGGTGGCGGTGGCGCGTTTCCACCAGATGCCCATCACCAGCGCCGGGAAGTTTCCAGCCATGGCGAGCGAGAACGCCCACCCCACCATCGCTAGAATGTCACCCGGTTTGGTCGACGCCAGATAGGCGGCGCACAAGGCGACGAGGAACAAGAGGATGCGAGCCACGGTGAGCCGGCGTACCGTCGGCGCGTTCGGGTCAAGCATCTTGTAATAGATGTCGTGACTGAGCGCGTTGGCGATGGCGAGCAGCAGCCCGTCGGCGGTGGAGAGCGCTGCCGCGAGGCCGCCGGCCGCGACCAGGCCGGAGATCACATAGGGCAGGCCCGCGATCTCCGGCGTCGAGAGCACGATCACGTCGGTGTTGATTACGAAGTCCTGCAGACGCACCACGCCGGGATGACCGGCAATGGCCTTACAGGCTGCCACGATCGCGTCGATGCTTGAGGCGTCCTTGCCGCAGATCTTGATCAGCCCAAGTTCGCCCCAGGTGAACATCCATGGTCGGACCTCGGTCAGATCGCGCCCGATGATGTTGGTGTACACCTCAAGCTTGGAGAACGCCGCATAAGCTGGCGCCGAGAAGTACAGGAGGAAGATGAAGAACAGCGACCAGGCCACCGACTTGCGGGCGTCACGCACGGTCGGCGTGGTGAAGTAACGCATCAGGATGTGCGGCAGCGAGGCGGTGCCCACCATCATGCAGAACATGATGGCGAAGAAGTTGAGCGGGCTGTAGCTGAAGAACGGCTGGATGTGCGGTTTGAGCGCCGCCACCGTCGCCAGTCCGGTGGCGATCATTTCTTTCTCGCGCGCCGTGATGTCCGCGATCGCCTGGCCATAGGTTAGTTCCGGGATCGGGAACCCGTATTGCTTGTAGGACAGGATGACGATCGGTGTCAGGTAGGCGATGATCAGGACGATGTATTGCGCGATCTGCGTCCAGGTGACCGCCTTCATGCCGCCCAGCATCGAGCAGACGAGAATGCCGGCGAGGCCCGCAAACACCGCCCATTCGAACGGCATGCCGAGGAAGCGCGAGGCGATGATGCCGGTGCCGTAGATCTGCGCGGTCACGTAGGTGAACGAGCAGCACACCAGGACGACGACGGCGATGAAGCGCGCCAGATTGCCGCCAAACCGGAACGACATGAAGTCGGGCACGGTATAGGCGCCGAACTTGCGCAGGTAAGGCCCGATCAGGATGGCCACCAGCACGTAGCCGCCGGTCCAGCCGAGCACCCAGGTAAGGCCGTCGTAGCCGAGCAGGAACAGGGTGCCCGCCATGCCGACGAAGGACGCCGCCGACATCCAGTCGGCGCCGGTCGCCATGCCGTTGTAGAACGCCGGCACGCGGCGTCCGGCGACGTAGTATTCGGAGACCTGCGCCGTTCGCGTCATGATGCCGATGACGGCATAGACCGCGATCGTGAAGCCGACGAACAGATAGCCGAGAATCTTGTTGGGGACGCCGACCTGCTCGAGGATCGCGAGCAGGATGATGAAGCCGATGAAGCTTCCGGTGTACGTGCCGTACATCTTTCCGAGGTTCTTGATGAAGTCGGAACCGCCGGCGGTTTCTGTAGCCATGGTCAATTCCTCCCTCTCAATCGTCTTCGGCGACGCCGAACTCGCGGTCGATCTTGTCCTGCTGTCGCGCGAACATGAACAGTTGGACCACGAACACGATCAGCGAGCCCTGGGCGGCCATGTAGAAGCCGAGCGGGAAGTTGAGGACCGGAATGGTGATGTTGTTGAGCGGTACAACGAACATCTGGACGATGTAACCAAAGAAGAACCAGATCGCGAGGTGCAGCCACATCAGGTTGCTGGTCTTTCTCCAGTGGGCCTCGTCGTTAGCTGAAGTATTGGGTTCCGCCATAGGGTATGTCCCCTCCATTGTCGTTTCGGTCCCGGGTGGGTCCGAATTGTCCGTCGAAGGGGTGCGTTGCCGAGCACCCCCAAACCCCTCGTGCGGCCTCGTGCAGAGCACGGGCCGCAATACGCAGGAAAAAAGTATCATTGCGTTGGGGGGCGCCCTAATAAGACTTTCGGACTAGGTACTGGGAAACGCTGCTGAATATGCTGCACTGCCCGCGGACCGCCGGAACGGCGGCCGGTACGTTTGGGAGGCACTGTGGGACTGCTCGACTATTTCCGTCGCCCGGCGCCGATCAGCGATGCCGCTGCGCTGGGCGACTTCATCGATCAGCGCTCGGCGTTCCTGGCGCAGAAGGGCATCTATGAATATGCGCGCGCACGGGCCGGTCATTACGCCAAGGTCCTGTTCGGCGAGTCGGGGTTTCAGGCCGCGGTCGAAGAGGCGCGCTGGCGCGCCTTCCCGCTCGCGCTGGCGATGGTCACCGAACTGGTCGAGGGCGTGCTGAGCCCAAAGACGGCCGACCGGCGGAAACTGCTCGACGCGTTGCAGGCGCTGTCGCTGTCGGTCTTCGACCGCTACCCGGTGCCGCCCTCGATCGGCGATTCGGCGTGGCAAGAGCAACGGACCGAGCTAGTGCGCCGGGTGGAAATGATCGGAATGCATCCGCCCAAGCGGGCCATCGATATCGCCTACCCATGGGCGCAGGCCTATTTCGACCTGATGCCGATTCACGAGAAGCTGCGCGGCTCGGATTTCCCGACCATCCGGAGCTACCTGCGGATCACGCTCTGCAATATCCATGACGAATTGATCAAGCGCATGGACGCGCCGTCCCTGATGCACGCGTTATTGGACGAGAACGCCTGATCCGTGTCCGTCGGTCGGGCGCCGCGGAGCCTTGACATGTTGACGACCCCGCTGATCGCCCTCGACGCTGCCGTGATCGATACCGAAACCACCGGGCTCGATCCCGCCAAGGCGCGAATCGTCGAGATCGCCGCGGTGCGGCTTGTGGCCGGGCGGCTTGCGCCGGAGCAAACCTTTCGCCGGCTGGTGCAGCCAGGCGTGCCGATCCCGCCGTCGGCCAGCGCGGTGCACCAGATCGACGATGCGATGGTGGCGGACGCGCCTGCGTTCGCCGAGGTCTGGCCGGAAGTGACCGCATTCCTGGGCGACACGGTGCTGATCGGCCACTCGCTCGGCTTCGATCTCGCCGCTTTCAAACAGGAATGTGCGCGGGCCGGCCTCGCCTTCCATGCGCCGCGTTCGCTCGACACCCAGTTGCTCGCTCAGGTCGCCGCGCCCAACCTCGCCGGCTACACCATCGAACAGCTCGCCAACTGGCTCGGCGTCACGGTCGCCGGCCGCCACTCGGCGCTGGGCGACGCGATGACGACGGCGCTCATCTTCGTCGCGCTGGTGCCGAAGCTGCGCGAGCGCGGCATCCGCACGCTCGGCGAGGCGATGCAGGCGTGCCGGGCACTGACTGACGTGCTCGACCGCCAGCACCAGGCGGGCTGGGTCGAGGCGGCCGCATTCGAGGCGTCGGCCGAGCGAATGTTCCGCGTCGACAGCTATCCCTACCGCCACCGGGTGCGAGACGTGATGCGTTCGCCGCCGCGCTACGTCGTGCCCAGCGCGACCGTGGCCGAGGCGCTGGCTCGGCTGATGGAGGAGCGCATCTCCTCGCTCTACGTCATTGCAACCGGCGAGGAAGCCGGCGCCCCGTCCACCGCCGATACCGGCATCATCACCGAGCGCGATCTGCTGCGCGCGGTTGCGCGGCAGGGCAGTGCGGCTCTGTCGCTGCCGGTCGAACAGTTCATGAGCCGGCCGCTCGCGGTCGTGCCTGCAGATGCCTTCGTCTATCGCGCCATCGGCCGGATGAGCCGGCTCCATGTCCGCCACCTCGGCGCGGTTGACGAGCGCGGGCGCGTGGTCGGCGCGCTCTCGGCCCGCGACCTGTTGCGGCTGCGGGCAGGCGAAGCGGTTTCGCTCGGCGACGAGATCGATGCCGCATCGGATGTCCATGCGCTCGGCGCCGCCTGGGCGAAGCTGCCGCGGGTCGCGGCGTCGCTCCTCGCCGAAGACCTGCCGGCGCGCGAAAGCGCCGCCGTCATTTCGCGGGAGCTTGGCGCGCTGACTCGCCAGGCAGCGGTGATCGCGGAGGCGCGCATGCGCGAACAGGGCCGCGGCGATCCGCCCTGCCGGTACGCGGTCGCGGTGCTGGGATCGGGCGGCCGCGGCGAGAGCCTCTTGGCCATGGACCAGGACAACGCACTGGTGTTCGCCGAGGGCGGGCCGGGCGGCGCGGCGGACGACTGGTTTGCGCAGTTCGGCGGCCACGTCGCCGACATCCTGCACGAGGTCGGCGTGCCGTACTGCAAGGGCGGCATCATGGCGAAGAGCCCGCAGTGGCGCGGCTCGCTCGCCACCTGGCGCGACCGAATTGCCGACTGGGTCCACCGCTTACGGCCCGAGGACCTCCTCTCGGTCGACATCTTCTTCGACATGCGCCCGGTGCACGGCGACGGTGCACTGTGCATCGAGCTCTGGCACGAGGGCTTCGACGCGGCGCGCGGCAACGCCACCTTCGCCAAGCTTCTGGCCGAGACGGCCGGCAGCGCAATGCCGGCGCTCGGTCTGTTCGGCCAGTTCAAGACCGAGAACGGCCGGCTCGACCTCAAGCGGGCGGGTCTGTTTGGCATCGTCAGCACCGCACGCGTGCTGGCGGTGCGCCACCATGTGGTGGAGCGCGCGACGCCGGCGCGGCTTGCCGGCGTCAAGGCGCTCGGCATCGGCGGCGAACACGATCTCGAGGCGTTGATCGAGGCGCAGGCAGTGTTCCTCGATCTCATCCTCGCGCAGCAGGTGGCCGACCTCGAGCGCGGCACCCCGCCGTCGAATGCCGTCGCCATCAAGACATTGTCGCGCAAGAACCGCGAGCGGCTGCGCAGTGCGCTCGACGCGGTACGACACCTCGACCATCTGACCCGCGACCTGCTGTTCCGGGGATGAGGGGGTGCGCGCAGTGTCGCGCGATTTGCCCATCGCTTATCCACTGGGTTGCGAATCGCCGGTATGGTAGAGGGACTTGAACCGGAGGCGGAAATGAGCGAGCGCGCGATCGAATTCGTCGAAGTCTGGGTTTCGGAGCACGTCCGCGCCGGTCAAACGGCCGCTGACGCCAAGGCGCTGGCTGACCGATGTCTCGAAGCGGCGACGGCCGCGGGCATCCCGCATTCCGAAATCAAGGATGCGTTCGAAGACCTCGCCGCCTTCATCGCCGGCGAGATTCAGGAAGTGAACACGGCGCGCGGCGGCAATTGAGGACGGCCGCAGGTCCTGGTCGCATCATCCCATGAAGACAGCCATCGTCAATCTCGGCGCGATCCTGACCGGCGACTGGCGCGAGCCGGTTGCGGCGGGCGATTCCATCGTCATGAGCAGGGGCAAGATCGATCATGTCGGAACCGCAGCGGCATCGCAGGTCGCGGCGTGCGACGTGGTGATCGATGCCGACGGGGCGATTGCGATCCCCGGCCTGATCGATTCTCACGTGCACATCACCTTCGGCGACTACACGCCGCGCCAGCGCACCGTAGGCTTCCTCGAAAGCTACGTGCACGGCGGAACGACAACGTCGATTTCGGCCTCTGAAGTCCATGTGCCTGGCCGGCCGAAGGACCCCGAAGGTGTGAAGGCGCTCGCCGTTGCCGCCATGAAATGCTTCGAGCATTACCGGCCCGGCGGCATGCGGGTCTGCGCCGGATCGCTGATTCTGGAGCCGGGGCTTGAGGAGCGCGATTTCGAAGAGTTGGCGCACCAGGGGGTATGGCTCGCGAAGGCGGGGTTCGGTGCTTTCGCCACGCCGTTCGAATATGCGCCCATGGTCGCCTGGGCGAAGAAGCACGGCATGATCACGACGGTACACACCGGCGGGTCATCGATCCCGGGCTCCACCGGCATCTGGGCGGATCACCTGATCGCCATGCAGCCGCACGTCTCGTTCCACGTCAACGGTGGGCCGATCGCGATGCCCGATCGCGACTTCCCACGGCTCGTAAACGAGACCGGGATCGCGCTGCAACTCTGCACCGCCGGCAACCTGCGCACCGCGCTGTGGACCGCCGAACTGCTGCGGGACGCCGGCCAGTTCGAACGGCTGCTGATCGCGACCGACACGCCGACCGGCAGCGGCATCATGCCGCTCGGCATGCTCTACACCATCTCGCATCTGGCGAGCCTCACGAAGATTCCGGTCGAATGGGCGATCGCCGCCGCGACCGGTAGCAATGCCGACGTCTATCGCCTCAACAGCGGCTATCTGCGGCCCGGCCGCGATGCCGACGTGGCGATCATCGACGCCTGCGCCGGCGGCTCGCAGGACAACGCGCTCGATGCGCTAAGGAACGGCGATATCGCCGCGGTGCCAGCCGTCGTCACCGACGGGATCCCGCGGTACGTCGGGCGCAGCCGCAACACACCCGGCTCGATCCGGAACGTGCGGGTTGCGGACTGCAGGCTGCCGCGCGATTTTTCCGGCGGCGGGCATTGAGCGCGGTGTTCGAACGGCGCCCCCAACTGACACATCGATCCGATGTGAAATTGGAAATCCGATGCGAATTGGCTGGAGCGAGGAGATTTGCTTGGCGCGACGGCCGCGATCGAGTCGGCGGTCCATTCGACCGGTCAAAAAATTGACCGACCACCGTGGCTGATTTCCGTCATGGTGCCGACCATCGACGACATTCTCGAAATGCTGGGCAGCGTGCTGGAAGCCCTGCTACGGCTGATCAGCGGCTAACGCGCTGGTGAGCGGAGCCATCAAGTGTTCATCACCCGGCGGTACGGCGTTCCTTCTTAAGGCTGAAACAAAACACCCCTCAGTTGGAAGCGCGACCCGCTCACCCCTCCGTGGCCGCCACGGGCGGCGTCTTGCTTAGGTACGCGCCCAATCTCTTGCCCGGTGACGTGAGC
>JBFXEX010000001.1:0-127063 GCA_050179645.1 Xanthobacteraceae bacterium | reverse complement strand
ATGGCTGGCAGACGCTCGCAACAAGGACCATCGATCAGCCAATTGACCTCGCCGCCTGACTCGATACCATCATGTCGCTGGAGATTGCGCCACATCGAATTCCAACACAAAGCGCGACGGCACCCTTTTCGAAATAAATCGTTTGAAGGTGGAGCCTAGATGCTTCGGCTTGGATCGCTGCAAGGATTGGCTCGACATTGTTCTTCAAGATCGCGGTTGTTCCCGGCTCTGAGTCGTTGAGCACAAGAAGACACTCGATATCGAGGGCCGCCATGCCCTCATCTTTGCGCTTGAGATTGAAGCCTCGGCGGCCGCGCGTAGCTCCTCAATGAAAACGAGTGGTGAACCGGGCTCGCCGCCTTTGTATCGGCCTCCGCCTGCAAATCCCTCAACGATTGCGAGGCGAAACTTACTTTGCTGCGGAAATGCGCAACGAACAGCTAGGTACCGGGCAAGGTACTCGCGAAGGATTTTATGTTTGCGTCGCGTATGCTCTTCGAGTTCGACGCCACTTTCCCACGAATAACGAGATTCGACCATCCGCCCTCCGGCGCGAAGTTAGACTAGATCTCCCTGAGGAGAGTTACGGACGGCATCGCATCCCAAGTCTTTCCTCGATACATGCGGCCGTTGGCCCTTTTTGATCGGCGCTTGTTGTCCTTACCCCACGCTCCCCATTGCTTGAAGAAAAATGTCGTGCCAGCAGCAAGGCACCGATTGTAGATTTCATCAATCCATTCTTCTTTGATCGGGCGTGCAGACTTCCCGCTCTCCCCACCAACGATCGCCCAGTGAATCCCGTCTAGGTCAACTGATCCCACTGGTCCAATCAAAGGCTCGAAGGAGATAAAGCGGATCGCTGCAGATATGTGTCGCAATACATCTGCACGATGCACAACGTCTGCATTTTCAATGCTTGTTCCCAGCCAAACATTCGGTAGGACAGACTCGATTTTCGACTTCACTAGAGCAGCCATGCGCTCGGGCCGTTTGGTCAAGATTTGGTAATGGTGGTGAGGTGTTTGACGCATGATTGTCCATACTTTCAGTATGAACGCGTCGCTGACGCCTTCATGGAATAGATCGCTCATCGAATTGACGAAGATCTTTTTCGGCTTTTTCCAACCCAGCGGAATTTTTAGCGCCGCGTAATCTTCGCGAACGATGCCATTCCATATTGTGCGTTGTCCGCTGCGACGCGTGAGGCCCCGATATTTCTCCACGCGCATGGCATCCAGCCGACGGGCCATTTCCATGGCATAGCAATTGGTGCAGCCCGCACTAACAATTGAACACCCGGCGACCGGATTCCACGTGGCGTCTGTCCATTCGATCTGCGTTTCGGCCATTGGAAACCTCGCTGAGCGCCCGCCAGCTTGCGGGCATGCGAAACGAAATCCTAATCGGTCTGAACGAAATGCCTTCCAAATGCCTCTTACCATACGATCGCGAAACTCGACCAGCCTTCAACGTCCAACGGCGTTTGCAGGTTACTTCCGCTCCCGCTCCTTCATCCACCACTGCTCCCGCGCGCGGGAGAGGTCGACGCCGGCGGCGCAGAGCTGGGCGGTCGGGCGGGCGAATTCCTCGGGCTCGGGCGGATCGCCGACCCGCCGCCGTGCGGCGAGCTTCGCCATCCGCAAGAGCTCCAGAGGCGCGCAGAGATCGCGCGGTGGATGTTCAAGCGTGAGGCATCGGCGGTCTGCTCCCTCCCCCCTTGCGGGGGAGGGGTGGGGAGGGGGGTAGTTGTGGGGGCCGCTACGCCAGAGGCGTTCTGTCGCCCGCCACCCCTCTCCCGGCTCGCATTCGCTCGCCACCCTCTCCCGCAGGGGGAGAGGGGACTCGCGGCGCGGTCGTTCGGTCCAAAAGGATTCGGTGGTGCCGGCCCAAAAAGCGAATGGCCCCGGTCTATGCCGTGGTGCCCGCCGAAAACAAAAGGCCGGAGCGCGGGCCCCGGCCGTCAAGTTCGGTCGGACCAGCGGTCCGCCGTCTCAGGAGAACGCGTCGAACCCGCTCAGGAGAGCTTGTCGAAGCCGTCGCCGAAGCCCTTGAGGCTCATCGGGAAGCCGATGCCTTCCTCGGGCGTCTGGAAGATGATGAAGGTCGCGGTCTGGCCGGTGCGCATCTGCTTGATCAGGTTGTCGTCCATGACCACCTCGGCGACGCAGCCGTTCGGCAGGCAGCGCACGAAACCGGCGCGGCCGACGTCGGCATTGTCGATCTTGAGCCCGAGGCCGGACGGCAGCAGCACGCCCATCGGGGCGACGACGCGCAAGAGGCGCGACTTGTGATCGGCGGTCTTGAGGATGATGACGGTGAGGCCGACATTGGCGCGGTCCTCGGCGGTGACGCTCTGAATCAGCGCGCATTGCTCGCCCTGGGCGCCGGCCGGCGTATCGCAGCGGACCTGCCAGTCGGCATGCACCGACTTGACGGTGCCCTGGGCGGCCGCCGGGCCGGTCAGTCCGGCCACCGCGAAGATGCCGAAGAGCGCAGCCGCCAGCAGCGCACGCCGCGCAGACCACCGAAATGTCGGGCCAAAATCACCCATTCCCGATCCCCCGTCTGATGTCCCCAAGCCCCGCTGGAAAAAGCCCCGCTGCAAATCTCGGCCCGATGTCCGTGATGCCCGATGTCCGTGGCACGGCCGCTGCTATCCCAGGTTGGGGCGGATGGTCCAACTGACCTATCAGGATTGAGTTAAAGCTGCATTATGGCTGAAAGAGGGAATAATTCAGCGGGTTACGGCGCATCCGGCCGGTCTTTTGCCGATCCGAACTATGCGTCGATGGTGCATTGCGAGCGGCTCTAAATTATGGTTTGAAAGCGTCGGATTCCCCTTGAGGTTCCGCCGCGCGCTCGCCAGAAACCCATCCTGGGTGGGAGCTTACGCTGAATGCGGCCGGAGGCCGCAGCCGCGAGTGCCAGTCCTGGTCCGGTCTTGGTCTAGTCCTGGCGGTCGCGCGAGTGCGGCAGGCGCATCAGAGCCTCGATCTCGCTGAAGGAGCCGGCAATGCTGGTGTTGAATAGATTGGCCCTGTGGGCGGTCGCGCTGCTCGGCATGGTGAGCGGCGCCGGACCGGCGCTGGCGGGGCTCGGCCGGCCCTCGGAATGGCAGCTGAGCTTTCAGCAGTCGGCCACCCCGGTGATGGACAACATTGCGTCTTTTCACGAATTCCTTCTATGGATAATCGCCGCCATCACGCTGTTCGTCCTGATCCTGCTGGTGTGGGTGATGGTGCGCTACAATGCGCGCTCCAACCCGACGCCGTCGCGGACCACCCACAACACTCTGATCGAGGTGCTGTGGACGGTGGTGCCGATCGTGATCCTGCTGGTGATCGCGGTGCCGTCGTTCAAGCTGTTGTTCCTGCAGCTCAATGTGCCGCCGGCCGACGTCACCGTGAAGGCCACCGGCAAGCAGTGGTACTGGACCTACAGCTATCCGGACGGAAAGTTCGAGTTCGATTCGCTGATGCTGTCGGACGCCGACCGCAAGAAGATCCAGCCCGAGCCGCCGCGGCTGCTGGGCGTCGATAACGAGATGGTGGTACCGGTGGACAAGGTCGTCCGGGTGCTGACCACCGGCGCCGACGTGATTCATGCCTTTGCGGTGCCGTCGTTCGGCATCAAGATCGACGCCATCCCGGGCCGGATCAACGAAACCTGGTTCAAGGCGACGCGCGAAGGCATCTATTACGGCCAGTGCTCGGAACTGTGCGGCAAGGACCACGCCTTCATGCCGATCGCGGTCCGGGTGGTGAGCGAGCAGGCCTATGCGGCCTGGATCGAGGAAGCGAAGAAGAAGTTTGCCCGCGACGACACGGCGCCGCCCACCAACGTGGCGGCCCGCCCGACGGCGGTCGCGGCGAATCGGTGAGGCTGCGGTGACGGCGGGCGACGGCGGGGCGCAACGGAACAGTTAGTTCGAAGGACGAAGGACGATGGCAACGACGGCAACGGCTCACGGCGCGCATGACGCCCACGACGACAACGGTCACGGCCACCCGACCGGCTGGCGCCGTTACGTCTACTCCACCAACCACAAGGACATCGGCACGATGTACCTGGTGTTCGCGCTGGTGGGCGGCGTCGTCGGCGGCATCCTGTCGATCGGCATGCGGCTCGAGCTGATGTACCCGGGCATGCAGATCTTCCACGACGCGCACATGTTCAACGTCTTCACCACCGCGCACGGCCTGATCATGATCTTCTTCATGGTGATGCCGGCGATGATCGGCGGGTTCGGCAACTGGATGGTGCCGTTGATGATCGGGGCGCCCGACATGGCGTTCCCGCGGATGAACAACATCTCGTTCTGGCTGCTGCCGGCGTCGTTTCTGCTGCTGCTGATGTCGCTGTTCGTCGAGGGCGAACGCGGCGCCGCCGGCGTCGCCGCCGGCTGGACGATCTATGCGCCGCTGTCGACGACGGGGCATCCCGGCCCGGCGGTCGACTTCGCCATCCTGTCGCTGCACATCGCCGGCGCCTCGTCGATCCTGGGCGCGATCAATTTCATCACCACGATCTTCAACATGCGCGCCCCCGGCATGACCATGCACAAAATGCCGCTGTTCGTGTGGGCGCAGCTGGTGACGGTGTTTCTGCTGCTGCTGTCGCTGCCGGTGCTGGCGGGTGCGATCACGATGCTGCTCACCGACAGAAATTTCGGCACGACCTTCTTCTCGCCCGACGGCGGCGGCGATCCGGTGCTGTTCCAGCACCTGTTCTGGTTCTTCGGCCACCCCGAAGTCTACATCCTGATCGTGCCGGGCTTCGGCATCGTCAGCCAGATCGTCGCGACGTTCTCGAAGAAGCCGGTGTTCGGCTATCTCGGCATGGCCTACGCCATGGTGGCGATCGGCGGCATCGGCTTCGTGGTCTGGGCGCACCACATGTACACCGTCGGCATGTCGAGCACGGTGCAGGCCTACTTCGTCGCTGCCACGATGGTGATCGCGGTGCCGACCGGGGTGAAAATCTTCTCCTGGGTCGCCACGATGTGGGGCGGCTCGATCGAGTTCAAGACGCCGATGCTGTGGGCGATCGGCTTCATCTTCCTGTTCACCATCGGCGGCGTCACCGGCGTGGTGCTGGCGAACGCGGGCGTCGACCGCTCGCTGCAGGATACGTATTACGTCGTCGCGCACTTCCACTACGTGCTGTCGCTCGGCGCGGTGTTTACGATCTTCGCCGGCTGGTACTACTGGTTCCCGAAGATGTTCGGCTACATGTACAGCGAAACCATCGGCAAGCTGCATTTCTGGCTGACCTTCATCGGCGTCAACATCCTTTTCTTCCCGCAGCACTTCCTGGGCCTTGCCGGCATGCCGCGTCGCATCGCCGACTATCCGGACGCATTCGCCGGCTGGAACTACGTCTCTTCGCTCGGCTCCTATCTGTCGGCGCTCGGCGTGGTCGTGTTCTTCTACGGCATGGTGGTCGCCTTCATGCGCAAGGAGAAGGCGGCGGACAACCCGTGGGGCGCGGGCGCGACCACGCTCGAGTGGACCTTGTCGTCGCCGCCACCGTTCCATCAGTTCAATGAGCTGCCGCTCATCAAAGGTTAGGCATCGCAACCGTGGCAGACATCTCCGTAGCCGAGCATCGTGCGCAGGTTCCGCCGCTGGCTTATGCGGCGGTGAGCGAGGCCGACGTCGGCGACTACGTGGCGCTGCTCAAGCCGCGGGTGATGTCGCTCGTGGTGTTCACCGCGCTGGTCGGATTGATGGTGGCGCCGGGGCACGTGCATCCGGTGATCGGCTTTACGGCACTCTTGTGCATCGCGATCGGCGCGGGCGCATCCGGCGCGCTCAACATGTGGTACGACGCCGATATCGACGCGTTAATGACGCGGACCGCCAACCGTCCGATCCCGCGCCGGCGCATCGCGCCGGGCGAGGCGCTGGCCTTCGGGTCGGTGCTGGCGGTGGGCGCCGTGATGGTGATGGCGCTCTTGGTGAATTGGCTTGCCGGGGCGCTCTTGGCGTTTACCATCTTCTTCTATGTCGCGATTTACACGATGTGGCTGAAGCGTTCGACGCCGCAGAACATCGTGATCGGCGGTGCCGCGGGCGCCTTTCCGCCGATGATCGGGTGGGCGGCGGCGACCGGCAGCGTTTCGCTCGAGCCGGTCCTGCTCTTTCTCATCATCTTCTTCTGGACCCCGCCGCACTTCTGGGCGCTGTCGCTGCTGCGTGTCGACGAATACGCCCGTGCCCGGGTGCCGATGTTGCCGGTGGTGGCAGGCGTTGGCGAGACCCGGCGGCAGATCGTGATCTATTCGGCCGTGCTGCTTGTAAGCGGCGTGGCGCCTTGGTTCATGGGTTACGCTGGTCCGATGTACGGCGTCACCGCGCTGGTGGCCGGTATCGCCATGTTGGCGATGTCGCTGCGGGTTTGGCGCGAGGGCGGAGGCGACCGGGCTCCGCAGGCGGCGCGGCAGCTTTTTGCCTTCTCGATCCTCTACCTCTTTGTCCTCTTCGCCGTGCTGCTGATCGAAGCCGGTTTCCGGATGGGGGCGTAAAGTGCGGTCATGGACGAGAACAAGCCCGATGAACCTGGCATCGTTCTCACCGACGCGCAGAAGCGCAGCCGGCGGCGACGTTCGATCGCCATTGCGCTCGCCCTCGGTATCCTCGTCGTCCTGTTCTATATCGTCACGTTGGTGAAGGGGCCGGCGGTGCTCAACCGTCCGATGTGAACCGAATATGAGCGGACAGAACCCATCGAGCGAACGCAGGGGCGAGGGCCGCAATCTGGCGGTTGCGCTCGCTTGCGGCGTGCTGGTAGGCGCAATGACGGGGGCGGCCTTCGCGGCGGTGCCGCTCTACAACTGGTTCTGCCGCACGACCGGGTTCGGCGGCACGCCGCAGGTCGCCGCGAGCGCTCCCGGCGAAGTGCTGGCTCGCAAGATTCTCGTGCGGTTCGACGCCAACGTCTCGGGCGGGCTGCCTTGGCGCTTCGAACCCGAGATCAATTCGATTGAGGTCCAGGTCGGCGAAACGGTGACGGTGAATTACACGGCGACCAACCTGTCCGCTCGGGAGACCGTGGGACAGGCCTCGTACAATGTGTCGCCGCCGACGGTCGGCGCGTATTTTACCAAGGTCAACTGCTTCTGCTTCACCGATCAGCGGCTCAAGGCGGGCGACTCCCGTGAAATGCCGGTGGTCTTTTATATCGACCCGCAACTGGTCAAGGATTCCGACCAGGACAGCCTCAACACCATTACGCTGTCCTACACCATGTATCCGGTCAGGCAGCAGGAGCCGCCGCACGCGGAGCGTGTCGCTGCGCCTGGACGGAGCTGAAACGATCGCGGTGCTCGCGCTGGGCGCGACTGCCTGAGAACCGACGGAGAGACGCAAGATGGCCGACGCCCACGCCAAGCCGCATCATGACTACCACTTGGTCGATCCGAGCCCGTGGCCGGCGGTGGGCGCCGCCTCGGCATTCATCATGGCGATCGGCCTGATCACCTGGATGCACCAGATGTTCGCCGCGGCGCCGTTCATCTTCGGCGTCGGCATCCTCGGGTTGCTCTACACCATGTTTGGCTGGTGGTACGACGTCACCAAGGAAGCGACCCACCAGGGCCATCACACCCGTATCGTGCAGATCTCTCATCGCTATGGGATGATCCTGTTCATCGCCTCGGAGGTGATGTTCTTCGTCGCTTGGTTCTGGGCCTATTTCAACGTTGCCCTGTTCCCCTCCGACGCGCAGCAGCTCATGCGCGAGGAGTTTCTTGGCGGAGTCTGGCCCCCGAAGGGCATCGAGACCTTCGACCCGTGGCATTTGCCGCTGCTCAACACGCTCATCCTGCTGACCTCCGGCACCACGGTCACCTGGGCTCACCACGCACTGCTGGAGAACGACCGCCAGGGGGTGAAATGGGGCCTGATCCTGACGATCGTGCTCGGCGCCGCCTTCACTTGCGTGCAGGCCTACGAATATTTGCACGCCAATTTCCACTTCAGCGGCAATATCTACGGCGCGACCTTCTTCATGGCGACCGGGTTTCACGGCTTCCATGTGCTGATCGGCACGACCTTCCTGATCGTCTGCCTGATCCGTACCTATCTCGGCCATTTCACCCCGACTCAGCATCTCGGGTTTGAGTTCGCGGCGTGGTACTGGCACTTCGTCGACGTGGTCTGGCTGTTCCTGTTTGCCTGCATCTACGTCTGGGGCGCCGGACCTCATCCGCACGAATACGTGCACTGACCGCGAGGACATTGCATGGGGGCGGCGCAGGGCCGCCCCTTTTGCTTTTGGCGCGCCGCCATAGATAGGGTTCAGCAACCGAAGACCTCGATATGTCGGACGAACCATCGCTCAATTCGGCGCTCATGAAGGGACTGAGCTGCCGCTGCCCGCGTTGCGGGAAGGGCAAGCTGTTCAACGGCTTTCTGGCGCTGGCGCCGCGCTGCGACGCGTGCGGGTTGGATTACGCGTTCGTGGATACGGCCGATGGCCCGGCGTTTTTCGTGATGTTCATTGCGGGCTTCATCGTCGCCGGCGCCGCGTTGGCGGTGGAGGTGGCCTACGAGCCGCCGTATTGGGTTCACGCGGCGTTGTGGATGCCGCTCATCTTACTGACGACGATCGTACCGTTGCGCCCGATGAAGGGGCTGATGGTCGCCTTGCAATATCACCACAAGGCTGAAGAGGTGCGGTTCACCCGCGGCGACTCGCCGTGATGTCGGCACGATCGCGCGCATCGCTGGCGCTGCCGATTCTGTTTTCCAGCGCGGCGCTCGCCACCTTCATCGGACTGGGAACCTGGCAGCTCCAGCGCAAGGCCTGGAAAGACGCATTGACACATGCGCTCGAGGTGCGGCTGGCGGCGGCTCCGGTCGAACTGCCGCCGCGTTCGCGTTGGCCGGGCCTGACGGCTTCGACGGACGAGTATCGCCGGGTCAAGTTTGACGCCACGTTCGTTCCCGGCCAGGAAGCGCTGGTGTTTGCCGGCGGCGGCTCGACGTTCCGGCCCGATGTCAGCGGTCTTGGCTATTGGGTTTTTGCGCCGGCGAGGCTTCCCGGCGGCGGGACTGTGGTCGTCAATCGCGGCTTTGTACCGGAAGGCAAGCAGGATCCGTCGAGCCGCGGCGAGAGCGGCGCGTCGCCGCAGGAGATGATCGGCATTATGCGCTGGCCGGAGGCGGCGGCGTGGTTCACCCCGTCCGGCGAGCGGTCGCGCAACGTGTGGTTCGTGCGCGACCCGCTGACGATCGCCGCCGCCAAGGGCTGGGGCGATGTGGCGCCGTTCTTCGTCGAGCTGGAAGCGCCTACGCCGCCTGGCGGTCTGCCGCAGCCCGGACCGTTCAAGGTCAAGCTCCGCAACGAGCATTTGCAGTACGCGATCACCTGGTATGCGCTAGCCCTGGTCGTGGTGGTGATGTTCGCCTTCTGGCTGCGCGGACGTGGCGGCGGGGTCTCGCCATGAGGTTCCTTGTGCGGCAGACGGTGACCCTCTATGGTGCAGCGGCCGTCCGGTCCTGATCGTCGATCCCCGGAAAGGTTAATAACTACAGGGCGTTATGGAATGCCGCGCCGGCCTTCACCGGGCCGGGACGTGCGGATGCTCAGGCCGGAGCGCGAGACCACCGTGCAGTATGTTTCCACCAGAGGCGAGGCACATTCGCTCGGATTTATCGACGTGACGCTCGCCGGGCTCGCGCGCGACGGTGGGCTGTTCGTGCCGGCGAATTGGCCTCATTTCGACTCGCAAGCGATCGCCGGTTTCGCTGGCCGGCCCTATGCGGAGGTCGCCGCCGAGATCATCCGCCCATTCGTTGACGGCGAGATTCCCGAGCATGAACTCGCGCGCATGATCCGCGAGGCCTACGGCAGCTTCCGCCATCCGGCGGTCGTGCCGTTGCGTCAGTATGGGCCGGGCGAATTCGTGCTGGAGCTGTTTCACGGTCCGACGCTGGCCTTCAAGGACCTGGCCATGCAACTCCTTGGCCGGCTTATGGACTACGTGCTCACGCAGCGCAGCGAGCGAACCACGGTGGTCGTCGCTACGTCAGGCGACACCGGCGGCGCGGCGGTCGAGGCGTTTCGCGGCCGCAGCCGGACCGACCTCTACGTCCTGTTTCCGCGCGGCCGGGTCTCGGAGGTGCAACGGCGGATGATGACAACGGCCGACGACCCCAACGTCCACCCGCTGGAGATCGACGGCACGTTCGATGATTGCCAGGCGCTCGTGAAGGGCCTGTTCAACCATCACGGCTTTCGCGACCGGGTCGGGCTGTCGGGCGTCAACTCCATCAACTGGGCGCGCATCGTCGCGCAGGTGGTCTACTACTTCACCGCCGCGGTGGCGCTCGGCTCTCCGCACCGCAAGGTCGCCTTCACGGTCCCGACCGGAAATTTCGGCGACGTCTACGCGGGCTATGTGGCGTCGCGCATGGGACTGCCGGTCGACCGGCTGGTGATCGCCACCAATGTCAACGACATTCTGGCGCGCACCGTCGCGACCGGAACCTACGATTTGCGCGAGGTGGTACCGACCTCGTCGCCCTCGATGGACATCCAAGTCGCGTCGAATTTCGAGCGCCTGCTGTTCGAGCTTTACGACCGCGACGCCGCCGCCGTGCGCGCGCTGATGGCGTCGCTTGCCCAGTCCCGGCAGTTCACGCTGTCAGGCCGGGCGCTCGCCGGCATCCGCGCGGAGTTTGCGGCCGGCCGTGCGGACGAGCAGGAGACAGCGGCGACCATGCGCACCATGCTGCGCGAAACCGGTGAATTCGTCGATCCGCACACCGCCGTCGGCATGGCGGTGGTCGAGAAGGAAACGCGCGATCCGGCGGTGCCGATGATCGTGCTGGGCACCGCCCATGCCGCCAAGTTTCCCGATGCAGTCGAAGCGGCCTGCGGGGTGCGGCCGAGACTGCCCGAATGGCTTGCCGACCTCGACCGGCGCCCCGAACGCATGACGGCGCTGCCGGTTGATCCGCACGCCGTCGAAACGCATATCCTGTCGACCAGCCGCGCCGCGCGCGAAGGAGTTGTTGCATGAGTGTCGAAGTCACGCGTCTGCCCTCCGGCCTGACGGTGGTTACCGCCGAAATGCCGCACCTCGAAACGGCGTCGCTCGGCGTCTGGGTCGGCTCCGGCAGCCGCGACGAGCGGCCGGACGAGCACGGCATCTCGCATCTCCTCGAACACATGGCGTTCAAGGGAACGACGCGGCGAACGGCGCGCCAGATCGCCGAAGAGATCGAGGCGGTCGGCGGCGATCTCAACGCGGCGACGTCGGTCGAGACCACCGCCTACTATGCGCGTGTTCTCAAAGCCGACGTGCCGCTCGCGCTCGATGTCTTGTCCGATATCCTGTCCGATCCGGCGTTCGATCCGGAGGAACTGCAGCGCGAGCAGAACGTCATCGTGCAGGAGATCGGCGCCGTCGAGGACACGCCCGACGACTTGATCTGGGACCGCCTGCAGACCATCGCCTTTCCGGACCAGCCGGTCGGCCGCTCGATTCTCGGCACGCCGGCGACCGTCCGCTCGTTCGACCGTCGGCGCATTGCCGGTTACCTGACACGCAACTATCGCGGGCCCGACATGGTGGTTGCGGCGGCCGGCGCGGTTGATCACCGGGCCGTGGTGCGGGAGGCCGAGCATCGTTTTGCCCCCTTCACCAGCGCGTCGGCGCCGGTGCCGGAGCCGGCCCGGTTCGTCGGCGGCTCGCACCTCGAGGCGCGCGACCTCGAACAGGTGCACGTTGCGCTCGCAATGTCGGGTGTGCCGCATCGCGATCCCAGTCTGATGAGCCTCGACGTGTTCGCCAATGTGCTCGGCGGCGGGATGTCGTCGCGATTGTTTCAGGAGGTGCGCGAGCAGCGCGGCCTTTGCTACGCGATTCATTCCTTCCACATGCCCTATTCGGACACCGGGATGTTCGGGCTCTATGCCGGTACTGACGCGTCCGATCTCGCCGAACTCATGCAGGTCGTGGTCGACGAGATCGCCAACGCGGCCGAAACCGTCACGGACGCCGAGGTGGCCCGCGCCAAGACCCAGATGAAGGCCGGGCTGTTGATGGCGCTTGAGAGCTCGGGCGCGCGCGCCGGACAATTGGCGCGGCAGATCATCAACTGGGGCCGGCCGATTCCGCTGGAAGAGATCGTCGCCAAGATTGACGCCGTCACGGCCGAGACGGCGCGTGCTGCCGGCCGTGCCCTGCTCGCGCGCGGACAGCCGGCGATCGCCGTTCTGGGGCCCGGCGCCGGTCTTGAAAGTGCGGCTACGATCGCGGAAGGTCTTGTCCGCCGGGCCGCATGATGGTTTGCCGTGATGCTTGAGTCTGCCACGCGTACCTTGCGGGGGGCCGACCTGAGCCTTCGCGGCGGGCTATGGTATGAAGCGCGATGGCTTTTTTCCGCAGCGTGAGTCTGTCCGAGATGGTCCCGGCGATTGCCGGGGAAGGGGTAGTCTTGCGTACGCCGCAAGCCGGCGACCATGCCGAATGGGCCGAATTGCGCGGCGCGAGCCGGGATTTTCTGACCCCCTGGGAGCCGACCTGGCCGGCGGATGATCTCAGTCGCGCGTCGTTCCGGCGCCGCATCAAGCGCTATTCCGAAGACCAGCGTGCCGATCTGGCCTATGCGTTCTTCGTCTTCCGCAGGCTGGACAACGCGCTGGTCGGCGGCCTGACGCTGGCCAACATTCGGCGAGGCTGCGCGCAGGCGGCGAGCCTCGGCTACTGGATGGGCGCGGTCTATGCCCGGCAGGGGTACATGACGGCGGCCGTGAACGCCGTCCTGCCGTTCGCATTCGCCACGCTGCGGCTGCACCGGGTCGAGGCCGCCTGCATCCCGACCAATGCCGCCTCGGTGCGGCTTCTGGAAAAAGCCGGCTTTACCCGCGAGGGGTTTGCCCGCCATTATCTGTGCATCAACGGCATCTGGCAGGATCACCTGCTGTTTGCCCGGCTCGCGGATGACCCGGCCCCGCCGGCCGCCGCCGGGGCCTTTTCGGATCGCTAGTTTGCCGGGCGTTCGAGCCTTGGGGATGCCACGGTTGCGCCTTAGGAGACCGTCGGGGGCCGTTCCAACCAGCGGGGTGGACGCAATGCGGGCGTATGGTGACGGACGAATCAAGCGCAAGGTCCAAATCCCGATTCTGCTGGGCGGGGCGCTAGCGTTGGCCGCTTGCTCGTCCGCCCAGAACGTCGGTTCGCAGGAGACTTCACCGACCTTGATGAACCGGCTGTCGGGCTACTTTGGAGGCTCGAAGCCCGCGGCGCCGAAGCCCGCCGCAACCGCCCAGCCGGTGGCACCGTCGGTGGATTGCCCGGGCGTGGAAATCCGCGCCGGCGCCGGCACGTTCAATGTCGCCACCGCGAAACAAGGCCAAGCGACCGCCGGCGACTTGAAGTACCAGGTTTCCTTCAACCAGCTGGCGCGCGAATGCATCGTCGCGGAGGGAAATCTCACCATCAAGGTCGGCGTGCAGGGCCGCGTCATCATCGGGCCGCAAGGCGGTCCGGGCAACGTCGAGGTGCCGTTGCGCTATGCGGTCGTCAAGGAAGGGCCGGAGCCGAAGACCATCACAACCAAGTTTAAGAAAGTACCGGTGACGATGCCTCAGGGCGAGGTCAACGTGCCGTGGCTTGACGTCGACGACAGCATGAGCTTTCCGTTGCCACCGACCACTGAGCTTGAGGCCTATGTGATTTATGTCGGCTTCGACGACGTCGGCGACAAGCCGGCGAAGCCCGCGCCGAAGAGCGCCAAGCGGCCACCCAAGACTCAATAGCGAGAATCTCGACGGCTGGTCAGTAGCCGCCCAGGCTGACGATCGTGCTCTTGAGGTGCCGCAGATCGGCAACGATCGAGCGGGCGCCCGCTGCGACCAGCCGTTCGGCGAGATTGGCCTCCGCGTGGCTGCCGCCGACGAAGCCGACCGCAGCCATGCCGGCCGCCGCTGCGGCCGTAACGCCGGCGGGTGAGTCCTCGACGACGATGCAGTGCTCGGGCCGCACACCCATTCGCCCGGCAGCATGCAGGAACAGATCGGGCGCGGGCTTGCCCCGGGGAACGTCGCTCGCCGAGAACAGGTGCCCCTCGAAGAATCGGGCGAGTCCCGCGGTCTGCAGGCTGATCCGCACCCGGTCCTCCGGCGCCGACGACGCCACGCATTTCGGTCCGCGCAGCCAGGTGAGGGCGTGGGCTGCGTGCGGCATGGGGCGAAGTTCGGAGCTCAGGCGTTCGATGGTCGCCGCCGCAACCCCGGCGGCAAAATCCGAGGGCAGGCTGCGCTGCATGGCGGTCTCGATGGTCGCGAACATGTCGGCGGGCCGCCGTCCGAAGAAATACCGGATGACCAGGTCGGCGGTCAGCGGCACACCGATGCGGTTGAAGGATTCGGCTGCGACCGCGGCAGCAATCCGCTCGCTGTCGACCAGCACCCCGTTGCAGTCAAAGATGATCACGCATGCCCCCGCCTATGCCGCGTCCCCAACAGCATGGTCGAACTGACTCGGTCTCTTCCGAATCAGCACGCAACGAAAGAATCGCGCACTGGTGGCGAAAGTCGGGCATGAGCGCCAAAGCGTTCGCGGCGCTGGTCTGGAATCGTCACGGACCTGACGACGGCGTGTGTCCCGGTCTGCAGCGCAAGCGATGCGCCGGCGGACACATAAGAGGAGCGAGAGGTTGTAGGCGGACGCGCTAATTCAGCTTGCCGCGCACGTCCTCGATGCCCTTGGCGATGAGGTCGTCGGCGACCTTGCCCTTGACCAGCCGGGAGAGCAGCGACTGCGCGGCCGCGACGGCAGCCTCGGCGGCCGAGGAGCGCACGTCCGACACGGCCTGCGCTTCGGCCTGGGCGATCTTGTTCTCTGCCATCTTGGTGCGCCGCGCGACGAAGTCTTCCATCTTGGTCTTCGCCTCGCTGGCGATGCGTCCGGCCTCGGCCATTGCGCTCTTGACGATCTCTTCGGCCTCGCGTTCAGCCTCCTGCTTCTTGCGCTCGTACTGCGCCAGCAGGGCCTGCGCCTCTTCCTTGAGGCGGCGAGCTTCGTCGAGCTCCGACTTGATCCGGTCGCGCCGGTCGTCGATCCCCTTCACCATCAGCTTGTGCACGCCGAAATAGGCCATCACCGCCACGAAGATGACGAAGGAAATCGCGACCCAGAATTCGGCTTCAAACATGGGCTGTCCTCAGCGCTTGAGCGCGTCACCGACGGCGTTGGCGACGTCATCCTTCGCCGGCGCGGAGCCGGTCAGACGTTCGACGATCGCCGAGGCGGCGTCCGCCGCGATGGAGCGCACGTTGGACATCGCTGCTGACCGGCTGTTGGCGATGGTCTTTTCGGACTCGGCGATATGGGCGTTGAGCTTGGCATCGAGCGTCTTGCGGTGGGCCTCGGCCTCCGCCGCCTGCTTCTCGCGGGCCTCGTTGGCAACCGCCTGGGCGCGCCCGCGCGCGTCCGCCAATGCCTTCTCGTAGGCCGCGATGGCGCCGTCCGACTGATCCTTGAAGCGCTGCGCATCGGCAAGGTCGCCAGTAACGCGCTGGCGGCGGCTTTCGATGATCCCGCCGACGCGCGGGAGTGCGACGCGCGCCATCAGCAGGTAGAGCACCACGAAGGTCAGCGTCAGCCACAGCAGTTGCGAGGCGAACGTGGTGGCATCGAACGGCGGAAAGCCCTTCGCGTGCTGCTCACCTGGCGGGATGTGCTCCGTCAGTGTCGACGGTTGCGCGTTCTTTTGCGCCATTGCTCGCTCCGAAGTTTCACTTGGCGGTGCGCGGACGCACCATCAGGCGCGTCGCTCAGAGCGCGAACAGCAGCAGAAGCGCAATCAGCAGCGAGAAGATGCCGAGCGCCTCGGTCACCGCGAAGCCGAAGATCAGGTTGCCGAACTGTCCCTGGGCGGCGGAGGGGTTGCGCAGCGCGGCCGCCAGATAGTGGCCAAAGATCATGCCGACGCCGACGCCGGCGCCACCCATGCCGATGCAGGCGATACCGGCACCGATCATCTTTGCGGCTTCAGCATCCATTTCAAAACTCCTTCCAGTTCGGTTGCGGGCCGGTTCAGTGGCCCGGGTGAATCGCATCGTTGAGATAGATGCAGGTGAGGATGGCGAACACGTAAGCCTGCAGGAACGCCACCAGCAGTTCGAGCGCGGTCAGTGCCACGGTCAGACCGAGCGGCAGGACGGCGCCCAGCCAGCCGACCACGCCGAGCGCACCCAGCATGGTGACGAAGCCGCCGAACACCTTCAGCGTGATGTGCCCGGCCAGCATGTTGGCGAACAACCGCACGCTGTGGGACACCGGCCGCGACAGGAACGACAGCACCTCGATGAAGGTCACCAGCGGCAGGATGTAGATCGGAATGCCGCTCGGCACGAACAGCTTGAAGAATTTCAGGCCGTTGCGCCAGAAGCCGTAGATGATCACGGTGAAGAACACCAGCAGCGCGAGCGAGACCGTGATGATGATGTGGCTGGTGACCGTGAAGGTGTACGGGATGATGCCGACGACATTCAGCACCAGGATGAACATGAACAGCGAGAACACCAGCGGAAAGAACTTCATCCCCTCGGTGCCGGCGCTGCTGCGCAGGGTGTTCGCCACGAACTCGTAGGACATTTCGGCGACCGACTGCAGCCGGCCCGGGATCAGCGCGCGCGAACCGGTCGCGCCCAGCATCAGCAGCGCGATCACGGCAAGCGCGATCACCATGTAGAGCGCCGAATTGGTGAAGGCGATGTGGGTATTGCCGACCGTGAACAGGGTGAAGAGATTTTTGATCTCAAACTGATGGATGGGATCCATAACCGGACCGGCCCTTCGCTGACGCGCACACGCCGGGTGCGCGCTTTCCCACTATTGTTTCGAACCGGGCGGATCCAACGTTTTTGTCGGAACCACCCCCGCCGCCCGCATCACGTTCAGGACGCCGGCGGCAAACCCCAGGAGCAGAAACACAATCAGCCCCCAGGGCGAAATTCCAAGGCCCCGATCAATCAGCCAGCCGATGCCCGCTCCCAGCAGCACGCCCGCGACGAGTTCGGTCGACAACCGAAAACCCCGGGCGATCGCCGACGGATCGGTGGTCGGTCGTTGATCCGGACTACTGTCGGAGGGACGGTCGGTGTGAACATGACCGAGCCGTTCGCCGAGACGCTTCAACCGCGCACGGAGCGCAGCCTCGTCGGGCGGAGGTTTTCCACGATTACCGTTTCCGCGTGCGTCGTCGCCGGCCATGCTATCGACACCCGCGACGGTTCTCGCGGCTGTGCCGCCGCCCCAAGGCCGGGCGGAACATACGCAGAGGGTTGGGTCGAGTCAAGAATTGCGCCTCCAAGCCTAAAGATATGATTTTGCAGCGAAAAGCGTCAATACGCGACGGTGCCTCAACGGCATTTTGTGCATCGCGGCCGGCATTCTGGCCGAGGTTCTAGGTCCGATCAAACCGCGGTAAGATGGGCTGATTGGATTCGACGCGCGGAGATGCAAGCGTTGCGCCCGCTGTGCACAAGGAGACCAGCATGACCCGTATCGCGTTCCTCGTGCTCGTGGCCTGGTCCGCAATAGCGCCGGCCGCCTGGGCGCAGGACAGGCCCGACGGCGACGACAGCCGCTTTACCTTCACCCGGATCGAGGACGGATATCTGCGGCTCGATAGTCGTACCGGGCAGGTGTCGGTCTGCACGCGCCGGACAGCCGGATGGACATGTCTGACGGTGGCGGACGAACGTGCTGCCCTTGAGGCTGAAATCGCGCGCCTGCAGGGCGAGAACGCGGCGCTTAAGAAGGAGTTGCTCGCGCGCAATGTGCCGTTGCCGGGCGTCGTCAAACCGGACCCGCCGAAGACCGAGGATCCGAGAGCGCTGCCGGACGATGCCGACCTCACCAAGATGATGGCGTTCGTCGAGAAGGTGTGGCGCCGGATGGTCGAGATCATCACTAATCTGCAAAAGGAAGCGATGAAGAAGTCATGATCGCCGCCCACGGCGCTATCGTTGCTGGTCGTCTGACGGTGACCCGGTTCGCACCCGACGTCATGGCGACCGCGACGCTCGTGGTCGAAACCTCCAGGCCGGGATTTACCGAGATTACGCGCGATGCCGCCCAATTCGTCACAGCGGCTGGCGGCCGAGACGGCGTATTGTTTCTGTTCCTGCGGCACACTTCGGCTTCGCTGGTCATTCAGGAGAATGCCGATCCTGATGTGCAGACCGACCTGGTGACGGCGCTTGCGCGCCTGGCTCCGGCCGGCGCCGGCTGGGTCCACGACACCGAGGGCCCTGACGACATGCCGGCCCACGTGAAGGCGATGGTGACCGGCGTGACGCTGCATGTCCCGGTCGCCAACGGTGCCCTCACGCTCGGCACGTGGCAGGGCATTTATCTCGCCGAGCATCGTGCCCGCCCGCATCGGCGGGAGATCGTGCTGCAATTCCTCGGCCGCCAGGGTTGAGCCAGATCAATTCGATGGCCGCTTTTCGGGCCGATTCTAGCTAATGGTCGCGGTTTGCTGCTGAGCCGAAGCCGGGTCAGTTCGGCGATATCTTCCCGTCGGCTGTGCTATGATTTGAAGGCTGACCGTGGCCGGGAGAATAACGGGGTGAGCGATTCGATAAGCTATCGTCTGGTCATCGCCGACGATCATCCGCTGTTCCGCGGGGCATTGCGCGAGGCGGTGTCCGGCCTCTTGGCGAATGTCGACATCGCCGAGGCGGGGTCCTTCGAAGATCTCGCCGAGGTGCTGGAGCTTGGCGGCGAGTTCGACCTGATCCTGCTCGACTTGACGATGCCGGGTGTACGGAGCTTCTCCGGGCTGATGTATCTGCGCGCGCAATATCCGAGCGTCCCGGTCGTCGTCGTTTCGGCCAACGACGACCCGGCGGTGATCCGGCGCTGCATGGACTTCGGCGCCTCCGGCTTCATCCCCAAGACGCTCGGTATCGAAGCGATCCGCACCGGCATCGCCCGCGTGTTCGAGGGCGGTGTCTGGACGCCGCCCGACATCGATCTCGGCACCGGCTCGGACGCCGAAACCGCGGACCTGCTGGCGCGCCTGACCTCGCTGACGCCGCAACAGGTGCGCGTGCTGATGATGCTGTCGGAAGGACTGCTCAACAAACTGATCGCCTACGAGCTCAGCGTCTCGGAGGCGACCATCAAGGCGCACGTCTCGGCGATCCTGCAGAAGCTCGGGGTCGAAAGCCGTACCCAGGCGGTGATCGCCGCCGCCAAGATCGAGCTTGGGCAGTGGCCGCAGGCTGCCAGCTCGGCGAACTGACAGGCATTTCCGGGCGCCGCGCTCTATTCCGCCGCAGCAACGCGTTGTACCCGCCATTGCGTCAATAGTGCGCGCAATGCAGCCGGCCGCACCGGCTTGTTCAGCACCTGAACGCCGTGCGCGCGGGCCTCTTCGCGCACCCGCGGGCTGCGGTCGGCAGTGATCAGGATGGCGGTCAGATCGGGGCCGAAGCGACGGCGGAGTTCGACGATGGCCTCGATGCCGTTGCCCTGATCGAGATGGTAATCCACCAGCAATCCGTCGGGCGAAGCCTTGGCCTCGACGATGGCGGCGGCAGCCGACGCCATATCCGCCGCCTTCAGCACGCGACATCCCCAGCCGCCGAGCAGCGTTTCCATGCCGTCGAGGATGGCGAGGTCGTTGTCGATGCACAGCACGACGATGCCGGACAGTTGCACGCGATCGGCATCGCGCACGATCCGCGGCTGCCGGCTCGACGGCAGCGCCGGCGCGACCGGCACGTCGACCGCGAAGCTGGAGCCGCGGCCGAGGATGGAGGTGACGGTGATCTTGTGCTCCAGCACCCGCGCAATTCGCTCCACGATGGAGAGCCCGAGGCCAAGGCCGCGCGCCACTTTGGCGCCGTCGTTGAGGCGGTGAAATTCCTTGAAAATCGCGCTTTTCTTGCCATGCGGAATACCGAGCCCGGTGTCGTAGACGTAAATGCGCAGCTTGCCGCGGCGCTTCCGGCAGCCGACCAGAACGCGGCCGCGGGGCGTGTACTTGATGGCATTGGAGACGAGGTTCTGCAGCAGCCGTCGCAGCAGCCGCCGGTCGGAATGGACCGCCAGCGAGGAGTGAACGAATTTGAGCTTGAGGCCCTTCTCCTGCGCCAGCGGCGTGAACTCGACCTCGAGCTGGCGAAACAACTCGTCGATGCGGAAGTTCATCTTCTCGGTCTTCATCGCGCCGGTGTCGAGCCGCGAGATGTCGAGTAGCGCGCCGAAGATTTCCTCCACCGCATCGAGCGAGGCATCAATGTTACCGATCAACTGCGCATCGTCGCCGCCACGCTGCCGCTCCACCAGGCTGGTGACGTAGAGCCGCGCGGCGTTGAGCGGCTGCAGAATGTCGTGGCTGGCGGCAGCAAGAAACTTGGTCTTGGAGATATTGGCCTCGTCCGCCTCGGCCTTGGCGCGCCCCAGTTCGCTGTTGAGCCGGGTCAGCTCCTCGGTGCGTTCCTGCACCCGGCGTTCGAGCGATTCGTTGGCGCGCTCAAGTTCTTCGGCGGCCTTCACGCTCGGCGTGATGTCGGTGAAGGTCGTGACGAAGCCCCCGTCCGGCATCGGATTCGAGCGCACCTCGATGACCAGGTCGCGCGCGGCGAAGCGCTCGCGGAACGGCTCGCTGCTGGAGACATAGCGGGCAAGCCGATCGCGCATCAGCAGATCGGCCGCGCCCTCGTCGCCGGTGTTCTCGGCGCTCAGCTGGAGGATTTCATGCAGCGCGGTGCCGACGCGAGTGAGCTGCGGCGGCAGCGTCAGGATTTCGCCGAACTGCCGGTTCCAGCATACCAGGTGCAGGTCCTTGTCGAACACCGCGATACCCTGCCGCACATGGTCGAGCGCGGTCTGCAGGATCTCGCGGTTGTAATGAATCGCCGCGCTGGCGTCGTCGAGCAGCCGCAGCGCAGCCTTGGTGGACACGGTGCGCTTGCGCAGTAGCAGCGACAGCACGAGACGGGACGAGGCCGCGCCGATCGCCGAGGCCAGCAGGTGCTCGGCGAAGCGCAGCACCTGGAAATCGGCTTCGCCCTTTGGATCGAGGCTGACGCCGCGGGTCAGCGCGTAGCTGTCGAACGACGTACGGGTGCGCTCCTCGCCGAGATAGCGGGCAATGGTGGTGGTGAGCTCCTCAACCGTCACCGACGATCGCCACAGGCGGAACGTCGGGGCAATCGGTGTGAGATCGGACGGCACGAACAGGTCGGACTGCAGCCGCTCGATCGACGCCGGCGCACGACCGAACGAGAAGGCCACATAGGCGAGGACGTTGAGCGTGAGGCTCCAGAGCACGCCATGCACCAGCGGCGGCAGATCGAGACCGAACAGCGCTTGCGGGCGCAGCATGGTCAGGCCCCATGGACCCTGGCTGAGGATGCTGTGCCCGACGATGCCGGCGTCCGCGATGCTCGGCAGCAGCAGGGTGTAGGCCCACACCAGAATGCCTACTGTCATGCCGGCGAGCGCGCCGCGCGCCGTGCCGCGCCGCCAGATCAGGCCGCCGAAGAAGGCCGGTGCAAGCTGCGCGACCGCGGCAAATGACAAAAGCCCGATGGACGCAAGCTGCGCGTCGCCGGCCAGGCGATAGTACAGGTAGGCGAAGAACAGGATGACGAAGATCGCCACCCGTCGCACCGTCAGCAGGAATCGGCCAACGTCGCGGCCAGTGACCAGCGCCTCGCGCCGTTGCAGCACCAGCGGCATGACGATGTCGTTCGATACCATGATGGCGAGTGCGACCGATTCGACGATCACCATGGCGGTGGCCGCCGAGAGTCCGCCGATGAAGGCTGCGATCGTCAGCAGGTCGTAGCCGGCCGATAGCGGCAGCGCGAGCACGAACATGTCGCTGTCGAACTGCCCGGCCGAAAAGGTCATCATGCCGGCAAGCGCGATCGGCACCACGAACAGGTTGATCAGCACCAGGTACAGCGGGAACAGCCAGGCTGCGCGCTTGATCTCGGCTTCGTTGTTGTTCTCGACCACAGTGACGTGAAACTGCCGCGGCAGCAGCACGATGGCGAAGAGTGACAGCACCGTCATCGCAATCAGCGTGCCGAGCATCGGCTCGCGCGTCAGCACCGCCGCGGTATTGGGGCGTTCGAGCGCGCGAGCGAACAACGAAAACGGCCCGTCGAACAGCCAGAAGGTCACGAAAATGCCGACCGCAACGAACGCCACCAGCTTGACGAGCGACTCGGTCGCGATCGCCAGCATCAGTCCGTCCTGGTGTTCGGTGGCGTCGATGTGCCGGGTCCCGAACAGCACCGCGAACAGCGCCATCGCCACCGCGACATAGAAGGCGATATCGCCGAGCACCGGCTGCATCGCGCCGCTCGCCGGCCCGATATGGACCAGGATGGTGGTCAGCGAGGTCGACACCGCCTTGAGCTGCAGGGCAATGTACGGAATGGTGCCGATGATCGCGATCAGCGCGACGGTTGCCGCCACCGTCTGCGCCTTGCCGTAGCGCGCCGCGATGAAGTCGGCGATCGAGGTAATGTTCTGCGCCTTGGCGAGGCGTACAATGCGGATGATGAGCGGCGAGCACAGGCCGATCACCAGGATGGGGCCGACGTAGATCGTCAGGAATTCGAAGCCGGTGCGGGTGGCGAGGCCGACCGAGCCGAAAAACGTCCACGACGTGCAGTAGATCGCGAGCGAAAGCGGATAGATCAGGTGGCGCAGGCGGCCCTCGCGGCCGAAGTGCCGCGTCTTGTCGCCGTAGCTCGCGACCACGAACAGCAGTCCGAGGTAGCCGAGCGCACAGGCGATGACCACCCAGCCTTGCAGCATGCTCCCGTGTCCGCGCGTCCTGGGGACGCTCCTTGGGGGCCGATTGCCCCGGCCATCGTCCGGGCGAAGTCTACCCGAAACAACCCGCAAGGGGAGGCCCGCCGCGGCTTCGATTACATCGTGGTCAAGAGCGTGGGGGGCGCGCTGGCGGCCACGCGCGACCCGAACACCCGCGATGCGGATCGGCTCCACACCATTTGACCCGGTGCCGGCCGCGCGGCATTGATCGGCCGTGACCGCGCCTCCTGCGGTTGGCACGGCTTGCGCATCGCGCGGGCGACCCGACCACGGGACCGATCGATGCCTCCTCTCCCTCCTCCTTCGTTTCGACGCGAATCGCAGCGGACCGCCGAGACGCTGCTGATCGCGACGGCCGGCGGCGTCGCAGCCGCCATGACGGGATTTCCGGCCGGCCTCGTCATGGGCTCGATGCTGGCGACCGCATGTGCCGCCCTGGCCGGCCGGCCCATGATGGTCACCCTTCCGGTGGCGCGTGCGTCGTTCGTGCTGGTGGGTATCCTGCTCGGCGCCGTGGTGACGCCGGACATGGTCAAGGGCATCGCCGACTGGCCGGCAAGCGTCGCGATCCTGGTCGTTTCGGCGCTGGTGATGTTTTTCGCCACCGCCTGCTACCTGCGGTTCGTACACGGCTGGGAGCCGCTCTCTGCGTTGCTCGGCGCAAGTCCGGGCTCGATGGCGCAGGTCATGGCGCTGTCGGCGGAATTCAACGCCGACCTGCGCGGCATCGCCGTAGTGCAGGTCATGCGGGTGCTGCTGATCGTAATCGGCCTGCCGGCGGGCTTGGCACTCGCCGGCTCCACGGTCGCGCCGTCGGCAGTGAGCCGTCCACCAATATCGCTCGGCGAACTCGCAGTCCTGCTCGTGGTGTCGACCGCGGTGGCGGTGATGCTGCAGCGCGTGCGGTTTCCCGGCGGGCTCCTGTTCGGGGCGCTGGCGGGATCGGCAATCCTGCACGGCACGGGCCTGCTCACCACCACGCTGCCGTGGTGGCTCGGCAGCGCCGCGATCGTCACGCTCGGGGCGGTCGCGGGCTCGCGCTTCGCCAATACCAGCCCGCGGATGCTGCTCGGCTATCTCGGCGCGGCGTTGGGTTCATTCGCGGTCGCGACCATTGTCGCGGCGAGCTTTGCGTTGATCGTTGTGGCGTTCTTGCCCTTTCGGCTGGCCGATGTCGTGGTCGCGTTCGCGCCCGGCGCGCAGGACACCATGATGGTGCTGGCGCTCGCGCTGCATCTCGATCCGATCTACGTCGGCGCCCACCATCTCGCCCGGTTCCTGGTGGTGAGCTTTACGGTCGCGTTCGCCGCCCGTCGCATGGGACGCCGGCCGCCGAAAGACCGGGCGCAATAGCGCCGCGCCGCAACGCCTGCGGCCGTTGTGAGAGTGGGAAAGTGGACTTTGCCGCGGGGCTTAGCGCCGGCCGTTATTCTGCGGCCAGCGCGTGAGCGCGCAGTGGCAATTTAAGCCGTCCCCAGACATCCACCAGCGCCTCCGCAAGCGCGTCGATCAGTGCGTCCTCGTGATAGGGCGAGGGCGTGATGCGCAGCCGCTCGGCGCCCTTCGGCACGGTCGGATAGTTGATCGGCTGGATGTAGATGCCGTGCTCTTCGAGCAGGAGGTCGGTCGCCTCCTTGCACTTCTCGGGATCGCCGACGAGCACCGGCACGATGTGGGTGTCGCTTGGCATCACCGGCAGGCCGGCCGCATTCAGCACAGCCTTGACGCGCGCCGCGCGCTCCTGGTGGCGCTCGCGCTCGAAGCTCGAAGCCTTGAGGTGGCGGATCGCGGCCGCGGCCGCGGCGCAGATCGCCGGCGGCAGCGCGGTGGTGAAGATGAAGCCCGGCGCGTAGCTGCGCACCGCGTCGATCAGGTCACGCGTGCCGGCGATATAGCCGCCCAGGCAACCGAATGCCTTGGCGAGTGTGCCTTCCAGGACGTCGACCCGGTGCATCACGCCCTGCAGCTCGGCCTGGCCGCCGCCGCGCGGACCGTACATGCCGACCGCATGCACCTCGTCCGCGTAGGTCATGGCACCGTAACGTTCGGCGAGGTCGCAGATCTGGCCGATCGGCGCCACGTCGCCGTCCATCGAATACAGCGTCTCGAACGCAATCAGTTTGGGACGCGCCGGATCGGCCGCCCGCAGCAACTCCTCGAGATGCGACATGTCGTTATGGCGGAAAATCTTCTTCTCAGCGCCGGACTGGCGCACGCCCTCGATCATCGAGTTGTGGTTGAGCGCGTCGGACAGGATCAGGCAGTTCGGCATCAGCTTGACCATGGTCGAGATGCCGGTCTCGTTCGACACGTAGCCTGACGTGAAGACCAGCGCGGCCTCCTTGCGGTGCAGGTCGGCAAGCTCGTGTTCCAGGTTCACCAGCGGATGGTTGGTCCCGGCGATGTTGCGGGTGCCGCCGGCCCCGGTGCCCATCCGGGTGGCGGTTTCGACCATGGCGCCGATCACCTTGGGGTGCTGGCCCATGCCCAAATAGTCGTTGGAGCACCAGACGATCACGTCGCGCGCACCCGCGGGCGAGTGCCAGATGGCGCGCGGGAAACGTCCGGCCTGCCGTTCGAGGTCGGCGAACACCCGATACCGCCGCTCTTCCCGTAGGCGGGCGAGGGCGCCCGAGAAAAAGGCATCGTAGTTCATTGCGCGCAGTCTCCGGGCCGGCAGGGGGTCTTCCTGGAACCCTTCCCAGTTTAGTTTTAGAGGCGTTCCAGGGCCCTTGTCGAGGCCGGTCATGCCTCAAATCGGGATCGAACCGCTTGATGAGGATCAAAATTCCCGCAGACGTGATCCGCCTGTACTGAATGTCGCAGGCCGGACGGAACGTCTCCAGCTGGACACTTATTCCCGGACTTGAGCCCGGCGGGTGTCGGGAATGACCTCGAAGGCGAACCGGAAGCGCGGCAGGTCCTCGCCTGGGTGGTCGTCCGCGAAGGTCAATTGCGGCAGGCGGTAGTTGTTAGGCCGCGTTTCCTTGCCCTTATAGATCGCCGGGTAGAGATCGACGAAGTGCCAGCCCGGTTCGCCGGTCGCCTGCATGACGATCTCGATATCGCCCTGGCTGTTGAAACCGCATGCATAACCCGACGTCGCGTTGTCATAGACCACGGTGTAGATGTTGGCTGTTTCGCTCCAGCCGACGCCCTTGAGGTGGACGCGGAAGGTCGTCCCGACCGGGCCGCGCATCACATCGAGCGGGAAGGCAGTCGGCGCGACCCAGAACGCGCCCTGTTTCTTGGCTCCGCCAGTGTCGACCCAGAGATTGTGCGTGCCGCCGAGATCGTCCGGCACGTCCAAGCGGAATTCCACCTGACCGGCGGCATCGGCGCGCGCCTGCGCGATCACCCTGGCCTTCTCCTCCCAGCCCCGGCCGGTCATGCGGTTGCCGACCACCGTGTTCCAGTTGAGTTCGTAAGACCTGCCGGGCTCGAATTCGCTGCCTCGGACCGTCACCGGCGCGCCGACGCCCGCGAATGCCGGGGTCGCAACCAGATCGCCTTGCGGCGGCAGCGAGCGCACTTTCGTCTGTGCCTGCGCGGCGGCCGGCGGCGGCAACACCGGGTCCCCGGGCGTGATCGTGAAGGTGAGCTGAAAGACCGGGCGGTCGGGGACCGGCGATTGCTGGGTGTTGCGGTAGGGCGAGCCGAAATCCGAGTGCTGAATTTCGATGATGTGGCGGCCGACGTGTCCGGTGGCGGGAAGGTCGAAGCGGGCGGTGCCGCCCGTCGTCACCACTGACATGAAGCCGGTGAACTTGTTGTCGTAGAGCAGCACCCAGCTGCCTTCGAGCTCGCGCCAGCCGATGCCGTTGACCTCGATCGCGATCGGCGTACCGATGGGGCCGCTCGCCGGCCCGGTGAGCCGGACCGTCATGTCGAGGTGGAAGGCGGTCTGGGTGAGCAGGCGGCCCGCCCGCTGGACCACGATATCGTGCTGGAAGCCGAAATCCTCCGGCGCCACGAAGCCCAGCGCGAAGCGTCCGGCCGCGTCGGTCTTGACCGTAGCGATGCGGTAGGCGACCGGCGTGAACTCGCGGCCGAAATACTCGGCCTGAGTGACCTTCCAGCGGCCCTTGACGGTCCGCCAGACCAGTTCGATCTCCTCCTCGGCAGCAAAGCCCTCGCCGGTCACGGTGAGCGGCGTGCCGACCGGGCCGTGCTGCGGGCTGACCGCAAGTCCCCCGACGAAGCCGCCGGCAGGCTCGGTGATGGCAACTTCCGGGCCGAGTTCGGCGGCGCGCGGCGCGGCCTGCGCGCCGTTGGCGAAGAGCAGGCCAACAAACAACAGTGCGAGCGCAATCACCGCTGCGCGGCCCGGCATCTTCATGTCGCCCATCCTTGGATGGTTATTTCTTGAACTCGATCGAGCTTGCGGCGATCGTCAGCTGCGACGGCCGCATCATGAAAGGCTGCCAGGTCTGCGAATGACCGTTCGTGCCGATCGCCGTCACCTTGTAGGCAAACGTCCCGCTTGGGTAGTCGCCCGGGATGATCCACACCGCGCTCCAGAAATGGTCCGCCGCGGGCCCAAGGTGAGGCGGCGGGTGCCGATCGTAGTGCGCCGGAATTTTCTGCCCGTCCGGCAATTCGATCACCAGGCTCTTCAAGCCCTTGTCGTCGACCGGCTTGCCGGCGGCATCGACCACGCGGACGCGCCAGACGACTTTCTCGAGCCGCTTGAACTGGCTGGTGAGAACGCAGAACGGCCCGGGCGCGCCGGCCTGTTCGCCGCGTACCATGTCGCCTTCAAAGAAAAAGCGATTGGCGCCCTCGGCGTTCGCCGGTTGGGTCAGGCCGAGCGTGGCGAGCGCGGCGGCTGCGGCAAACACGATGGTCAGGTGCTTCATCGAGGTCCCGGTGATCGGCGGTTGTCTGGACGGTGAACTTTAGGCTAGCAGCAAGACGAGACTATTACGGGCCCGGATCGTGGGCAATGCGCTTGCGGCGCGTATGCCCAGGCTGGTAGGCGCGGTCTGCAATAGGATACAACCGTCGAAAACCGGACAGCACTCGATGGATGATGCGACGCGCGGCTTTGCGCACGGGCTCACCAATTACGGTGACCGCGATTTTTCGCTCTATCTGCGCCGCTCGTTCCTGCAGTCGATGGGCTATTCGCGCGCGATGCTGGAGAAGCCGGTGGTCGGCATCGCCAATACGGGTTCGGGCTACAACAATTGCCACCGGCATTTCCCCGAGCTGCTCGACGCGGTGAAGCGCGGCGTGCTGGCAGCGGGCGCGTTGCCGGTAGAATTTCCGACGATCTCGCTTGGCGAGGTATTCCTCAACCCGACAAGCCTGAAGTACCGCAACCTGATGTCGATCGACACCGAAGAAATGATTCGCGCCCAGCCGATGGACGCGGTGGTGCTGATGGGCGGCTGCGACAAGACCGTGCCGGCGCAGCTGATGGGTGCGGTTTCGGCCGGCGTTCCGGCGATCATGCTGGTGGCGGGGCCGATGATGACCGGCCGCTATCGCGGCGAACGGCTCGGCGCCTGCACCGACTGCCGGCGGTTCTGGGCGCGCTATCGTGCGGGCGACGTCGATGCGGCGGAAATCGCGCAAGTCGAGGGGCAACTCGCCGTCACGGCGGGCACCTGCGCGGTGATGGGCACGGCCTCGACCATGGCCTGCATCGCCGAGGCGCTCGGCATGATCGTTCCGGGCACCGCGGCGATCCCGGCGGTGCACGCCGACCGGCTGCGCGCCGCCGAGGCGACCGGCGCGGCGGCCGTCCGGTTGATCGGCTCGAGACTTACGCCCGACCGGATCGTCAACGCGAAGTCGGTGGAGAATGCGCTGCGGGTGCTGCTGGCGCTCGGCGGTTCAACCAACGCGATTATCCATCTGACGGCAATCGCGGGCCGTGCCGGCGTCAAGGTAGCCCTCGACCAGCTCAACCGGCTTTCCGACACCACACCGGTGCTGGTCAACCTGAAACCGGTCGGCAACGGCTACATGGAGGACTTCGCGGCGTCTGGCGGCATGGGCGTTCTGCTGCGCGAATTGCAGCCGCTGCTTCATCTCGACTGCATCACCGTGACGGGTGAGACGCTGGGCGAGCGGCTCGCAGCGGAGGGAGCGCCATGGATCGACCGCACGATTATCGCGGAGCGTGAGCGGCCGTTTGAACCGCAAGGCGGCCTGATTTCGCTGTTCGGCAACATCGCGCCCAAGGGCGCGATCCTGAAACGCTCAGCCGCCGACGCGCGGCTGTTCGAGCACGAGGGCAGGGCGGTGGTGTTCTCTTCGCTGGCGGATCTCGCGGCGCGTATCGACGATCCGGCGCTCGACGTCGTGCCGCAGGATGTACTGGTGCTGCAGAATGCCGGTCCGCATGCGCCCGAATGCATGCCGGAGGCGGGTTACCTGCCGATCCCGAAGAAGCTCGCCCAGGCCGGCGTCAAGGATATGATCCGCATCTCGGACGCCCGCATGAGCGGCACCGCGTTCGGCACCATCGTGCTGCACATTACGCCGGATGCGGCCTCTGGTGGGCCGCTCGGCTTCGTTCGCAACGGCGACCGCATCCGGCTCTCGGTCAAGGAGCGGCGGATCGAGGCGCTGGTCGAAGAGGCGGAACTCAAGCGCCGTGCGGCTGCGGCAAAGCCCTCGGCGGAGGCGCCGCGGCGCGGCTATTCGTGGCTCTACTCGCGAGAAATTCTCGGTGCTGACGAGGGCTGCGATTTCGCCTTCTTGCGCGCGACGAGCGGTTGAGTTGGACGGTTCACTGCGAGGAGCCCCTGACGGTGGCGACGCAATCCAGAGTTCACGATGCGAATGCAGGATCGCTTCGCTACGCTCATAATGATGGGTAAAGTCGGGGCGGAATTCGGTTGAGACATACAGGGGAGAATACCGATGGCGGTTGAGAGCATCTTCTATTCGGTCGCGGGGCTGAGTTGCCGCGGTGCGCTGATCTGGGACGAGAACGTCCGGACGGCACGGCCGCTGCTGCTGATGGCGCCGAATTGGCGGGGCGTCATCAAGCCGGCGATCGAAACCGGCCAGATGCTGGCGAACGAGGGTTACGTGGTCTTCGTCGCCGACATGTTCGGCGAGGGTAATGGGCCGGTCGGCACCGAGGACCCGATGGAGTTCCTGCGGCCGATCATGTCCGACACCCCGGCCATGCGGCGGCGGATCAACACCGCCCTCGACACCCTGACCCGCGAGGCGGACCGGCGCGCGATCGGCGACGTGACGCGGCGGGCCGCGATCGGATTCTGCTTTGGGGGGCTCAACGTGCTCGACTTGGCGCGCTCGGGCGCCGACCTGCAGGCGGTTGTCTCGATGCATGGCACGCTGTCGACGCCGCAGCCCGCGCGGAAGGACGAGGTCAAGGCCAAGGTGCTGGCGATCCACGGCGCCGCCGATCCGATCGCGCCCAAGGCCGAGCGCGACGCCTTCGAGGCCGAGATGGAGGCGGCGGGCGTGCGTTGGGCGCTGCTGACCTGGGGTGGCGTGGTACACGCCTTCACGGATATCGGCGTCAACGTGCCGGGCGTCGCAGTCTATGACGAGGCGGTGTCGCGCCACGGCTATGCGTTCGCGCACGCCTTCATCGCCGATGCGTTCGCCGGCAAGTTGTGACGCGCGCTTTGGCAATTGCGCTCGTGTCTATCAGGGCCGATAATCGCTCCACCATCCGCAAGCGGAGGCTTCGATGCATCAGGTATCCATTCCGAAGTCGGTCGTCGATCGTGTGATCGCCAAGCGCGGCCGCGAGCTTGTCTATGAAGGACTCGATCCGGCAAAGACCGCGCTGATCGTGGTCGACATGCAGAACGCCTTCATGCTCGAGGGCGTGGCGCATGCGCTCTGCCCGATGGCCAAGGAGATCGTGCCGAACATCAACCGGCTCGCCGAAACGGTGCGTGCGACCGGCGGTACGGTGGTGTGGATCAAGACCACGTTTACGCCCGAGGTGCTCAAGAGTTGGTCGGTCTATTACGAGATGTCGACGCCCGAGAGCGGCGCCAAGCGGGTCGAGGCGCTCACCGCCGACAGCAAGGGCCACGAGTTGTGGACCGATCTTGACGTGCGCAAGGACGACCTGATGGTCGAGAAGGACCGCTTCAGCGCCTTCATCCAGGGCTCGTCGAACCTCGCCGACGTGCTGCGCGCACACGGCCTCGACACGCTGCTGATCACCGGCACCGTTACGAACGTGTGCTGCGAATCGACGGCGCGCGACGCCATGATGCTGAATTTCCGCACCATCATGGTGACCGACGGTAACGCCGCCGTCACCGACGAAGACCACAACGCCTCGCTGGCGGCGTTCTACCTGACGTTTGGCGACATCATGTCGACCGACAAGCTGATCGGCCTGCTCAAGCGCAATGCTCAGCGGGGGCTCGCGGCGGCGGAATGAACGCGCCATCGGCAACGGCCGCCGTTGAAGCTGTGCGGGACAGCGGCTTGGACGCACCGCATCCTGCCGAGTTGATCGCCCGTGCCCGCGCCATGACTTCGGTGCTGGCCGGCCGCTCGCTGGAGCAGCGCAAGCAGCGGCAGGTGCTGCCGAAGACCATCGCCGAAATGCGGGAGGCCGGGTTCTTCCGCGTCCTGCAGCCCCGGCGCTGGGGCGGCTACGAGATGGACCTGCATACATTCTACGACATTCAGCTCGCGCTCGCCGAGGGCGACATGTCGACTGCCTGGCTCTTTGGCGTGCTCGGCGTGCATCCCTGGTTCATGGCGCTGTTGGACGACCGCGCCGCACAGGATGTATGGGGTGCCGACAGCTCGACGCTGATCTGCTCGTCGCTGATGCCGGCCGGCCAAGCCACAGCGACCGACGGCGGCTACCGCCTCACCGGTCATTGGCGCTATGCCAGCGGCTGTGCGCATTGCGACTGGGTGCTGGTCGGCGCCATGGTTGCCTCGTCGGCGGGCGGCGCGCCCGAGGGTCGCATCTTCCTGGTGCCGCGCCGCGAATATCATACGGTCGACACTTGGCAGGTCTCCGGCCTGCAGGCGACCGGCAGTATTGATGTCGTCCTCGACGACGTGTTCGTGCCGGCCTATCGCACCCAGGCGATGAGCGACAATTTCAAGCTGACCGGACCCGGGCAGGCAGTGAACACCTCAAGCCTGTACCGGCTGCCGTTCGGACAGATTTTCGTGCGCGGCATCTCGACCAGCGGGCTTGGCGCCTTGCAGGGCATGTTCACCCGGTTCCTGGAATATGGCCGGACACGGGTAACACGCGCGGGCGGCCGCTCGGCCGAAAACCCGATGGTGCAACTGCTTTGCGCCGAGACCGCCGGTGCGATCGACGAGATGAAGACCACATTGCACCGGACCTTCGACATCCTGCACGGCTATGCGCAGCGGGGCGAGACGCCCTCGCTCGACGAGCGCCTGAAATTCAAGTTCCAGTCGACGGCAGTAACCGAGCGCTGCACGCTGCTCGCCGCGCGCATCTTCAAGGCGACCGGTGCGGCCGGCCTGCTCGAGGAGCACCCGTTCGGCGGCATTCTCGCCGACTTGAACGCGGGCCGGCAGCACATCTCCAATCAGTACGAATACGTCGGCAGCAACTGGGGTGGCGTGATGTTCGGCCTGGAGACCAAGGATTTCATGGTCTGACGCGCGGGCGGTCGTTGTCGCTATGCCCTCTCCCCCAAAAGAGCGAGGGCGCAATCACTGCGATCCGCGCGGGAAAATCCGGCGACCGAGCGCAGCTACTTCCGCGCGGTGAGTCCGATCACCGCCGACATGCCGCCATGTGCGGCGCCTTCGTGCATGTCGCGCTCTTCCTCGATGATCTGCACATCGTGGAAGTCGCCAAAGACCGCCAACAGCAAGTCGCGGCTGTAGAGGTTCTCGACCTCCTTGGGGCCGCCGGTGCCGTAGTCCAGTTGCTTGGGCGTATAGCCCTGGACGATCAGGAGCCCGCCGGGCTTGAGCGCGCGTCGCATGCCGGCCCACTTGCGCGCGCGTTCGGCCGGGGTGCTGAACTGGGTGAAGATCTCCACCACGACGTCGAAGGCCGCTTCCGGATATTCCCAGTCGTGGACGTCGGCGCGGATAAACGATACGTCGACGCCGCGCTCGTTGGCCAGCGCGATGGCCTTGGCCTGCGCGGTCGGCGAAAAATCGATCGAGGTGACGTCGAGCCCCTGTTCGGCGAGCCAAACGCCGTTGCGGCCTTCGCCGTCGGCGACCGCGAGCGCCTTGCCATTCTTGGGCAGCAGCGCCCGGCAGGCAGCAAGGAAGTAATTCGGCTCCCTGCCGAAGATATAGTCGGGTGCGGAGAAACGGTCTTCCCAGCGCTGATATTCGCTCAACGAGGTCCCCTTACGATTTTGTCAGGTCGGTCCGGGCGGCCTGTGACCGCCGCCGGATGATCTAAAGAGCGGCGGGGGGGCGCACAATGGTCGAACCCGCATGCGTCCGATCCCAGATTGCCATTCGTGATTGGGCGCGCGGCCGCAGCTATCGCATTGGCACGCGCGGCAGTTGCAGGTAGAGTCGTCGCAGTCTCACCTGCGAGGGACGGAAGGTCGCATGTCGGCCAGGATTGCGCGTAGCGGCAATGTGCCTAATGTGTGACTGTCAGGATCGCATCCGGGTCACCGGCCAAGACACAACGAGGGGAGCGGCTTCATGATCATGTTATCGCGTCGCAGCCTTGCCACGCTCGCGACTGCCGGCGCGTTGGCTCTGGCCGGCATGACCGCGTCGCAGGCGCAGCAAAGACCGAAGATCACCGCCTCGAGCTTGACGTTGCCAATCTTCAATCCGCTGGTCTGGAACATCATGAAGGCGCGCGGTCTCGACGCCAAGCACGGCTTCGAGCTGGACGCCAAGCCTTATCCGTCGATCTCGGCGTTCTACGCAGGCTTCGTGACCGGCGAGACCGATGTGGTGATCGGTGGGCCGACGATCCTGCAGAAATTCTATCTGGAAGGCGTGCCGCTGCAGATTTTCGGCACCGGCTTCACGCTCGCGGACCTCGTGGTGTTTGCCAAGGACCCCAAGATCAACTCGCTCGCTGATCTCAAGGGCAAGCAGCTCGCCGCTGACATGGGCGGATCGCAGTTCCAGGTGCTCAAGATCTACGCCAACGCCAAGGGACTTGGGCTCGGCAAGGACATCACGGTCGTCAACGCCAACTTCGCGATCGCCCGCGCGCAGCTCGAAGCCGACCGGGTCGAGGCCGCGCTGGTGATCGAGCCGCTCGCCAGCATCATCGTGCGGCAGAACCCGAGCTGGAAGATGATCTTCAACGGCGCCCAGGGCTGGAAGGAAATTACCGGCCAGGACGGCTGGGAAATCGTTCCGGCGATCCGTTCCGACGCCATCAAGCGCGTGCCCAACGCCCCCAAGATGCTGCTCGCCGCGCTGCAGGACGTTGCCAAGGTAATGCATACCGAGACTGACGCGGCCGACAAGATTGCGGTCGAGACGACCAAGCTGCCTCCCGGCATTCTCAAGGCCGCGGTCGACAGCAAGCGCCTCCAAATGATCGTCCAACCGGCCTGGGAGCCGGCCACCCGCAAATCGATCTGGGACATGATGGAACGCGCCGTGAAGGCCGGCTTCTATCAGAAGATGCCGGACGACAAGATCATCTATGCACCTTAACGAATACCGGGAGGCCGGCCTCGACGGGACGTTCTCCCGTCACACCTTCGTCTCTCTTCTCCTCTTCGTCATCGCCTGGGAAGTGCTGTCGTATTTTGCGCCGGCGCTCGGCATCCCGCCATTCGCGGTGCCGAGCGTCGTGCGCATCTGGCAAAGCCTGCTGACGATTACGCCGATGGACATCGTCGTGACGCTGGCGCGGGTGATCGGCGCGCTCATCCTGTCGTTCGCGCTCGGCCTGTTCCTCGCGATGGCGATGTACCGCTCGGAGACGCTGGAGCGCTATCTGCATCCGCTGATCCGCCTGTTCATGGCGGTGCCGGTGGTTTCGTGGATCCTGTTCGCGGTGCTGTGGTTCCGTGGTGTCGAGTTTCGCATCGGTTTTGTGCTGATCGCGGTCTGCGGCCCTGTCTTCCTGGTCGATTCGCTTGACGCCATGCGCGGCGTCTCACGCGATCTCCGGGGGATGATGCGCTCATTCCGGCCGACAACGGTGCAATACTTCACCAAGCTCATGTTCCCGGCGATCCTGCCGAACCTGATCACCAGCTGGAAGATCAATCTGAGCCTGGCGATCCGCGTCGTCACTATCGCCGAACTGGTCGGCGCCGTGACTGGCATCGGCCATCAGCTCGCGGTGGCGCAGGAACTGTTTTCGGTGGCTGACGTGTTCGCCTGGACGTTGATCCTGGTGGTGTTGCTCTTCCTGCTGGAGGCGATTGTGGTGCGGGTCGAACGGCGGGTGCTCAGATGGCGGGCATGAACGCTCCGCCGCCGATCGAAGTCCGGCAGCTTCGCAAGGTCTTCCGCCAGACCACCTCCGGCCAGTCGGTGGTCGCGATCGAGCGGCTCGATCTCGATATCGCGCCGCGCGAAGTGGTGGCGATCGTGGGCCAGACCGGCTGCGGCAAGTCCACGTTCTTCGACCTGATGATCGGGCTGGAAGCGCCGACCGCAGGCTCGATCATCGTCGGCGGCAAGACGCCCTATGGCGACTTCGATCATTTCCGCGGCCAGATCGCCACCGTGTTCCAGCAGGATCGGCTGCTGCCATGGCGCTCTGCGCTCGACAACGTGCAATTGCCGCTCGAGCTTCTCGGCATCGCCGAAGGTGAGCGTCGCAAGCGTTCGCTCGACTGGCTGGAGCGCCTCGGGCTTGGCAACTTCACCAACGCCTACCCGCACGAACTGTCCGGCGGCATGCGCCAGCGCGTCGCGATCGCCCGGGCCTTTGTGCTGCAGCCGATGATCCTGCTCGCCGACGAGGCGTTCGGACATCTCGACGAAGTGACCGCCGCCGAGCTGCGCGAGACCTTCCTGGCGCTGGCGCGCGAAAGCGGTAGCACCGCGATCCTGATCACCCATCAGCTCGAAGAAGCGATCGGCGTCGGCGACCGCATCGTGGTGTTCGGCAAATCGGCCAAGCTATTGGCAGACATCCATGTCGAACGCTGGGACAAAAGCGACTACGGGATTTTGCGCGAGGCGATTCAGGCCACTCTGCAGAGCAACGAGCCGGACGCTCGCCTGCTGCAGCCGGACCGCCAGGCCGCGGGCTGAGCGACCACCCCCCGACCAGGACCGGGCAAACCCGGGACGGGCTTGCGCCTACGGATTGAGCACATATTTCGGGGGTGGACGACGCCCAAACCCCTGGAGGCAGCCATGAAAAAAGGCTTTGCCCTGACGACTGCTCTTGCCATCGCCGTGGTCGCGTTTGCGGCCACAACCGCGGACGCAAAGAGCAGGAAATCGTACCGCTCCTACTACGGTGGCGATTCCTACCAGCCCAACTGGAACGCCTACGGCTACAGCTGGAACCAGCCCCGCGTTCACGGCCGGCGCGATCCGTCGTCCTACGATGGTATTAAAACCGGCAATCCGCGGACCTGTGGCAGCGACTTCTTCCGCTACGACGACCGCGGCGTCCCGATGGGGCCGTATTGCAACTAACCATCAATTCGTGCCCGGGGGCTGAGCGAGTTCGCCTGCCCCTGAGTGCCAGCTAGACGACGTGCGGGGGTGCGAACGCACACTCCCGCGCGCCGCATTCGATCTGCAACGTGACGTGGTGGATGCCGAACAGGTGCTCGAGTTCGTGCGCAGTCGTGGCCAGGAAGGCGTCGTCCAGGTCCGCCTCGGGCCGCACCAGGTGCGCGGTGAGCGCGACCTCGGTGGTGCTCATCGCCCAGATGTGAAGGTCGTGTACGCTGGCGACCCCGGGTAGCGCGGCCAAAAACCCCTGAACGGCCTCGGGCGCGATTCCAGCAGGCACGGCGTTGAGCGACATCGACAGGCTCTCGCGCAACAGGCTCCATGTTCCCCACACAATGACGGCGCTGACGACCAGGCTGACGGCCGGATCGACCCAGAGCCAGCCGGTCAGCAGAATGACGGCGGCGGCGGCCACGACTCCGGCCGATACCGCAGCGTCCGCCGCCATGTGCAGGTAGGCGCCCTGGATATTGAGGTCGAACTTGCGTCCGCTGGCAAACATCCAGGCGGTGATGCCGTTGATCAGGATGCCGATCGCCGCCACGACCATCACGGTCACACCCGCGACCGGCTCCGGGTGAAACAGGCGCAAGATCGCTTCCCAGGCGATCGCGCCGACCGCCAGCAGCAGGAAAACCGCGTTGAACAGCGCGGCAAGGATCGACGAGGACCGAAGCCCATAGGTGTAACGCTGCGATGGCGGTCGGCGCGACAGCCACGCCGCTACCCAGGCGACCACCAGGCCCAGCACGTCCGAGAGATTGTGTCCGGCATCTGCCAGCAGCGCCATCGAGTTGGCGGCGATGCCGTAGGCGGCCTCAATCAGCACGAAAGCGGTGTTGAGCCCGATGCCGATCGCAAACGCGCGTCCGAAATTCGCCGGCACGTGAGCGCCGCCCGCGCCGTGGCGATGACCTGCGTGTCCGGAGTTTGGCTCTGCTGTGCCGCTCATCGTTGCTCCGCGCCCGAACGCGTTGCGCATGAAGTTCGAGGGATTGCACCGCAAAGATGGTGCTACCGGGGAGGATTGAACTCACGACCTCTCCCTTACCAAGGGAAAGGAGTATAGAAAAATCAATAATATATCGAACGCGTTGGCGATATTGGCGACGCTCTTTGGCGACAGGGTTGGCGACCGTGACCTGAGCCCCGGCATCTCCTCCAAGAATGAGTAGAGTCCATCACCCTGGAAGGGGATGGACATGAAGCCGAGCCGGTTCACGGAAGAGCAGATCATCGGGATATTGCGGGAGCAGGAGGCCGGGGCGAAGGCGGCTGACGTTTGCCGCAAGCACGGGATCAGCAGCGCAACCATCTACAAGTGGAAGGCCAAGTACGGTGGTCTTGAAGTGTCGGACGCCAAACGGCTGAAGGCGCTGGAGGACGAGAACGCCAAGCTGAAGAAGCCGTTGGCGGAAGCGGAACTGGACAAGGCGATGCTCAAGGAGATCGCGGCAAAAAAATGGTGACGCCCGCCGCCAGGCGAGAGGCTGTCGCCCACCTATGTGCCGCGTTCGAGGTGAGCGAGCGGCGGGCGTGTTCTGCGCTGGGGACGGACCGCACTTCGGTCCGCTACCGAAGCAGCCGACCTGACGATGCGGGTGCACGAGCACGCCTGCGCGAGCTGGCCTCGATTCGCCGGCGGTTCGGGTATCGACGCCTCCACGTCCTGCTTACCCGCGAGGGCTTCGTCATGAATCACAAGAAGCTTTGGCGCCTCTATCGCGAAGAGCGATTGGCCGTGCGCCGGCGTGGCTCTCGCAAGCGAGCCTTGGGAACCAGGGCACCGACGACGCTTCCGCAGGGCCGCAATCAGCGCTGGAGCCTGGACTTCCTGTCGGACGCATTCAGCGATGGCCGCCGCTTCCGCATCCTGGCGATCGTCAACGACTTCACGCGAGAATGCTTGGCGCTGGTCGCCGACACCTCACTGCGCGGATTGCGGGTCGTGCGCGAGTCTGGAGGGAAGATTACAACACCGTCAGGCCGCACTCGGGCCTCGGCAACCTCACGCCTGCGGCCTACGCCAAGGCCAGTGTTCCCGGATCGCGCGGGACGGGACGCTGCGCTACACGGAGGGCTCCGCGCCCCGTCCCGTTGCTTCGCCGAGCCATCAGGGCTCAAATAATCAACTCGGGACTCTACTCATCGCTGGATGAAAGAAGGGGCCCAGGTCACGATGAAAATCTCTCGGTGGGCATTTCGTGGTTTACTTTTTGCTGTACTCGCCGCGCTTTGCTAGCGGATATTTCAGAAACTCAGCGTGCGCTGTTCGACCAAGCAGCTTAAGTAACGTTCGCAATCAGCCATTGTTCGATGAACCGCGCGATGTCGTGACTGTTCTTTTCCAGCATCATCATGTGGCCGTTGCCATGAATGCCGGCGCGCTCCAGGCGGATGAATTCGACTTCGACACCGGCCTGCTGCAGATAGCGTGCAGTGCAGTGATCAAATACGGCAGGATAAGAGGCCTCCGTCGTGATCACCGCGATCGGAATGCCTATCAAGTTGACGAGTCGCCGTGGCTGCCCTTTTTGCGACCAGCATGGTGCAAGGTCTTGCGCGTCCGCGACGATTTGCTGTTCGAACTGCAGCGGCGAATCTGGAGTGACCGGCGGATCGTAGGTCAGGGGCAGGCTCGTCAGACCCCAATCCCGATCGAAACCGCTGTGAAACAGGGCGTCTTTGTATGGTGGTCCAGCCGGCTCCAGCGCAACGATGCCTTTGACCAAGCCAGGGTTGGCGTCTGCGATCAACCAGCCGAAAAGACCCGCCTGCGAATGGGTGATAAGCACGGCGGGACCAATCCGGCCCAGCAGCGCAGTGCCCGCCGCCTGCATAAGCTGCTCGCTCTCAGGGTTTGCCAGAGAAGCGACCTGGCTCGCGTAGAATTGGTCGAACACCGGATCGCCCGCATGTCCTTTTCGGGAAGCGCCAGGCCATTGCGTATGGAGCTTTGCCTGCGGCCACCCGGGATTGTCCTCGGGGGCGGTGAACATATCTTCGATCAGACTTACTGACACTGGCTTCAATTTACCGTCCAGCCCGGGCTGCCAAGCCGAGCGACCGCGCGCCGGCTGATCGACGACGCAGACCCGCCAGCCACGTTCGGCGAACCACGGCGCCCAGCCCTGCCGCCCATCCGGTGTGGTGATCCATCCGGTCGCCGTCTGCGCCGCGCCGTGGACGAACACCAGCGGACGGGGATGTCGGACATCTGCGGGGATCAGCATCTCGACATTCATTTGCCCATGCATGACGCGTGCGTCAGCCGGCCCCGCGTAGACCCCGCCGACAAAGAAGGTCTCATGTCGTACGTTTGTCATCGTTAGACAACTTGGTTGGCATGGCAATGGCAGCGACAACATCGAATGGGGTCTGCTTCTGGGCGCGTGAGCCTCATCTCGATGAAACTGTCTGGACCGTAGTGGAGGGCGTTGCGGGCGAAATAGGGTGGGATCTGCATGTCGAACTGAGCGTGCCCATGGCTCACGTCGCTGCGCAAGAGATCCGTGCGGCTCGCGATGTCTAGGCGGAGGCGCTCCCCTGGTTTCAGCACTACCGGCTGCGGCGTGAGGCTGAAGACGAGCTTCACCGGCACGCCCGGCACCAGCGGCTCGAGCGCGTCTATGTTAATGGCGATCTCGGTGGCGGTGGAGCGCGCCGGATCAATCCTGCGGCAGGCTGGGCGGATCGCGCCCAATGAGAGGATTCGGAAGGCGCCATCCGACGAGATGAGGCCAGTACGGGCCACCACGTGGGAATCAATTTCATTGGAGCTGAAGGAGAGACTCAGCGATACGGGGCCGGTCAGCTCCATCTCTTCGTTGACCGGCATCTCGTAGCTCAGTCGCTGGTTGACCACCTCGTCAAAGCCCGCGCACACGAGCGCGCCGAGAGGTACCGCCGCCCACCGGTTCAGTCCACCCTGCTGTGGATCGCGTACCAGCTGGTGAATCGCTGGGTCGACGCCGTTCGAGGCCAGATAGAGACGGATCACGGTGCTGCCGGGGGGCCAGCTTGATGCTGTGCGATACGCGGCGATCCCTTGCGTCCAATATCGCACCGGTGCTTGACCAGCGTAACCATTGTCGACCCCATAAAGGAGATAGTCAAAGAATGCGAGCGCCTCCAGCTGCCAATGATAGGCTGGCAATTCATAGGCCGGTGGCCCGATGCTGTGTTTAGGCGTGCAAATTTTGCGCGCCGATTGACAAACTGGAATCATCAGTTCATGCGCGATCCTTGGCGGACTTCATCACCACTATGTGCGGGTTTAGGTTTGCGGTACACGCCGGTGTCGGTCTTGCCGATGTTAGGGTTTGCCGATGTTGTCGCCGGCATGCCAGTTCGTTCAATGATCTGGTCGGCTTACGGTTGCCGACCTTCCGTGCGCAACCCATTTTCGAGCCGGACCAAGCGCCCGAGTTCCGGCCGCAGGCGTACGGGGCCCAGCTTATGCCCCAGCCGTTTCACGCACGCCCACAGGACAGCCTGGTTGCTATTGACCACCGGCTTGCCGACCTGCCGCTCGATCGGATCGATGGCCTCGATCTGTGTGGTATTGGTGCAGCTCAGGAAGTAGCCATCGGCGTCGTCCTGTGCATGGTTGAGGGCGAGCTCCAGCCAAAGCTCGGGCGGCTGCGCCAGGTAGTCATCGCTGCCGGGAAGTGTCAGCGCCACATCGTGCACGACAGCCACCCCGATTTGTCCGAGATACTCGATCTCGTGGTCGTTGACGTCCTGCCCGTAGGGGGTGAGCAGGATCAGGCGTTTCAGAGCCAGTGCGGCGATGGCCTCCTGGATTGCGGACGCCGTGGAGAGAGCTTCGATGCCGGTGGCGCGCGTGATCAGCTCGCGTGTGCGGGCGTCCCCTGCGGGTCCAGCCTCCATGGCATGGCCGGTGCAGTGGAATACAATGAGGTCCACCCTGGCGTCAGCAAGTGCGCTGGACGCACGCTCGATCGCGTCTGTGAGTGCCGACAGCGGCTGGTTCCATTTCCCGGTCATCTGCAGGCGCGTGACGTGGATACCGAGGTCCGTCGGCGCAAAGTGCCGTAACTGTGGCTCGGTCATCCGGTTGCTCGATGGGATGATCAAACCGATGCGGGCGCGCGGCGTCTGAAGGAAGCCTCGCAATGGCGGGGCGTCGCCGTGAATATCCATTGCGGTCATCGGTGCACCTCAATCCCCGATCATCCGCAGCGCCGGCGGGGTGAACGCGCCGGCGGCGGCTTCGTCTGGCGGCAGCCTCTTATCCCAGAGCCGGCCGATGTAGCGCCCGCCCGTCTTGCCGTCAGAGCGCCGCGAGGCAAGCCAGACGATCGCCGGGTTCATGATATCGATCGGAAGGAGGGTGAGCTTGGGATCGGGCGGCCGGTTGGGGTCGGTGTCGCAGGCACCGCCCGGCAGCAGCGAATTGACGGTCACGCCCGTGCCGGCGAGATCGCCCGCAAAAATCAGGGTTGCGGATTCAAGCGCAGCCTTGGTAACGCCGTAAGGCGAGTTGCGACTTTGCGCCAGCCCAAAGAGGCTGGTGTTGATGTTAATGATGCGGCCCCAGCCGTTCTCAATAAGTGTGGGCGTGATGACATGCGAGATCAGAAATGTGCCGTTGACGTTGACGTGAACCGACTCCTGCCAGATGTCCGGGTTGGATTCCCAGAACGGCAGAAAGTTGCCGGCCGATGGCAGGCCCGGCCCACGCACCGGCCGGCGGGCGTTGTTGACGAGGACGTTGAGTGTGCCGAAGCGGCGAATACTGGCTTCCAGCAGTCGGTCGCAATCGGTCCGGATGGTGATGTCGGTCTTGACCGGCAGCGCCCGACCAGCGCCAACCTTGGCCTCGATCTCGGCAGCGACGCCCTCCAGCAGATCCATTTCCGGGGCGGCCAGCACGATCCGAGCGCCCGATTCCGCGAGCGCAATCGACATGGACTTACCGAGTCCGACACTCGCTCCGGTCATAGCCACCACGGTGCCGTCGAGGTCGATCGCACTCATTCGCGCTGTTCCGTCGGAAATATCCTGCGAGACCCTATCACTGTCCGCAAAGGTGCAGCTAGCCCTATGTATTGCGCGCATGGCTGAATGCGTTTCTTTCCTACTACCGACGGTGATATGGTCGGTGATTAAGCGCGAGACACGTCGCGCAAACGGAGGAAACGGATGCGGCGAACTCTGCTGAAATCTATCACCCTATTCTTGGCGGTCGCGCTGAGCTTCGCTGCCGGCGACGCCTTTGCACAGCGATATCCGTCGAAGCCAGTGCGCATGGTGGTGGCGGCACCTCCAGGTGGATTGACCGATGTTGTTGCCCGCTCGGTCGCGCAATTCCTTCACGAGAAACTCGGGCAACCCTTTATCGTCGAGAACATCGCGGGCGCGAGTAGCACGATCGGCTCGCTCCAGGTGGCGCGGAGCGCGCCCGACGGTTACACGCTCCTGGTCAATCCCTCACTGTTCGTCATCACGCCGATGCTGATGAGTGTTCCTTACGAAGTGTCGAAGGACTTCACGCCGATTTCCAATTTCGGCACGGTACCGCTGTCCGTAGGCATCAATCCGGGGATTCCGGCGAAGACGCTGCAGGAGTTCATCGCGCTCGCCAGGGCAAATCCGGATAAATTTAGTTGGGGCTCGGAAGGCGTGGGGTCGGTTGGGCACCTCACGATGGAGCGAATCCAGCGCGAGGCGGGCTTCAAGCTCCTGATCGTGCCATACAAAGGAACGTCCCCGGCGCTGGTCGACCTGCTCGCCGGACGTGTCAGCGCAATGATCAGCCCGGTGCCCAATCTGATAGAGCAGTTTCGCGCCGGCAAGCTCCGGCCCATTGCTGTCGCGACCAAGACGCGCGTCGGTACGCTGCCGGACGTTCCAACGCTCGAGGAATCGGGTTTCAAGGACTTCGAAATTGGCTCCTGGTATGGCCTGTGGGGCCCGGCTGGAGTGCCCAAGGATGTGCTCGAAATTCTCAACGCCGCCATCGGCGAAGCGATGAAGACTTCGCGCGTGACCGAGCGCGTAGCCGCTCAGGGATTGATCCCTGTCGGTTCCAGTTCGGCGGACTTTACGGCCTTTCAGAACGCCGAGATCGCCAAGTTCGGCCGCATGATCAAGGACGCCAACATCAAGATTGGCAACTGACCCCCAGAGAAGGAATGATGACCGGTTGGCCGTGCGCGACCAACGGATTGTTTGCACGATATCCGATGTCGGGCTTCTGGGGGAACCTGTGTGTGCCGAAAACCTCATCCGTATTGATTGGGAGAGGGAATCATTGTTCGAGTCGAGCCCGACACAGACCCTGCGCGCCGAGGAACCGCAGATATCCTCTTTGAGCGCCATCGTCATCGTCTTCACATAGGTGAGCGAGACTCGCTTTGTTTCCGCAAGGATCACGTCGCAAATGTGCTGGGCATACCAGCGTTGCGGCCTGCTGCCGCGCGCCGGGAGAAACCGCATCACCATGCGGCCGTGCCGACTATCGTTAGCTCGGTGATGCCGCGATGCTCCCGCAGCCAGTCTTGGAGCTCGACCACACGTCGGTCGAATATCGTGTCTATGGCGAATTCGCAATTACGCTGCGATTGGCATTTGGAAAAGACCGCGGCAATGGTGCCGCCAAGCGTAGTGTGTGAATCGTGTAAGGTGTGTTTCGGCATGGAATAAGGACCCCGCTTCGGGGTGATCGGCATCCAATCGGACCCCCGCACTGAGGGTCCACACTGGCTTCCATTTTCATGGGGGCCAAGATTGGAATGCTGGTCGTGGAGACGATTGCGAAGATCCGTCGCGCGTATTTCGTTCACGGTCAGCCGATCAAGGCAATATGCCGAGACCTCGGCGTTTCCCGGCAGGTCGTGCGGAAGGTCATCCGTTCGGAGGCGACTGAGTTTCGCTGCGAACGAGAGGCGCAGCCGCTTCCGAAGATCGGGCCTTGGAGCGACAAGCTCGATCAATTGCTGTTGGCGAATGAAGATAGGGCGTCGCGGGAGCGCCTGACGCTGATCCGCCTATTCGAGGAACTGCGCGGCTGCGGTTACCCGCGCAGGCCTCTGCTGCCTTGGCGATGCTGGCGGCTTCGTCGAGCCGTACCCGCATCTGACTGAGGTAGACCTTGATCGTGGTCTCGACCGTCTCGGGCGGCAGGTCCATAGGGCGGCATCTCCTGGCCACCACACATGCTCGCGGTGCACGAGAAGTCGAGCGAATTCCGAGCAATCTTATGGCTGATTTCGGCAGGACTGGATCACATTCGGATCGGCCAAAAAGGCCGCTAATCCGCCGATGCTTAGGTGCTTGAGGGCGACCAGGGCGCACGCGCGAGTCGAACCGCAGTGCAGCGAATGGGTGTAGCCGGTCGACGCAGGAGGGCTCGCAAGATACGCACAGAAATCAATTCGCCGAATTGCGGCTCATTCTGAAGATAGTCGGCCGGCATGCGGTAGCGAGTTGAGCGATCAAATCATTCGATGCGAATGCCCGCAGCCTCAATGACCGGCTTCCAGAATTTTCGTGTCGACTGAATTCTTCGCGCAAGCTCGTCTGGTGTGTCCGTGGCCACGCTCTGCCCATTCGTCTCCAGGTAGCTCGTGACCGTCGGATCCTTCATGGCTTTCGCAACATCGCGATTGATCTTCTCAATGATCGGTTGCGGCGTCTTGGGAGGTGCCAGCAATGCGAACCAATTAGGCGCGATCATGCCGGACAAGCCAGCCTCCTTGAACGTCGGAACATCGGGCAGGAGCGGATGGCGGTTATCGCCATCGACTGCAAGACCGCGCAGCGTCCCGGCCTTGATCGAGGCCACCGTACTCCCGGCACCGATGATGGTAGTCTGAATCTCGTTCCGTGTCAGCGCCAGCATGAGCGGCGCGGCGCCGCGATATGGCACATGTAGCATATCGATCTTGACGAGCGACTTGAGCAACTCATTGTGTAGATGCGGCGCCGATCCGGGTCCGAACGACCCGTAGGTGATTGGAGTTTTCTTTGCGTACTCGAGGAATTCGACGAAATTTGAGACTGGAACCTTCGCGTTGACCACAAGAACGGCCGGGAAGCTGATCAGCGTCGTAATCGGCGCGAGGTCGGTGTCCGGGTTATACGGGAGTTTCGCGTACATCAAAGGATAGAGCGCAAGCGGAACATCCGGAATCAGAATGATGGTGTGTCCATCGGCCGGCGCCCGAATTGCCGCTTGGATGGCCACGATATTCGCGCCACCCACGATGTTTTCGACGATGATGGGCTTCTTCCAGTCCCGGCCCAGTATGTCCGCGATCTTACGTGTCAGGATATCAGCGGGACCGCCCGCAGGGAACGGAACGATAAATCGGACGGTTCCTGCGGGAAACTCCTGCGCACGCGGCGTTCTCGCATCTGACGCTACGAAGAGCAGTGCGAGAACGAACAGGACGGTGACGCGTCGGCAGGTTCGCAGGAATATTCGAGCGCGGCGATCGCGCGTAACTGATCCATTCACGGCGCACTCCCTCTTGCTGCGCTCATTGTCTGCCGGCGCAATACGATCCATCATTTCCCGCGGACGCAGCTTCGTCCATATAATTTCTCGAAAAAGGTCGACTCCGCTATGCAATCCGCGACGTTGGCTATGCGGCCGCCGCGTCCTTCTGCTGGAGGAATTCGATGGCCAGCCGATTGAAGGTTTCCGGATCTTCGAGGTGCGACCAATGGGCCGTCTTGCGCATGTTCACCCGCCGCGCCATCGGCAGCAGGTCCATGATCTTGTCGGCCGTCTCCAGGTACAGGTCAGGCGAGTCAATGTGGCCGATAACGAGGACCGGCTTACGCAACGAGCGCCACTCTGCCTCGGACAGATTGTTGCGCGCGCGGATGTCGGGATCGAACAATGTCAGCATTCGCGGCATGATCTGCTCGATCCCGGGCAGCGAGTAGACCCGCTGTCGTACCGCGACCATGTCGTCCATGAGCGTTGTCTTGTCGTAGACAAGATTCGACAAGACCTTCGAGATGTTTTCCCACGACGGATCGGCAGCGGAGGCGCGACGGTTCGCGATCGTAGAGGCGCTTGCTGCCCGCAGCGGCAGAAGTCCGGGCGGCGAGATGAGAATCATCTTATCGACACGGTCCGGATGTGCGAGCGCCATGCGTGTCGCTACCCAAGCCCCGAGCGACACGCCGACTATCGATGCGGAGGTGAGCCCGACCTCGTTCATGAATGCAACGAGATGAGCGACGTAATCCTTGATCTCGTATGGCTTGTCCGGCTTGTCGGTGAAACCGCAGCCCATCATGTCGACCGCATAGCAATTGAAATGTTCCGAGAAGGCGCCGAGATTCGCGCAGAACGTCTCCCAGTGCCCGCCCGTACCGTGGAGCAGCAGCAGGGCAGGCGACTTTGGCGAGCCCGCCTGCACGTACCGCGTGCGCAGGCCATCGGCCATGACGTAGTCCTGCCGGAACGGCACCGTCATCATGTGCTTCCAGACGCTCTGGTAGCTTGCGCCGCGGTCCTCGCTCATGGGCACTGCTCCCTGGTATTCGGTTTTTGAGTTCGCGGCGGTGAATAACGGACTCTAGCTGCCAGAATTAGTGAATTGGAGGCGTGGAGTTTTAGATAGTTTGATGCACTACGACCTTTGGTCTAATACCAAACCAGACCGCCATTATGTGCGGTCAGCATAATGAGAATGCAATCCGCGGGAGTTCGCGGCTGATGAGGCTCGTCAAACATTTCCGGGAGTTGCTTCACCTGCGCACCGTGGTGGAGCAGGGCAGCATCAACAAGGCTGCTTTGCTGGCCGGGCTGTCCCAGCCTGCGTTGACGCGCAGCATCCGGCGCCTGGAGGAGGCGCTCGGCGTACGGCTGCTCGATCGGACGACGCGTGGCATCGCACCGACGCCCTATGGGGAAATGCTGATCAACCACGCACGGTTGATCGACAGCGAGTTGCAGCGCGCGGCTGACGCGCTTCAGATCATGAAGGGGGGCAGCGGGCAGTTTGCTTGTGGAGCGACCATCGGGGCGCTAAATACACTATTTCCCGCCGCGATTATTGGCTTGCAGAAAGAACGGCCGAAGCTGCGTGTGCGCGTCGTCGAGGGTATGCCGTCCGCGCTGATGGGCATGGTGCGGGTTGGGGAGCTCGATCTCGCGGTTATTGCAAGGATCGACGATTCGCCCGAACCGGAATTGAGCGGGGATATTGTTAGCGTCGACAAGATCGACATCTTTGCCCGCCGCTCGCATCCGCTCGCGAAGCGGGACGACAACAGGCTCTCAGATCTCGCGCGGAGGCAGTCATGGATCATGCCGGGAGCTTCGGGCGCGATCTACCAGTCGGTACAGCGGAGGCTGGAGGAGATCGGGGTAGGGATGCCGCCGGCGTTCTGCGAAACGTCGTCGATCACGATGTTGCGAGCACTGCTGCTCAATTCGGACCAAATCGCGGTCACGACGTCACAAGCCGTGGCCCAGGAACTGAGGAGCGGGACAATCGTCAGGCTTGCCGGAGACTGGAAATGGCTGAGAACGCAAACGATCGCCTATCGGCGCAACAATGTGGCCGCAACACCGATTGCGACGGCCTTCACGCGGCTGCTCCGGCGAGCAGCCGCGAACCTCTGAGGGGGAGGGGGTGCTCGAGGCGCGCGCGGCGCATATCCGAAGTTGCGAATCGCATTACAGCGGTCAAACGGTGCCCGATACATTACTCTCATACAACAGTTGGATTGAGGAAGAAGGCGGGCTCGAGCCGATGAACGTCACCGTGCGGAAGACAACTTCAGAGCGAGCCTTGGACGCTTCGGACATCCTCGAGAGGGCTCAAGCCCTTGTTCCGGTTCTCAGGCAACGCGAAGCCGCCGCCTTGGCGGCCCGCGACGTGCCAGCCGAGACAATCGCCGACTTTCGGGTCGCCGGTCTTCTCGATCTGTTGAAGCCGCGCCGCTTTGGCGGGAGCGAGGCATCGCCTGTTGTCTTCTCCGAAACGGTCGAACAACTGGCGTTTGGTTGCGCCTCAAGCGCATGGGTCTACGCTGTTCTGGTTGAGCATTCGTGGCTCGCGGCTTCATTTCCCGAACAGGCGCAGATCGACATGTGGGGCGCGAGCCCTGACGCCGTCGCTTCATCGAGCCTTGCACCGCGCGCGACCGCGATGCCGGCCAAGGGCGGATATAATCTTTCAGGGCGCTGGCCTTTTTCAAGCGGAAGCACGCACGCGCAATGGGCAATCATCGGTACATTCGTGGAGACGGGTGGGCGCCGGGATGCGCATTATATGCTTGTGCCGATGGCCGATATCCGGATCATTGACGACTGGCGCGTGTTCGGACTTCTCGCGACGGGCAGCCGCACGCTCGAACTCGACAACGTGTTCGTGCCGGAGCACCGTACGGTTCCCCTGTCCGACCTCAACCGCGGCACCCCGCCGGGGCGAGACGTACACCCGCACTATCGGCTGCTGCGCGCGCCCCGGGCGCTGCTGGCGGTCTTCTCGCAGTCCCCGGTCACGATCGCGCTCGGTCGGCGTGCACTTGATCTCGTCGTCAATGGCCTGAAAAGGCGCAACCTGCGGACCGGCGGGAAAGCCGACCAGTCGGAACTGATCCAGAGCAAGCTCGCGGAATCCGCTGCGGAAATCGACATGGCGGCACTCGTCCTGAGCAACGGCCGGCGGTCTGCCCTGGCGGCGTTGGAATCCGGTGAAGCAATTTCGGCCGAGCAGATCGCTGTGGCCCGCCGGGACGTCGCCTTTGCCCTTCGCTATGCGCGCACGGCAGTCGAGCGTTTGTGCGGCCTCACGGGTACGCAATGGCTCTATGACGATGCACCATTGCAGGCGATCCTTCGCGACGTGATGGCGGCCTCCCTTCACCTCACCGCCAACTGGGACCTTGCGATGGTCGGATGGGCGCGCGTGAGACTGGGGATAGATCCGCGCACGCTGTGATTGATCAATTTCAGGACTTACCTCTGCCCGAATGGGCAAAGCCCGACGTGCTTGGAACCTGCTAAGGCACGTTCGGAATCCACTGATTGCGCATCGTCTCCGTCGGCCAGTCCTTCGGTCGCTGTGGGCGGTCTTCGTGCCATGGACGCGGGTCGAAATAGCCGAGCTCTTCGTCCTTCATCTGGTCCATCTCGGCGTAGAGTTCCACCCGCACGTGGTCCGGATTGCGATGATAACAGGCGAGGTTGTGCCCGATGTGGTGACGGGCCGGCCCCCAGTCGAGGATGAACTTGCGGCGCACCAGATAATCGGAGGCGCGCGCGAGTTCCGACCAATCCTTCATTTCGAATGCGATATGCGCAAGCTCGGTCTTGTCGCGCTTGAAGAAATTGATGGTGTGGTGGTCGCTGCCGCAGCGCAGAAACATTGAGCCCTCGCCACGCCAGTCCGAACGTCGGAATCCGAGGATATCCTCGTAGAAGCGGATATTGGTTTGCATGTCCGTGACGAAGTACGCCACGTGTCCGAGTTTCAGCGGATTGACTCCATTCTCGCCGGGAGGCGTCGCGACAAAGTCGAAATGGGTGAACAACTCGATCTCCGTGCCCTTTGGATCGTTAAAGGCCAGGACGCGGGAGAGCCCTTCGGTCTGAGCGTCGCGCACGTGGGCGGCGATACCGGCGTCCTGCAGCCGCCTCTGGGCCTCGATCAGGTCGATGCTCGGCGATACCTGGAACGACAGGCCGAGGAGGCCGGGTACGGTGCCAGCCTTCAGCACGATCGTCTCGACGCCCTGGCGCGTCGAAAGCACCGCAAGCTTCCCGTCGCGCTGAGTGAGAGCGAGGCCCAGTACGTCGCAATAATAGTCGGCCAGCCGGTCCAGGTCGGGAGTCGAGAGAACCGCGTAGCCGAGCCGTCTTGCCTTGATCATCGACGAAAGCTCCATGCGCCGCCTCTAGTGTGGCTTTGGTTCAGAGGTCCGCATTCGAGACCCGTCGCGAGGATGATGCGGACTTCCGAATCGGCACACTAGTCGAGTTTGATCCTATACTTGGCCACGATGCCGCTCATCTTGGCATACTCGTCGTTCACCAGCTTCGCCATTTGGGTCGGCGATAACTTCAGCGGTTCGACATGGTAGGCGAGCAGCTTTTGCTTCACTGCCGGATCGTCGACCGCCGACTGCATCAGAACATTGAGCTTGTCGATGACAGCCGGGGGCGTCCCGCGCGGCACGAATGCTCCCCACCAGGCATAGTGCTGATATTTTGCGAAGCCTGCTTCGTCGGCCGTCGGCACGTCAGGTAAGGCCGCAATCCGTTTGTCGGCCGCAACCGCGAGCGCGCGGAGTGTGCCAGCCCGGATATGCTGCAGCAGCGGTCCCGGATCGATCCCTATCACATGCCCTCGGCCTGCGATCAGATCGGTGATGGCGGGTGCAGCGCCGCGATAGGGAATGTGTTGGATGTCGAGGCCGTAGAAGCCGGAGAGCTCAAGTGCGGCGACATGCGGCGGAGTCCCCTTGCCCGGGGTTACGAAATTGAACTTGCTCGGCTCCTTCCTGACGAGTTCGGTGAACTCCTTCAACGTCTTCGCCGGTATGTCCTTGTGAATGGCATAGACCGTCGGAATGCGGCCGATGATTCCCACCGGCACGAGTTCAGTCAGTGGATCGAACGAAATCTTTGAAAGCAAGGATGCCGATGCCAGGCTGCTTCCCGTGACAAGGATCGTGTAGCCGTCGGGGGCGGCCCGAATCGTCGCCGCCATCCCGAGCGCACCGGCGGCCCCCGGGACATTTTCGACAACGACCTGCTGGCCCGTCTTTGTGCGCAGGTATTCTCCTAGGAGGCGGCCGAGAAAATCCGTGGTCGCTCCCGCCGGGAAGGGAACAATGATCCGTATGCTACGCGATGGGTAGGCTTCTTCAGCCCTCACCGCCGGTCCGAATCCTGCAACCGCGAGCAGGGCTACGATCGAGAGCCGTATGAGCCTCATGGCGTTCCTCCGACAGCCTTCCTTTTGGGGCCAAACTCTAGGCGCGCAGCCATGCCGGCGCCTTATGCTTTTCAGGGCGACCGTTATCAACGATCTTTGGGGGGCGTCGACGGCGTAGAGGCTGACTGCCGCTGGGCGCCGCTGCCGCTGCTTTGGTCTGCTGCAATCTTAGCGTGCTCGTCGGTGAGAGGAAAATCCCTACCCCGGCCTTTCGTTTGCTGGAAGGCGTCCACGTTTCTGATCAAATGCGCATCACACGCAATTCGTCAGACATCGAGGGCGTGATACGGTTTCGGAACCGAGCAACCTCGCAGCAATCCATCAGCTTCCGAACTTGATATTGCGTTCCTTGATGAGCTTTTTCCATTGCTCGGCTTCAGGGAGCAACTCCTTTGCCGTCTCTTGCGGACCGGTTGGCTCCACGATTTGCCCCATGCCGGCGAGCTTGGCGCTCACGTCCGGTGCCTTCAGCGCCTCGGCGAAAGCCCGACTCATCTGTTGCACGAGTTCCGGCGGAGTCTTGGCGGGTGCGAGAAGCAACGTAGTGGAATAGGCCGCAAACCCCGGCAGCCCCTGTTCCGCGATGGTCGGAATGTCGGGCCTGAGCTTGTAGCGTTCGCGTGCCGTCAGCCCCAGGGGCCTGAGCGTCTTGCCTTCAATCGGGCCCGTTCCGCTGCCGAGATCGACGAAGCAGAACTGCGTTGTGCCACCGATCGTGGCGACGAGGGCGTTGGAGGCGCCCCGATAGTTCACGTCCACATAATCGACCTTTGCCTGTTGCTTGAACAGTTCGGAAATCAGCATGGTGGTCGAACTATTGGAGGCGTGGTTGAGCTTGCCGGGGTTGGCTTTCAGATGGGCGATGAATTCCGGCAGCGTTTTTGCCGGCACTGATGGATGGGCAAGCAATACGAACGCCGTGCGAGTCGCCGTCACTACTGGAGTGAGGTCGCGCAGCGGATCGAGCGGCATGTTCGGGAAGACATAAGGATTGACCGTGAGCCCCGAACTGGCGATGAAAAGCAACGTATATCCATCAGGCGCCGATTTGGCGACCGCATCCATCCCAATAATCCAATTGGCGCCGGGCTTGTTCTCAACGTAGACCGTCTGTTTCCAGGTGTCTTGGGCCTTCTGGGCTATCAGTCGAGAAATCGCGTCCAGGGCGCCGCCGGCCGCCGCCGGGACGATGATCTTGACCGGGCGGTTCGGAAAGTCCTGTGCCAACACGCTGCTTGACGCTGCGTCGATGCCGCACAGGCCGAACGCGGCGAATCCAAGAATTCGGGCAAGACGAGATGCGGTAGTGAAGTGTTTCATTTCGCTTCCTCCCTTCAACACAATCGGAGCCTTTGCCCCGCCGTTTTTGTTGTTCAGTAGCGCGAATAGCGGAAGTTCTGCTTGGCAACGCATTCGATCAGCGCTGGCGTGTTGGAGCGGGTTGCTTCAACCGCTTGCTTGAGTGTCGGCAGGAATTCATCGGCATGCTCGATGCGCTTCGACCAGACACCAAGCGCGCTGGCAACGCCGGCATAGTTGCCGCCGAGATCAGCGGCGCGATACCGCTGAACGGCCTCCAACAATCCGTTCTGTTCGCCGGCCATCACTCCGTTGTTGAACACGATAGTGAGAATCCCGAGGCGGTTTCGGGCGGCGGTTTCGAGGTCCATACCGACCATCCCGATGGAGGCGTCGCCCATCAGGTTGATGCAAAGCTTGTCTGGATTCGCGAGCTTGGCACCCATGATCAGGCCCAGCCCATGTCCGAGCTGCGTGCTCTTCCCCCACCCAAGATATCCGCCCGGGAAGAGCGTCTGCCAGAAGGCGACGAGTTGCTCGCGCGGGCTGCCGGAATCGTGGGTGACGATAGTGTTCTCGCGATCGACGGCGTGCATCAGGTCATGCACGATGCGATACTGGTTGATCGGGACCTCCGAAGAGTTGAGCTCCGGCAGCCATTCGTCCAGCCACTCCTTGCGGACTGCCTGGACTTCCGCGGCGACGTCCTCACAGGTTCGCTTGCTGGATCCTATTTCGGCAATCAAAGCCTCAAGCACGAGCTTCGCATCGCCTAGCACGGCTGCTTCGGTCGGGAATTCCTTGTTGATGTCGGCCGGATCGAGCGTGCAATGAACGATTTTCTTGCCGGGCGGGATCTGCGGAGCCCAGTGGTTGCGCGTGAAGCTCGTGCCGATGCCGAGGACGCAATCGGCGTGCTTCAAGAAATGGAATCCCATCTTGGGCGCCGACACAACGAAGGCGCCTAGCGACAACGGGTGATTCTCCGGAAACGCGCCTTTCCCGGTGTTCGTGGTCAGCACCGGAGCCTGAAGCAGTTCGGCGAGCCTCACCAGTTCCCTCGTCGCACCAGAATAAAGTACCCCTTGCCCGGCATGCACCACCGGCCGTTTGGTATTCAGCAGCATTTCCGCGGCCCTGCGGATATCGGCTGGGTCGGGGCCCGAGCGCACCGGCCTGACCGGGGAGTAGGCGTATTCGCCTTCGATGTCGGCGCTGCCGATCTTCGACGGCAGCTCGATCAGGACGGGCCCAGGCCTGCCAGAGCGCAGGTTATGGAAGGCGCGCCGCATCAGTTCGAACACCCGGCCAGGCTCGCTGACCTCGGCCGCCCACTTGGTCACGGGCCGGAAGGTTTGCACCGGATCGAAGGACGGTGGCGTGAAGCTTCGTCCGACGCGATCGCCGGGGATCAGCAGCACCGGGACGTTGTCGCCGAAGACCTGCGCCGCGCCCGGAAACGTGTTCTCGATGCCCGGACCGCCCTGCATCGAGAACACACCAATGCGCTTGCCATAGGTCGAACGGCTGATGCCGTCGGCGATTCCGACGCCGACCCGCTCCTGCCGGCAGACGACCGGCCTGATGCCGACCGCGGCGCAGGCATCGATCAGAGCTTGGCGTGGATAGCAGACCAAGTACTCGATGCCTTCGTCCTTCAGAACGCGAGCAATGGCTTCGGCAACCTTCACGTTGCAATCCCCCGTATCGGCAAAACTGTTGGTGGTTGGATTTTGCTACGCTATTCCGCGGCCTCAGCTGGCGGCGGCGGCAGGTGGGGAGCGTCGTTCAGCCGAGTCCATTGTTTGGTCGGGCGGCCCTGGCGAATGGCTTCGAGTTCACGCAGGAATATCCGCCGCAGAAAAACGACGCCGGCGTCGGACGTGGAGAGGTTTTCCTGTGAGCGATCGTAGATCTCGCCTTGTCCGCGCACAGCGACATAGTCCTGGGCGCTGATCAGCGCCGGCTCGCTGATTCCGGCGACTTCCCCGCGGAATAAAGTGTCGGCATGTTCTCGCGGATCGTAGGTCAAGTCATATTTGACCTTGAGGCCCGCGACCTTGGCGGCATCGGTGGTCGGGACGGAGTAAAGCGTGAAGCGCATTGTGTTCCGATCGTCCATCGGCACCGGCCACGCACTTATGTCGGCCCAGGGATCGCTCTTCTCTGGTCCGGGGGCAACGACATGATTGTTGTTGGGGAACGTCCAGTCGCTGATACGAACGTTGTCCTTGGACCGGGTGGCGATCTGCCGAATGCCCGCGCTGGTCTCCTCATAGGCGAGATCGGGAACCGTGCCGGTGATCAGCGAGCCGAACTGTCCGAGGCTGCCCCACTGATGGGCGAAGCTGACGTGCACCGCGTCGAGTGAATTCTCAACGTGGGCAAACCAGTTGCAGTCCCAAACCTCCTTTTTCGCGATCACCGAGCGTTGCGGGTCCTCCAGCACATGCTTGCGCGGTAGGTCGAATTCCGGAGCCGGGGCCGCGCCAAGGTACGCGAAAATCAGGCCGCAATATTCGTGCACCGGATAGCCGGCGATCCGGACCGGCCGGCTGCGTGGCTGCTTCTCGGCGGGAATTTCGGTGCACAGCCCCGTCCCGTCGTAGCGCCAGCCATGATACATGCAGCGAATCTGTTCCCCCTCGATCCAGCCGGTATGCAGCACGGTGCAGCGATGCGCGCAGCGGCTGGCGACAAGGTAGGGCTGCCCGCTTTCGCCGCGATACAGCGTGAGATCTTCGCCGAGTACACGAACCGGCCGCGCCTGCCGCTCTGAAACATCCTCGGCCAGCGCGATCGGGTGCCAAAACTTACGCAGCAGCTTTCCCATCAATGAATCGGGGCCGGTTTCAGTCAGGAGACGGAATTGCTCAACCCTGCGTAACGGCTGTTGCTCCACGGCTTTGCTCCCTGTCCCGGTGGGATGGCTCGGTGGCTTCGCCTTCGCCTCCGTCCGCCCGCTTATTGCATTATCCAGTATTTGTCCGCTATACGGACATATGTCCGATGAATAAACTAACAGGGCAGATTAGAACGGTCAAATACTGGCGAGACGCTGTTGCCGGTTGCCGTTTGGCAAGCGGTGGCGTGCGATGGAGAAAAATGTCACCGATCACACCGGACGATCCCGATTTCGTGACCGCTCTCGCACGCGGACTCGGCGTCATCACTTGCTTCGGCCGAGGCGCCGAGGCGCTTACGCTGTCTGAGGTCGCCAAGGAGACCGGCCTCACGCGCGGGACCGCACGACGCTTGCTTCTTACGCTGGAATCGCTCGGCTATCTGCGGTCGGACGGAAAAGCGTTCCGGCTGGCGCCGAAAACCTTGACGCTGGGATATGCCTACTTGTCCTCCCTGCCGCTCTGGCAAGCGGCGCAACCCATCATGAAGGACGTGGTGGAGGAACTGGACGAGGCGTGCTCGCTTGGCGTCTTGGATGGGCAGGATGTGGTTTACGTCGCCCGCGTGACGCCGAAGCACCTGTACTTCACGCCCATCCATCTTGGCACACGGATGCCGGCCCACATCAACGCCATGGGACAGGTGCTTCTTGCCGAACTCGCTCCAAGCGAGCTGGACGAGTACTTCCGCAAGGCGGCCTTCGAGAAGATCACCAAATACACGCTCACTGACGAGGCACAGATCCGTAAAGTGCTGATGCGGGTCGCCCACGACCGCTATGCGCTGTCGGATCGGCAACTGCAGATCGGCATTCGCTCGGTCGCGGTGCCTATTCCGGCCAAGTCGGGACGCTCCGAAGTAGCGATCAACGCCACTGCCAACGAAAACCGCGCCAGCAAGCGCGACTTGATCGACCGTTTCTTGCCGGTTTTGAGGCGAGCATCCGATCAGCTCTCTCATGCACTATAGATCGCCAATCTGTTTGGCTTCGCTACGTAGGTATTCCAACAGAGTTGTCTTCCTTCCCTCGTCATTTGGCGGGCGAATGTAGACCGCGGTGAGGCTGCCCACAGCGGCGCTGTCGCGCGTTAGCGCAGTCGAAATGTTGGCAAGTGAATCGACGGAATTTCCATCCGACGCTGCATACCCTAAGGAGGACGTTTCAACGATTGCACTATCGATCTGATTGCGAAATGCGTTGAGATCGCCCGTTGTCTGCAAATAAATCAAGATCTTCCGGCGCTGCTGGTCATTGCACGAAGCAGGGCCGAAGTCGTCGGGGTAAGTTCCTGATTCATCGGAAGTCCCGACGCGACCGCATGAGGGCGGTGCTCGCAAGGATCAAGGTAGAGTTGCGATGGCGCATGCACCAGTCAATCCCAGAGCAAGGGAAATGGCTGAGGCAGGTCGTCTCTGGCTTCTTCGCATACCATTCGGTGCCGACCAACGGTGCAGCATTGGCAGCGTTCCACTGTCACATCACTCATCTTTGGCGGCGCTCGCTTCGTCGGCGCAGTCAGCGTGATTGTTTGACTTGGCAGCGGGTTAGCAGGCTGGCTGCCGACTTCCTCCCGAAGCCGCATATCCTTCATCCATGGCCTGGAGAGCAATTCGCCGTCAAACACCCGAGGTAAGAGCCGTATGCGGTAATCCCGCACGTACGGATCTGTGCGGGGGGCGCCGGGAAACCGGCGTCCCTACCGCGATATTTCGGCGGAGCCGGATCACATTCGGATCGGCTAATCGGCAGGGAGGCTCGTCTTGTTGAAGGTTCACACTGGCTGCGAGTTGCTGCTTTCAGCGACCGAGGTGATTCCACTGTACGATTTGCGTCGCGAGATACTCGGCTCGTTCGAATCCGGCAGCGTGATCCCCGTACTTTTCAAAGCCGGCTTCGCGAGCCGCTCGCGCGGGACCTTCGCATCGTATCGAGCAGGTTGCGATCGCGGTTGCCGCATCGCGCGAACTGACCCTCGACCATGCGGTCGCGAGGACGCGCAGGATCGGGCATTGAAGCGGGCTCGTCGAACGCCCTGTTTCGAAACCGATCAGAACCGTTCGCGCGGGTTCTCCGGACCGGTGCGAGTGGCACGTCAAGCCGGAAAGCAAGACTGCGCCGAGGCCGAATTTGGTCGACTTAACTATAGCCTTGAGATTCGGGGCAAGGCATGCGCGCCGTGAACGCCGAAGCGCCGCTAGGCGAAGTGCTCGGAACCGTAACAAGTAGGACATCCGGCGAATATCGATTTCGACCGCGCGCAAACTGCGATAGCGCGGAGCAAGCTTACCTTTGCCTCGCATAGCGTCGGTTTGCGAGGTCGTGCTCGTCGCGCTCGTGGATGATATTGGCGCGGCCGACCAGAAGATCGTCGACCGGACCAATGCGCTGAGCATTCTTGTCCTTGTAGGGCATGGCGTGCAGCACGTAGGCATGGCGTGGAGCCGAGCGCGCTTCTTGTCGTCGGACTTCACCACCGTCCAGGGCGAGTCGGCCGTATCGGTGTGAAAGAACATCTTCTCCTTTGCACGCATGTATCGTCCCATTTATCGAGTGAAGCGAGATCGACCGGCGACAGCTTCCATTGTTTGAGCGGGTGGACCTTACGTTCCTTGAAGCGCCGACGCTGCTCCTCGCGGCTAACTGAGAACCTGAACTTGACAAGCGATGCTTGATGACGGGGCATCGGACGGTTGCTTATTTTCCAGAGCGTGTGGCAACGCAGCTGTTGTTCGAGATTCTGCCACATCGCCTCTGTCCAATGATCAGCGCCGACGATCCAGGCCGCCGTGCGCACGTAGCGGCCGTCCTTCTGCCATTGATCAGGGCATCGAGTCGTCGTGTTCTAGGGGGACATTCCACGCATCGTAGCCGTAGACCCAATCGGCGTTGGATCCGGTCCGTAGCCAGTCGTTTTCGCTTGACGCAACCTGGATTCGACTGGCCCGTTCGCGGCGGGTTACGGCGTACATTTGAAGCGCCGACGAAATCTCAGTCTCGGCCTCGACACAGCGCGTGAGCACTGCGACGTCTTCCAGAACCATTGCTGCTCCCTGCGCCATGAACGGAACCATCGGATGACAAGCGTCGCCAAGTAAAGCCACACGACCTACCGTCCACTTCTGCATTGGCGTGCGAATGTATAGTGCGGTCTTGAGCGGCTGCTCGCATGCCGCAAGAACGGCTCGCGCTTCTGGATGGTAGTCGAAGAACGCAGCCCTCAGATCTTCGATATTGCATTGCGCCGACCACGATTCCCGACTGAACTCCGGCTCTGGCAGCGTTGCGAAGACAAACATTTCAGAGCCGCGGTTGATCGCGGCGGTCACCAACTGGCTTTGAGTGTTGGGTCCCCACCATTTTACGAAGCTTTCCACCTCGTAGCCGCGGAGGCGATTGGATGGGAATATCGCGCGATAGGCTGCCATGCCACTATAGGTAGGAGATTCTTCGTCGAAGAGCGCGCGCCTTGTCGTGGAGTGAATTCCATCGGCCCCGATGACGGCATCGAAGCCATGTGCCCGACCGTCATGCAGGGTCAGGACAACCTCATCACTATTTTGGCGGATGCTCGTGACCCGGGAATCGAGATGTACCGCCTGCGGCGGCAAAGCACTCTCGAGGGCGGACAGTAAATCGGCACGATGCATCATGAGTTGGGGAGCGCCGTATTTTTGCTCGGCAGTCGAACCCAACTTGATCCGAGACGTCTCGGTTCCGGTATCCCACGTTCGGCTGACGCGGAATGCCGGGCTGAAGGCGCGCTGCCGAATTTGCGGCCCAAGCCCGAGCCGATCAAGGACTTTCACCGAATTCGGGGTCAGGTTGATCGCAGCGCCAATTCGTCGAAACTTGGGTGCCTGTTCGAACAGGCTGGCAGAAATCCCGATTCGATGGAGCGCTACGACGGTCGCCATGCCGCCAATGCCCGCGCCAATTACCGCAAATTTCGACGGTTTCACGTACCCACCCTCGGCGTGCGGTTTGCTATCAGACCTTCGATTGGAACGAACACCTCGTCCAAAGCAATGGGCGCCTGCATCAGGCCGTCCTGTAAGAGATATCGGCCAAAGGTCTCAAGGGCGTGGCTATTGGACTCGATGCCATAAGCCCACGGGTCGCCGCCGAATACAGTTTGGATTTCCTCGAGACTTTCGCCGAGCCAGGGCAGCATGAACTGCAGAGCTCCGGAAAACCTCATCCTTTCAAGGGCGATTTGCTTTGAACGTTCAGCGGCCTGATAGACATTGTTGGCAAGCCACCGGTGCTCTCGATGGAGTTCATCGCGAATGACCAGCGCGTGCATGATCGGGAATATGCCGGTTCTCTCGAAATAGGCCCGTTCAACCTCGTGATAGTTCGGAAACAGTCGGACCACGTCGGGACTTGTTCGAAGCGAGGCCGGTGTGATGGCTCCTATCAGGGCATCAATCTCGCCCCTCGCAAGCATATCGCTCAGTATGGAGTCTGCTCCGGCTGAGGTGATTTTCAAGCCGGGCGGATGGAAGCTGGTGGCATCGCCGCCGGCGACACCCTTCTCGTTCACTCCGCCCTCAACCCATTGAACATCGCCGAGCGGGACGCGATAGTGGTCTCGCAGTAAGCCGCGAATCCAGACGGCCGCCGTCATTTGATACCCTTGCACACCGATCCGCTTTGCTCTCAGATCGGTAGGTGATCTGACGGTGTGTCGGTTGACATAGATGAACGAATGCCGAAACATCTTTGACGGGAACACTGGCACCGTGACGAACCGGGCCAGCCCTCTTTGACGCAGAAAAAAGCAGTGTGCGAGTGACATTTCCGAAATGTCGAACTCGTCATTGCGAAGCATCCGCGCGAAAATCTCCATCGGCTGCTGCACCGATAGTGCTGTCAGTTCGACGCCCTCGATCGTGACGGTTCCGTCAAAAATGGCGGCCATGCGATCGTAAGGTCCGGCGCAAAATGACAGCTTGAGCTTGGACATTTAATTTGGAGGTTCAATTCAGACGAATTGCTATTGTGGCGCGATGTTATTTTTCTTCATCACGTCGGCCCAGAGGGCGGTTTCACGTCGAATGCGTTCAGCAAAAGTTGCCGGCTGCTCGATCTGCACGTTCAGGCCTTGGGCTTGGAGCTTGGCCTTGATGTCCGGAGAGTTCATCACGTCGCGCGTGACAGCAAACAAAGCATCGCGCGTGGCATCGGGGATATTCCGCGGAGCAAGCAGTCCGTACCAGGATGTGACGTCGATGCTGGAAAATCCGGATTCCGCCAGTGTGGGGACGTCCGGCACTAACGAGCTGCGGTTCGCCGTCGTCATGGCGAGTGCCGTGATGGAGCCAGCATTTATCGCACTGAGGGCCGCGGTTAGATTGGTAGCAAGTAGATCGACGTGGCCTCCGATCAGATCGTTGAGCGCTTGAGAAGAACCGCGATATGGGACATGGACGAATGAGACCCCGGCAAGGCCGTTCAAAAGCTCCATCGTAAGGTGAAGCTGGCTTCCCACTCCAGGTGAACCGTAGGTCACCCGGCCAGCTTTAGCTTTGGTGATCGCTTCCGCGATGGTGGAAACGCCGAATTTGCGTGATGCGACGATGACGTTTGGCGCGGTTGCGAGCAGCGTAATGGGTGCGAAATCGCGATCGACGACGAAGGACAAGTTTTTCAAAAGCGTAGGATTGATAGTCAAGTTTCCGGCCGGAATCAGGAGCAGCGTCGCGCCGTCGGGCTTCGATTTTCGCACCGCGTCGATGCCGATGTTGCCCGCTCCGCCGGTTCGGTTGTCTACCGTTGCCGGTTGACCGGTCCGGCGTTGGTAGTCATTTGCCAGCATGCGTCCGAGAATGTCCACCGGCCCCCCGGGCGTAAACGGAACAACCAAGGTCATGGGCACGAGCGGAAACCCAGTCGGCACGTTTTGGGCCTTAGCGGTGAGGGGAGCGCTGAGCAGCGATGCGGTGATGATAGCGAGCGCGCAGTGGCAGCTTGTCGTCATGCTTTTAGGGTCCATTTGATCAATGTCCATTGAATGCCCGGGTCCATGATCCGCCGGTACTAGTTCTGTAACTCCGAGTTCAATCCGATCTCCGGCAACTCGACGTTCCAGGCGTCGTAGCCGTAGACCCAGTCCGCGTTGCCGCCAACCTTGAGCCATTCGTTGCCGCGCGAACCCATTTGCACCCGCGCCGTGCGCTCCTTGCGAGCATTCTCATACCGAAGCAGCGCTGCGGTCACGTTGCCAAGATCAGCATCCGCCAACGCCCTTCCAAGCACCACGGCGTCCTCGATTGCCATGGCGGCTCCTTGTGCCATGAAAGGAACCATCGGATGGCAGGCGTCACCCAGTAAAGTGACCCGACCGGTGGACCACTTCGGAAACGGGTCACGAACATAAAGTGCGGACTTCGTCACCTCGGTACAGGCGTCCAGCAGAGCGCGCGCCTCCGGATGGAAATCAGCGTACGCGCGCCGTAGCTCTTCGATGTCGCCGGGCATAGTCCAAGATTCGTGACGCCAGTCGGGTTGTGACGTCGTTGCAAAAACGAACATCTCGCCGCCGCGGTTGAGCGGAAAGGTCACGATTTGCCGATCGGGTGTCGGCCCCCACCATTTTGTGAACGTGTCCAAATTCGGCACCGACACGAGATTTCGGTCAAAAACACTACGATACGACACGAGGCCGGTGAACTCCGGGCTCTCTGGACCGAACAGTGCGGTCCGGGTCGGAGAATGGATGCCGTCGGCGCCAATCAGCACATCAAAGCCCAAGCGCTTGCCGTCGGAAAAGACGACAGCGGCGAAATCGTGGTCCGACTCGACCGTCTGGACTCTGTGATTCAGCCTTAGCGTCTCCGGGGGAAGTTGATCACGCAACGCGTTGAGGATGTCAGCGCGGTGGATTGTCAGCTGTGGAGCGCCATATTTGCGTTCCGCGGTCTCCGCCATCTCCAAGCGCGAGGTTTCTTCGCCTGTGTTCCACGTACGGCTGATGCGGTGGGTCGGGCGAGCGGCGGTTTTCATTAGGGCCGGAACGACGCCGAGTCCGTCGAGAGCCCGCACGACGTTTGGCGTCAGGTTGATATCGGCACCGACACGTTTGAACGACGTGGCTTGCTCGAAAACTTCGACTTCGTGTCCGGTTTTCCGCAGCGCGATGGCTGCGCAAAGTCCGCCCACGCCACCACCGTTGATCCCAATTTTTAGGTTCGCCATGACCGCCTCGGGAAAACTCGCTACCGTTCGACGCGAACTTCACTCTAATCTTGAACCGCGTGACTGCGTCATCATGATTTAGACGAACTGCTAGAATTCGCTCATGAAAGGGATGATGATCCCGGAAGAACGATCTGAAATTGTTCATATATGAACAATTTGTTGGGTCGTGGTCCGCAGTCGCGGTAGGAAGAGGCCTTCGGAAATTCGTTCGGCTAGCGAAACATCGGAGATTAGAATGAACGGCTGCAAGTCGCGTGTCGGTCTAGCGCTTCTGTTCATGAGCGTCGTGATCGCGAGCCCTGCGCTCGCGCAAAAATATCCGGATCAGACCGTCCGCATCATCGTGCCGTTTCCCGCCGGAGGTGGGGTTGACGTTGTGGCGCGCGTGCTAGCTGGTAAGCTCGCAGACCAGTTCAATCAGAAGGTTGTAGTCGAAAATCGTCCGGGTGCCGGAGGAAACGTCGGGGCCGCCATGGTGGCGAACTCGCCGTCGGACGGTTACACGATCCTGCTTACGGTTGGGGGAATTGCGAGCAGCGTGGCGCTTTACAAGAAGCTGGCATACGATCCTGTCAAGGATCTCGCCCCTGTCATGCATTTGGCTGATACACAGCTCCCGCTTGTGGGATCTAATAAGTATCCAGCTGCCACTATCCAGGAACTGATCGCAGCAGCCAAAGATCGGCCAGGTACGTTGAACTACGGGTCAAGTGGCATCGGGGCGCCGCTGCACATCCTGGCCGAGACGTTCAAGCACGCGGCCGGGTTGGACATCGCGCACATCCCCTATCGTGGCGACGCCCCGATGCTCGCCGCATTGATAAGTGGGGACGTCCAGCTTGGATTTATGCCGTTGAGCACCGGCGTACCGCAAATCAAGGAAAAGGCCATCAAAGGGTACGCGATCACAGGGCGTAAGCGGCTGGGGTCGCTTCCTGACCTTCCGACGTTCCTCGAGTTGGGCTACACCGGTCTCGAAAGCGGATCCTGGTATGGAGTATTTGTGCGGGCAGGAACGCCAATCGGCATCATTGATACGATTCATCGGGCGACCACGGCCGCGTTGGCGATGCCGGACATGCGCGATCGAATGGTGACGGTAGGCTTGCAGCCGGTCGGCAGCACTCCCGGCGAATTCGATGTCTTCTTCAAGTCGGAAATCGCGCGGTTCGCCAAGCTTGTCGAAGTGGCAAAGATTCCGCAACTCGACTAGGTGTGAACTTTCAAGCGGCTGCCCCCTTTAGTTCGGTCCTAGAACGCTGAATCCGAAGCCAAGCAGATCGCGAAAGACCGATTGGACCGCCATACGAACGTTCGCGGCGAAGGGAGCACCAGTACGAGCCATTGAGTTATGTCGTGGAGTAGCTCCGAGAATTGGATTCTGGCGATGATGTGATCTTGCCCGAACTTCTATTCTGGCGCGAGCCGCTCCGACGAAATCCTGACGGCGGTAAGCTGTACAGTTTCGACCACGAGATTCGCTTGCTTATTTCTTGCGCCGCGTGCGCGTTGATTATATCGCGCGAGGAACCGAAACACCGGCGGTGATTCTCAACTCAAACTTTCTGAGATGTTCTCGGGCGGCTCTACTGCGGCAGGTTAGCTGCTTTCCGCCGGACAGCCGGGGCGACAATCATCGCATCGCCGAACTGATGTTCTAATAATCCAAATCGCAACAGCCGCAATGAGGACAGCTGTCCCCCTGTCGTAAATTAGACTCGCGCATATCGGTGATGCAAGCCGCCGAGTACAGGACGACATTCAAGGTGGCCGATGCCCTGAATGGCGCGTTTGATTGGGGCGTCCTTTCCTAAAGAGAGACGCGTTCGGTAGAATTGTACATTCCATGTAGCAGGAAAGCACATGACGTAAATGCCGTTCTCCGAACACCACGACGTGGTCGAGGCATTCCCGTCGGATAGACCCGATCAGACGCTCCGCATAGCCGTTTTGCCAGGGTGAGCGAGGGGATGTCGGGCGATCACGTATACCTAGAGCGCGAAGGCGGCGCGTGAAGACGCGGCCGTAGCAGACATCCCGATCGCGAAGCAGGTAGGTGGGAACCGAGTCCCAGCCGCAGGCTTGGGTGAGTTGATTGGCGAGCCATTCCGCAGTTGGATGCGTCGTTACGCCAAGCCACAAGATTCGCCGCCGGCCATGATCCATGATTAGCAGGCCGTACAAGAGCCGGAACGAAACCGTTGGCACCACGAACAAGTCCATAGCGGTAATGCCATCGGCATGATTGAGAAGAAAGGCCCCTCCATCCTTGCGAGGGTGGCCCGCGCCTCCGCGCCATATACTTGGCTACGCTGGTCTGCCCGACATCAATCCCGAGTTTGAGGAGTTCACCATGAATCCGGGACGCTCCCCATAATGGATTGGCAATGCTCATTTCCCGGATCAACTTTCGGATATCGACCGGTAGGGTAGGGCGTCCTATGCGGCGCCTCGATTTCCAGCGCCAGTACGAGCGAAAGCCAGCGCGATGCCAGCGGACAACGGTCTCCGGCGGGTCACCAGCTGCGGTTTCCTCTCGCGAGAGATCGCGATTAGCTGATCCGGCCGTGCCCAAGCCATGACCCAGTTTCTAGTGCAAGTCCTATCGGCCAGGCATGGGGAGAACACAAGCGGGACCAGCCGTGAGACATCGCGTGTTGCTATCCTCTGAACACGGAGGGGAGACGATGAACGCCAAACAGGACGTTCATTGAGCTTCAAACAATATTACCGGTCACGGCCACCGCAGCCATCGACAGAGCGCCTCGCCAAGGATCAATCGTTTTTCATGTTCGGTCAAGAACGTCATATGCGTTCTTACAAGCGCTACGGCCTCCGGATACGCAACACGATACTTGCCGAGCATCCGCGATATATCGGTGCCCCAGAAACAACGGTGAGCTCCAAAGGCTCTCACGAGCGAGCGAACATAAGGCAACAAATTTGCAAACGGATACGGGGCGGTAGAGAAGCTCGGCAGATTCGTCAGCTTGACCGTCACGTTGGGCAGGCTGGCGAGTTCAGCGGTTGCTTCGACGTATGGCGCGATATTTTCATCAACGGTATTGCCCAGGATGCCCAGATGATCAATCGCCAGCCTCAGTCGGGGATGCGCGGCGGCGATCTCTGCAACCTTCTTTTTAGCGTGTGGAACCAAGAGCATCACCGGAATATCTTGTTCCTCCGCGTAAGGCCAAAACCAATCCGCCGTGCCATCATTAATCCACTCGCGCTCGCCGTCGAAACTGAAAGTCAGGCGGACGCCAGCAATGGCGGAACGTCCCGACCAAGATTGCATCAGATCGCGAGCTTCCTCGAGTTGGTTCACCGGGATGCGCGCCATAATGCGAAATCGATCTGGGTATCGCTCACAGGCGTCGAGGCCGACGTCCAAGCGGTCCCGGTCCCATGTCGGCGGGACGATTACCGCGCGCGCTATGTCGGCATCATTCATCATGCCAATCAGGTAGTCGGCCGTCAGAGAAGGAAGATGTCCCATATGCCGCAACCTGGCTTGCCCGCCTGGAACCCATGGGCGTTCGGCGGTTTCGTCACCCCAAATGTGAACTTGCGCATCAGCGATCATTTCTCTTCCTATGAGCGCGCGGGACGATAACAACACGAATGGCCAGGTGCTCTCAACTGGTGCGTATGCGTTGAAATGCACTTACTCCGTTATTCAGACCTTTCGCATTGTCGTGTCCTGAAGTGAGTTAGTGGACCTCTGATCAACAACGGCGCGCGGACGTAGCTGGCCTCAGAACGATCGACTTTGCAGATTGAGCCGTTTAACGGTGAAGCGCGCGGACTGGCCGAGAGGGGTAGTTCTGCGCCGCGAGCCGCTGGAGTCCAGCCGTCAATGCGAGCGATGAAATCGCGGTAACGATGAATTTGTTCATGACGTTCCTCCATGGTGCTTTTTCTGTTCTCTGGCGCAGCGTTTTTCAGTTCGGCTTGCTCCCGGTGAGGGCAAGAATTTTCCGATACCGCTCGATCGACTCGCGAATAGTCTCGTTCAAGCGTTCCGGTGGACCGCCGATCACCTCGCCACCCGCAGTCACGATTCGATCGCGCACGCTCTTGGTTTCGAGCGCCCGATTGATCTCGGCGTTCAGCCGTTGCTGCAATTCCGCCGGCAGCTTGCTCGGGGCGACGACGCCGAACCAGGACGCGAAGGTGAATTCCGGATAGCCCTGCTCGGCGAAGGTGGGAACATCCGGCATACCCTTGAGCCGCGCTGCGCTCGCCATTGCGATCGGGAAGGCATTTCCCGACTTGATGATCTGTTCCGCGGCCGGGGCGCCGGACATCATGGCTTTGACCTGACCACCGATAAGGTCCGTCATGGCCAGGTTGCCGCCACGATAGGGCACGATCAGCATGTCGATCCCGGTCATGCTCTTGAACCAGGTCATCGCGGTTTCATGCGGACTGCCGGGTCCGAGCGTCGCTGCCGTCAGCCAGCCGGGATTGGCTTTAGCGTAACTGATCATTTCCGGGAGCGTGCGCATGGGCACGAGCTTGGGGTTGACGATCAGGACGAACGGCACCCGCGTCAATTGGACGATCGGCACGAAGTCGCGCTCGGAATCGTAGGGCATCTGCCGGCTGAGCGCGACGTTGGCCGCAAACGCGTCGGTGATCAGGCCGATCGTGGAGCCATCCGGCGCCGCCTGCGCCACGGTTGCGGTGCCGATAATGGTGTTGCCGCCGGGGCGATTGTCGACAATCACCGGCTGGTGCAGCGATTGTGACAGCTGGTCCGCCACGGCGCGCGCAACGACATCGGTTCCGCCGCCCGCAGGATACGGTACGATCCAGCGGATCGGGCGGTCCGGCCACTTCTGCGACTGGCTCGGTGCGGGCGATTGTGCGTGCGCGCCAAGGCCGGCAACGACCAGCAACAGCGCGCCGGCAAAGAGAGGCTTCTGCATGGATCAACTCCCTCCCATAACGCTGAGTGGGTCTTCATTTTTTTCAAGGAATTGACGGACCGCCATGACCAGGCCGTCGGGATTGTCGCCGGCCAGATCATGGCTGCCCTGGAGTTCGAGCGCCGTGACCCGAGGATTGACAGCGCGTACCTTCGGCAGCGTTCCGGGCGCGAACATGTCGGATTCGCTGCCCCGGATGATCAGCGCCGGCACCTTAAGCTCTTGCAGCATTGGCCAGAGAAACGCTGGCACCGGCGCCGACTGTCCGGTGTCGAGGGCCTTCTTGAAACTGTCGCGGAAGGCGAGATCGCGTCGCAGGACGTAGCCTGACTCACTCTTCTTCAGGAACGCCTCGTAGCGCTTCCGGAGTGGGGAGGCGGCCGGCACATTGTCGTGGCCGTGATAGGCCAGCGCCGCGTCAACCGAGGCGAACACGTCTGGCTGCAGGCCGATGCGCTCGGCGGTGTGGCGCCGTCCTTCCGGCGCGATATCCGGAGCGAAGTCGACGAGGATGAGCCCTGCGGTACGCTCGGGCCGCCAGCCGGCGGTCGCGAGGCAAACCCGCCCGCCGAACGAGTGCCCCATCAGCACCGCCTTTTGCCACCCGAGATGGTCGAGCAGGCAGATCACGTCCGCGCTGAGCGTGTCGAGCTTGTAGTCGCGCGTCGGGCTGCAATCCGAGTTGCCGAAGCCACGCATGTCCATGGCGACGATTTCCCGGTCGGAGGCGATGCGGGAGGCGGGTTCGATCCAGTCGTAGGAAAAATACGAGAGGCCGTGCACGATCAGCACCGGGGTGCGGCCCGGACGGCCAAACCGGCGATAGAACAACTCAACGTCGCCGGAGCGGGCCGAGCCAGTGGCGTGCTCGCGAACCGTCATCTTCGTCGTCCTCCCGTGGCCGCTTGTTCTTTGACTTTGTGCGTCAGTTCTGGCCGACGACAATGCCCATTCCGGTGATCCACTCGGGGACGAGGTGGTAGTAGCGAAGCTCCGGACGCAGATCGCCCATGGTGCGGGCGGCGGCCGCCGCCGCGACCCAAGTGCGGACCTCGTGCGCGCCGAATCCCGCGACGCGATCGATTTCCGCGTCGCTCATTCGGTCGAATTCCTCGTGCCTGGGGCCGAGAAACGTCGTCAGGAAATCCCGGTCCCACCGCTCGCTCGGCGGCAAGCAGGGGCCCTTGCCGACCACGAGATCCCGTGCCGCCTTGATGACGCGGCTTTCGCGAGCGTCGAGTTCATCCTGGGACGGTGTCTGCCGGACGATCAGGCGGCGCGCCACGTCGGGTGGGCTCAGTTCGAGCCGAGGGGTCGGTGGATCGTGCGACAAGCCGCCGGAGCCCACGACGGTGATGCGCATGTCCTTGTCGGCGAAAAATGCGCCGATGGCTTCGCCGAAGGCGCGCACGCGCCGGAACGACGGGCGAGGATCGGCGGCGCAATTGATGAAGACCGGGAGTACGTTGTAGCGGTTGAGCGCACCGGTGAGCTTGAACAGCGGAATCGTGATGCCGTGGTCGACCTTCATCTGGTGCGAGATCGCGACGTCGAAGTCTCGCGATTGCAGGAACCGCACGCAGGACAACGCAAGCTCGCGCGGCACCCGGAGCGGCCCACTTTCCAGATGCCAGTCCTTGGTCCCTTCGGCCGCGGTGCCGACGCAGAATGACGGCATCAGCTCGTAGAAGAAACCGTTGAAATGATCCGGGCCGAAGACCACGACGAGATCCGGATCGAACTTGCGCAGAGCGTCAGCCGCGGAATCCATTTCCTTGAAGAATTGCGCATGCGTGTCGGGCTGCGATTCCTCGACGTCGGTCGTCATCAACGGACTGTGCGAGCAGCAGATCAGTTGGACGGTCATCGTATCCTCCGCTATACTCGGGCCTCGCTCAAATTGCCTTCCGCAAACATTTCTTCGACCGCCAGCAAACGGACCGCCAGGCCCTGCTCATAAGAATACCGCGCCATGGTCGATAGCGTCTTGTAGTTGGGCGCGACGCCGTAGGACCAGAAATCCGCGCCCATGGCGTCGGTCGTCGCCTCGTATTCCGCGGTGACCCACGGCAGGCCGACCTTGAGCGCCGTCGTCTCGACGAATTCGGCCTCGGCAAGCCGCTTTGCCTGCAAGAAGGCCTTGTACAGGCTGGCGGCGAGCCAACGGTGCTTGTCGTAAATGTCGCGTCGGATCCCGACCGCATGCATGATCGGGAATATCCTGGACTTCCGGTAATACTCGCGCTCCGCCGTGCGGTAGTCGGGAAACAGCCGGCTCACCATCGGATGCTTGCTGACAAAGCATGACGGCTGCCGCGCCGAGATAATCCCGTCGATCTCGCCATCGGCCAGCATCCTGGAGAGAGCTGTGTCATTGCGCGACACGAGTGGGAAACCGTCAGGCAGATTGAGCGGGAACTTGTCGCGACGCCCCGGATTTTCGAGACCGGCCTGCACCCAGTTGATGTCCTTTGCGGCGATGCCGAACTCGTCCTGCAGAAATCCGCGAAACCACATCACCGCCGACATTTGGTATTCGGGCACGCCGATGCGCTTCCCGCGCAGGGCGGCGGGCCCCGCGATTCCGCGGTCGGTCCGAATGTAGACCGCCGAATGCCTGAACATCCGCGACAGAAAGACCGGGATTGCGACATAGGGCGTCGGTCCGCGCGACAAGGCGATCAGGTGAGGACTGAAGCCGATCTCGGCGACCTCGAACTCGCCGTGAAAGAACGCCCGCTCGAAGCACTCCTCCACCGGCATGGTGATGTAGTTAACGTCGCAGCCCTCGACCTGCACGCGGCCGTCGGTCAGGGCGCGCACCCGATCGTAATCCCAGGTTGCGATGGTGATAGGCAGACGGCTCATGAGGACTCCTCTCAAACCACTATCGTTGCGTGCGACAAAAGTCCATACTATTGATTGAATGACGCGGGGACGGTCATGACCGACATCTGGAACAGCGACGTAATCGCCGATGCGCTGCGGGCGCTGAAGCTCGACTATGTCGTCGTCTGTCCGGGGTCGAGCTTTCGCGGGCTGCACGAGAGCCTAGTCAATCACCTGGGCAATCGCGATCCGGAGATGATCCTGGCGCTGCACGAGGAAAACGCCGTCGCCATCGCCCACGGCTATGCGCGGGTTACAGGCCGGCCGCTGGGCGTGATCGTGCACTGCAACGTCGGCGTGATGCACGCCAGCATGGCGATGTACAACGCCTGGTGCGACCGCGTGCCGATGATGGTGTTGGGTGGAATCGGGCCGCTCGATTCCGAGCGTCGGAGGACGCCGGTGGACTGGTTGCACAGCGTCGCCGACCAGGGCGCGCTGGTGCGCAGTTACACCAAATGGGACGACCAGCCGCTGTCCGTAAAGGGCGCCGTCGAGTCGCTGCTGCGCGGTTTTCTGCATCGCGGCTGGACCCGCGATCACCTCGGCCTCGCACCGGTCGATATCGATATCCTCGCCGAGCCCGATTGCGTCGTACCGCATTTGCTTCAGGAACTCGCGCAGCATTCTACCCTGGCGGAACGGGCTCGCTGTCGATTGGACGAACGTCGCGGGATCGGGCGGACCGTGACGCGCAAACGGCCGTTGCGCGGCGGGCCAGAGGCAATCGGCCTCTGGGACATCGGCGAAGCGCTGCACGCTGCGCTCGCCGGCAGGGACTATTGCCTGATGCGGGCGCCGCTCGGCTGGCAGGCGAGTTCTCTGCCAATCCGCCATCCGCTTGATTATCTGGGCGCCGACGGAGCGGCGGGCGTTGGAGGCGCAACCGGAATGTCGGTCGGTTCGGCTCTGGCGTTGAAGGGCAGCGGCCGGATTCCGGTCGCGGTGTTCGGCGACGGCGAATTTCTGATGACGCCGACGGCCCTCTGGACGGCGGTCAACCGGCGGATTCCAGTGCTGATAATTGTCGCTAACAATCGCGGCTACTACATCGATGAGCAGCACCAGGAGGTGACAGCGAAGTCGCGCAACCGGCCGACCGAAACGGCGTGGGTCGGACAACGTGTCGTCGATCCTGACATCGACCTAACCGCGATCGCAAAGGCGCAAGGCTTCGACGCATCGGAGGCCGTTCTGAGGCTCTCGGACCTGGGCGAGGCGGTGTGGCGCGGGGTCGATGCGGTGGCCAACGGCGCGTGTTACTTCATCGATGTTCACATCGTGCCGGACTATACTGGCTTTCCCCATTGACGCAGCGCGGAACAGGCAATCGCTCTATGACCACGAATCGTGCACTCCGGGTCGTCACCAATGCGACCGATCTGAACCGCAGCCCAGTCGCCCGCTACATTCAACTGGCGACGCTGTTCCGCAATTGGATCGCGTCCGGCGAGTGGCCGGTCGGTGGCCGCATCCCGAACGTCGATAAACTTGCGGATGAATTTTCTGTGGCGAGGGGGACGATCCGCGAGGCCTTGGGTGTTCTCGAACAGGAAGGTCTGCTTGAGCGCCTTCGCGCCAAGGGAACGTTCGTCAGAAACTCGCCTCTGGGCGGCCATGCCCACAAGCTCGAGATCGACTGGAAGTCGTTGATTTCGGCCCATGCCGGCGCCAAGATCGAAGTGCTTGAGCAGCGCGTCGTGACGGATCTGCCGCCTCTCGACAGAGTCAAAGGTCGTGCCGCGCCAAAATATCAAATGATGCGCAGGTTGCATCTGCGCCAGGACGTACCCTACCTCGTTGGCCGGTTTCATCTCGAGTATGAACTGTTCAGGCAGGGGCAACCGCTTCAGTTCCGCCGCCTGCCGACCTTGCCAATCCTTCACAAGATCGCCGGTCCACGGATCGCTAAGGCATGGCAAACTCTGACCATCGGGATCGCGGACGTCGATGTAGCGGCGCTCCTGCGAATTCCCCTGAACGCTCCGGTCGCGAAGGTCGATCGCATAGCCGTCGACCGAAGCGGGATCGTTCTGTACGCCGGACACGGCGTCTATCGCGGTGACGCGATTTCGATGGAAATCGAGCTTCGATGAGGGGATATTGTTACTGATGGACCTTGATGTTGGCTGCCCGCACGACCTCGCCAAACCGCTCAGACTCCGCCTTGATCAACGCACCGAATTCCTCAGGCGAACTGCTACTCACCGGATCGATGAACATGGCCCGCATCCGGTTGCGATAAGCCTCGCTCTGAGTGATCGCCTTCACCTCGGCATGAAGCTTGTTGATGATCTCGGGACTGGTGCCGGCGGGGGCGAGCAGACCGAACCAGCCGATAACCGTCAACTCCTTGTGGCCGATTTCCGCCATTGTTGGTGTGTCCGGAAGAGTGGGCACACGATCAGGTGCGGTCGTTACCAACGACTTCAGCTTGTTGTCCCGGAGCAGGCCTGCGAGCGGAGGCAGCCCAGCAATCACCAGATCGATCCGTCCCGCCATGGCGTCGGTGTAGCCCGCGCTCGCCGCGCGATAAGGGACGTGGTTCAGATTGACTCCAGTGCGTTGCTTGATGAGTTCCCCAATCAGATGAAGATTTGTCCCGACGCCCGGTGTGGCGAATGTGAAAGTCCGTCCCTGCTTACCAGCCTCCAGCAATTCTTTCATCGAGCCGATGTTAAGTGCCGGCGAGGCTGCGATCACGTTGACGATGCGTCCGAGAATTGAAATCGGCACAAGCGCCGTCGCCGGATCGTGCTTCCGTTTAGTGTACAAGTGACCAATGATGGCCTGCGTGTCGAGCGAGCCGAGAAACAGCGTGTACCCGTCGTTCTTCGAGCCAGCCGCAGCTTCCGTGCCGATCAGCCCGCCGGCTCCAGTCTTGTTGTCGACGACCACAGGCTGACCCAGCCGGACAGATAGTTGATCGCTAAGGAGCCGTGCGATCACATCCGGAGCGGTTCCGGCTGCGTAGGGTACGATCAAGTTGATCGGACGGGAGGGCCATTGCTCTTGAGCCGGCGCTTTTGCCGCCACTACCGACAGCGCGACCAGAGCAGCAAGAAAACGCAGCATGGGTTTCTCCCAAATCAGTTCCTATTTTCGTTCTGCGGTAGCTGTGCGCATTTCCGCCAGCCCACGGGCAGGCGGCTGAACTATTCCGGTCAACAGAGTATAGAACGATCAAAAGGTCAATAGATTGATTGTTTGACACTAGGGAGGCCGGGATTAGAATGCTTTCTAGTCCGCGGCAAGGTCGCAAACCTGACAGCGGATTTTTCGGGAGTGATGCCGTGGATTTCAACTCGTTGCAGACGGTCAAGGTTGCGCGCGAAGGCACAACGACCATCGTCACGCTAAATCGACCTGACAAGCGCAACGCAATGAGCCCGCAGCTCCATTTCGAAATGGTCGACGTTCTTAAGGAACTGGCAGAGGATCCCGATACCCGGGTCCTCGTGCTGACAGGGGCCGGAGAGAGCTGGTGCGCGGGCCAGGACATCAAGCTGTTTTTCCGTGATCTCGATGACAAGCCAAAAGAGCGGCACCTCGCCAGATTGGCCAATCATCAATGGCGGTGGACGTTATTAAGTACGTTTCCCAAGCCGACCATCGCGATGGTCAACGGTCACTGCTTTGGCGGCGCGTTTGTTCAGCTCTACGCCTGTGATTTCGCCATCGCGGCAGATGATGCCCAATTTGGTCTGTCGGAAGTGAATTGGGGAATTCTGCCGGGCGGACTTGTCGGCAAGGTCATCATGGATGGTTTGTCATACCGCGATGCAGTTTGGTACGCGATGACCGGCGAGCCGCTTGACGGCAAGCAAGCCGCAGCTATTCGCCTGATCAACAAGTCCGTGCCGCGGAATCAGCTGCTTTCGGAAACGATGGCGCTAGCAGAGCTGCTGGCAAGAAAGAACCCGCAGACGCTGCGGACGATCAAGGAGAGCCTTCGGTTCGTGCGCGGCATGAGTATCGAGCAGGCCGCAGATTATTTGCTCGCGAAGGAGCGTGAGCTCCAATACCTCGATCCGGAATCGGGTCGAACGCGGGCGATGAGGCAGTTTCTTGACGAGAAGACTTATCGACCGGGACTGGGCGAGTACGATCGAACCAGCGAGTGAGGCAAGGTCCTGCGGTCCGCCCGTGTAAGCGGAGGATATCGGGCGCTACGCGGCGTCGCAGTGCAATTCTTCTGGGAGACGTTAGAAGAGCAGTCATCGGATACTAGTAGCCATCAAATCAGAACAGATGCAGTCGTCCAACCGGAGAGACACTGCACAGGGAGGATGTAATGAAGCTGATGCATACCATCGCCGCGACAGCGGCAATGTTGGCGCTGTCGTTGCCAGGCGCCGGGGCGCGCGCCGAAACGCTTACGCTGTCGTTCAGCGCATTCTCGGGCTCCGCCAATCCGAACCACCGCATGGTGATCGACAAGATGGTGGAGGACATCCAGAAGGCTTCCAACGGCAAGGTGAAGTTCGAGACCTATTTCGGAGGGACCGGGTTCGGACAGCCGCAGCGGCAGTTCGAGCAGGTGCAGCGTGGCGTAGTCGATATCGCGCATGGACTGTTCGGCTACACGCCGGGCCGCTTCCCGATGACCGAGATTGTCGAACTGCCGTTCCTCTATGAGGATGCGGTCGCGGCAAGCCGGGCGCTGTGGCTGACGCAGGGCAAGTACCTCAAGCAGGAATATCCCGGTGTCCACCCGATCGCGATTTGGCTGACGGCGGTCCAGCAGCTTCACACCCGCCAGCCGGTGAGCAAGCTCGAGGACCTCAAGGGCCTCAAAATTCGTGCCGGCGGACCCTCCATGGTGGATGCGCTCAAGCAGCTTAACGCCGAGGGCATCATCGTGCCGGCGCCGCAAATCTACGAGCGGCTGCAGAAGGGCGTCATCGACGGTTCGATCGGCGCCTGGGGGATGCTTCGCGCCTTCAAGGTCGGCGAGGTCACGTCACACCATCTCAAGGTCGACATCACCGCGGCGCCGCTGTTCATCTTCATGAACCAGAAGAAATACGACAGCCTGCCGGCGGATGTGAAGGCGCTGCTCGACGCCTATTCGAACCCGGATACCGCCGCCAGGTTCTCAAGCGCGTTCCACGCTACCGACAAGCCCGGCCTGGAGATCGCGCAGTCGCCCGGTCACAATATGACCGCCCTGTCGGCGAGCGAACGCGCGCGCTGGCAGAAGCAGGTCCAGCCCGTTATCGATGCCTACCTCCAGGGGCTGGAAGCCAAGGGCATGAAGGCCAAGGACTTCCATCGAGAATTCCTGGCCGAGTACGAAAAGCAGAAGGCCGCCGGCGCCAAGGCCAACTGATCGCCGAGCTCTCGGCCTCGCCCGCAACGGGCGCGGCCGCCGCTGCCTGAAACAAACTCCGTGACCTGATGTCGCCTTTCGCGCTCGGACTGTCCGGCTTCGTCGTCCTGTGCGCGCTGCTCGCGCTGCGGGCGCCCATCGGCATCGCCGTGGCGATCACCGGGATTGGCGGCATCGTCATTCTGAAGGGCTGGGATACCGCATTTTATCTGCTCGGCACGGTGCCGATCGAGATCCTCAGCAACTACGCGCTGTCGACGCTGCCGTTGTTCATTCTGATGGGCAACGTTGCGGTGCGGGCCGGGCTCTCGCAACTCCTCTACGAGGCGATCTATGTGGTGGTCGGCCGTGTGCGGGGCGGTCTGGCGATCGCCACCATCATTGCGGCCGGAGGATTTTCCGCGGTGTGCGGCTCCTCGCTGGCCTGTGCCTCGACGATGGCGCAGGTCGCAGCGCCGCAGATGCTGGCGTATCGCTACAGCCCTCGCCTGGTCGGCGGCTCGATCGCGGCGGGCGGCACGCTCGGCATCATGATCCCCCCATCCACCATGATGATCATCTACGCCTACCTCACCGAGAACTCGATCGGCCAGCTGTTCATCGCCGGGATCGTGCCCGGTTGCATTCTGATCGCGCTGTTCGCCCTCGTCGTCATGGTGTGGACGTGGCGGCGGCCCGAGGATGCGCCGCTCGCCGCCGACCAGCGGCGCGACTGGAAGAAGCTTTTCGGCGTCTTGCCGGTCCTCGTGCTGTTTGGCTTCCTGATGGGCGGCATCTTCGTCGGGCTGTTTACGCCTACGGAGGGCGCCGCCATGGGGGCGGCGGCTGCCATCGTGCTGGCTGCTGTCGCGCGGCGGCTGACCTGGTCGCTGCTGTTCGCCGCGCTGCGTGACAGCGCCCTGTCGTCGGCCGTCATCTATCTCATCATCATCGGCACCGCCTTCTACCAGTTCTTCATGGAGGCGAGCCGCCTGCCGGGTGACCTAGCCGAGGCGATCACGCAGTTCGACCTCAACCGCTACCTCGTCATGGTCGTTATCATGCTGGTGCTGAGCGGATTGGGCTGCCTGATGGAAAGCCTCGGCATCATGTTCCTGACCGTGCCGGTGCTCTATCCGCTTATCACGGCGCTCGGCTTCGATCCGATCTGGTTCGGCATCGTGATGGTGCTGCTGATCGAGTTCGGCCTGATCACGCCGCCCGTCGGCCTGAACGTCTTCGTGCTGGTGTCGCTGGTGCGCGAGATCAGCATGCGCGACGCGTTCATCGGCATCTGGCCGTTCCTCGGCGCTATGATTGCGCTGGCCGCGCTGTTGCTGGCCTTCCCCCAGATCGCGCTGTTTCTGCCGCAAAGGATGGGGCCATGAACGAGCGGTTCCGGGCGTTCCTGTGGTACGTCACCTCGATCGGCTCGTTTGCGCTGCTCGTCGCCGTCATTGTGACCGTGGTCGAGGTCGTGGGACGGGCGACCAATCTTCTGATCCTTCGCGGTGTAATCGACATGGTTGGCATCCTGATGGTGGTTGCCATGAGCACCGCGCTCGCGGAATGCCAGTCGTCAAACCTTCACATTCAGGTCGAGCCTCTGTCGGCGTGGCTTCCGCAGCGGTTCCGGGCGCCACTCGACCGTACCTGGCATCTGGTAGCCGCGGCGTTATTCGGCGTCATCGTCTATCGGTCCGCCGTCGAATCCATCGGCCTGCACGGGTCCGGAGAAGTCATGCCCGGGCTTGGCATCACACTCCTGGTCTACGGCGTCATCGTCGTGATCGGTTTCGGCATCGCGACGCTTGCCGCGGCCCACGGCGCATTGCGCCGCGCCCATCGAGACGACGGGACGCCGTGATGCTGCGTCGGTCCAGAGATGCGCTGTTGTCAGAGCGCCGGCCATTGGCGTGGGCGCCGAACTATGTTGCAATCGCATCAATCTAACAATTGTCCGAAAAAAGACCAGGGAGCTGAAGCATGACCAAGCCCTCGAACAAGCCCAACAAGATCGTCGGCTGGCATTGCCACATTTATTTCATGTCCGAGCAACGCGGCGTGGCAGTGCAATTGAACGAGGACGTCCAGGATCATTTTCGCATTTGGGACTACCGTTGGCTCGACGAAGCCAACCCGCTGCATCCGATGCCGATGTTTCGATTCCAGTTCCCAACCGAAGATCTGGCGCGGTTCGTCGAATGGATAACACTCAACCGGAATGATCTGAGCGTGATGCTTCATGCCATCACCGGCGACGACATCTTCGACCATACCTACAACGCCATGTGGCTTGGCAAACCGCTTACGCTGAATATCGACGGCCTGCGCGAGCTTCAAGCCAAGATGGCCTCCGGCGAATTACCGTCAACCTTGGCTCCGGCGTCTCAGGTCTCTTCCGGAGCTACCGCCGCCGGGGCGGTTCGCTATCGGCCGGGCGACGATCCGCATCTGCAGGCCCAAACGCCGCGCACGTGACATGTCTAATCTTCGATCGGATGGGCAGGTGATTGATATCTGTTTGTCTCGCGTCGGGCTTCCTTCGCCTGGAACGTCAATTTCGGCGCGGCGTGGCGGAGATGCTGCAGCTACTCGTGCTCTGCCAGGGTAGGCTGCGGTCTCCCAACTTGCTTTGCCGCCGGTCTCCCGATTGAGATCGGGGGCTGTTTTCAAGGGAGTTCCAATACACCGGGCGGCGCTGCAGGCGCCCTTCGGGCGCTACGCGGAGTAGAAGTTGCATTTTAAACCGCGCGTCTTGCCCAAGATTAGGCCGCATACTCATATACGGTATGCAAATCACCTGAATGATGAATCAAGCTCCGCAAAGGAGCTTGATGATGGCCCGCTATGAATTAAGCGAGTTTGAGTGGAAGACCATCCAGCCGTTGTTCCGGATAAGCCGCGCGGGGTGCCTCGGGTCGATGACCGGCGGGTGTTGAACGGCATCTTCTGGATTTTGCGATCCGGCTCGCCCTGGGCGGATTTGCCCGAGCGTTATGGGCCTCCGACGACGGTCTACAACCGCATCAACCGCTGGCGGAAGGCCGGCGTCTGGGACAAGCTGATGGATGCCATCATCGAGGCCCACGACGGCAAGGTGCAGATGATCGATTCCCGCATCGTGCGCGTTCATCAGCAGGCTGCCGCCCAAAAAAACCGCCTGGAGACGCTTGCATCGGTCGAAGTCGTGGAGGACTGACGACCAAGCTGCATCTGCGGGTGGTCGGCAACGGCCTGCCGGTTCAAAACGAACTCTCGCCCGGCCAGATGAACGACCAGCCGATGGCCGAACTGCTGCTCAACGAATTGCCGGCGGGCGCCGACGTCATCGCCGACAAGGGCTACAATGCCGACTGGATCAGGGGCCTGATCGAGGACCAGCACTGCACGCCGCACGCCGCGCCCAAGTCAAATCGCTACGACGGCATCACCTACAGCAAGACAAAACACAAAAAGCGCAACCTGATCGAACGATGCTTCAACAGGCTCAAGCAGTTCGGACACATCGAAACTCGGTACGACCGCAGCGCCCTAAACTACCTTGCCATGGTCAAAATCGCTTGCCTCCGCCTGTGGCTCAGGTTTTTGTGAGTCCGCAGCCTAATAGTCAGTCGCTTTCAGCTCATCGGTAATGCGTTGAGCGGTTGTCCGTACGGCCGTGATCATGGCGCGCAGCTTCTGAGTTGTGAATCGGAACATCGGACCGCTCATCGTTACGCAGTAGCGGCCTTCGCCGCTGCTGAAGATCGGCGCGGGAGAGCAAGAGCCACTGGCGCGGTTTCTCGGTTGAGGAAAATGATCTCACGAAGCAGCTTGTGATGGTCCGGCTTGTCAGAATGCCCAGAACTTGAAGTCCGCGCGATTCGTGATTGCTATCGGTTGCGCGGTCATGCGTGTCCCCGCTCGGTTGTGAGAACATTCAGCGAATGAAGTCCCCTAGATTTCCCCCAATTTGGCACGCGAAATCCCGTTTCGTTCGCATGCGAAGAGTGGGGGAAACGGGAGTGCCCTAGCAGAAAGGCCCATATTTCAGGGGCTTTAATGGTGCTGCCGGGGAGGATTGAACTCACGACCTCTCCCTTACCAAGGGAGTGCTCTACCACTGAGCTACGGCAGCGTCGCGCGGGAGCCTGCGAGGAGGGCCCGCGAGTGGCGCGATCCTTGCCACAGGGCCGGAAATGGCGCAACCTCTTCTCGTTATGGCTAATTCCGAAGCGCACAAAATCACCAATAACCACAAGGCGCAGGAGCAGGCGCGCCGGGCCGCGGCGCTGCGCGAGAACCTGCGCCGGCGCAAGGCGCAGGCCCGCAGCCGGGCGGCGGCCGGAGGAACCGACCGGCCCCCCGGAACCCACGATTCCGCCGGAATTGGCGACGATAAGCCCTAGAGGTCGTCCGGCGAGGCGGTGCTTTGGGGCTCTTGCCGGGCTTTGGCGATTCCGCGTCCAGGCTGAGCGCCGGATCGGTCCGCATTCGCGGCAAATCGGGGGAGGGGAGCATGGATCGCATCCGCATCCAGGGCGGGCAGAAGCTCAAGGGCACGATCCCGATTTCCGGCGCCAAAAACGCCACGCTGCCGCTGATGATCGCCAGCATGCTCACCGACCAGACGGTGATCCTCGACAATGTCCCGCGGCTGGCGGACGTCAATCTCCTGCAGCGCATCCTCGGCAACCACGGCGTCGACATCATGGTCGGCGGCAAGCGTCCGGGCGAGACACAGTATGACGGCCAGACCCTGCACATCTCGGCGGCCAACATCATCGACACCACGGCGCCTTATGAACTGGTGTCGCGCATGCGTGCCAGCTTTTGGGTGGTCGCGCCGCTGCTGGCGCGCTTCGGCGAGGCGAAAGTGTCGCTGCCGGGCGGCTGCGCCATCGGCACCCGGCCGGTCGACCTGCTGATCATGGCGCTCGAACGGCTCGGAGCCGAGATCGACATCGATCGCGGCTACGTCATCGCCAAGACCAAGCATGGCCTGCGCGGCGGCGAAATCGTCTTCCCCAAGGTGACGGTAGGCGGAACCCATACGGCGCTGATGGCGGCGGCGCTGGCGGAAGGCACCACCGTGATCGAGAATGCGGCGCGCGAGCCTGAGGTCAAGGACGTCGCCGACTGTCTCAACAAGATGGGCGCGAAGATCAACGGCGCCGGCACCTCGCGCATCGTGGTTGAGGGCGTGCCGAGGCTGCATGGCGCGCGTCACCGCGTGCTGCCGGACCGGATCGAAACCGGCACCTACGCGATGGCGGTGGCGATGACCGGCGGCGACGTGATGCTGGAGAACGCCCGCGCCGACCTGCTGCAGAGCGGGCTCGACGTTCTCGCCAAGGCCGGCCTGGAATACAACGAGACCAACCGCGGCCTGCGGGTGGCGCGCAACGGCAAGCGGCTGGCGCCGGTCGAAGTCACGACCGAGCCGTTCCCCGGCTTCCCGACCGATCTGCAGGCCCAGTTGATGGCGCTGATGACCCGCGCCGAGGGCACGTCGCACATCACTGAGACAATCTTCGAGAACCGCTTCATGCACGTGCAGGAGCTGGCGCGGTTCGGAGCCCAAATCCGCCTCGACGGCGAGCAGGCCACGATCGAAGGCGTCGACCGGCTCAAGGGCGCTCCGGTGATGGCGACCGACCTGCGCGCCTCAGTCTCGCTGGTGATCGCCGCGCTGGCCGCCGAAGGCGAGACCATGGTCAACCGGGTCTATCATCTCGATCGCGGCTTCGAGCGGCTGGAAGACAAGCTGTCGGCCTGCGGCGCCGCGATCGAACGCATCAGCGGCTGATCCTTGCGTTCGCCCAGCCTCGCAACTGCGCTGATCCTCTGGCTCCTGCCAAGCAGCGCCGATGCCCAATTGATCGAGTGCTCCGGTGCCCACAAACCGCAACAAGTCGCCGAACTGATCTTCGGGCGCAGCATTGGCGGACGCGTCGGGGTGAGCGAGGAGCAGTGGATGCTGTTCGTCGATAACGAGATCACGCCGCGCTTTCCGGACGGACTGACCGTGTTCGAGGCTGCCGGCCAGTGGTGGGATAAGGTCGGCCGCAAGATCATTCGCGAATCGAGCAAGATCGTACTGATCGTGTTGCCCGGCCAAGCCGAGGACCTCGCCCGTCTCAACGAGATCGCCGACGCCTACAAGCGGAGCTTCCGCCAGGAGTCGGTCGGCGTGATTGTGCGGCGGGCCTGCGTCGCATTCTGACTTCGCCGCGCGCGATTTCGTAAGGGGCAGCGTTGGGCCCGCATCAAACCGGCGATCGGCCGCGTCACCGTCGCTGCGGAGCGAAACCCGGCCATTGCCAGGCGCGCGTGGAATTTCGCGGCGCGGCCTTTCTTTTGCGTGCCGGTTTTGCGTCTTCGGCCGGAGGAGTCGATGCCGTCGCCTCGGCGCTCTTGTCTTCAGTCTGATCCAGTGTCACGGGCGCTTTCTTGACCGCAAGCAGCAGATTGGATTCGCTGGACCGGTGGCGATAGCCGATGCCGAAATCGATCGGGCGGCTCTTCTTGAACAGCTCGGCGTATTTCTGCTGGTAGCGGCCCGGGAAAATTCCGATCGGACCGAGATAGCGGCCGAACGGCTGGAGATCCCACTTCTGTGGCGCGTAGTGAGCGAGCGGGATGCCGGAATCGTCCTGGATCATCGCATTGGTGTTGACCAGCAGGAAGTCGCGGACACGGTTGAAGCCGCCCGAATGCAGCAGGTAGGACGCGCTTTTGATCAGGCCATCGCCGGGGGCGAGCGTCTCGCAGAACTTCAGGAAGTTGCTGTTCTTGACGCCGTCGTCCGCAAGATTGGTGCTGAAGTAGTAGAGCGTCCGCGCCTCGCCGTCGCTGCCAGCGAATACGATCTTGATGCCGGGGGCCGGGCCGCTCTTGGCGGCATCGGCGCCCGTTTGCAGGGTGCCGTCGGCATCGACTCTGACCGGCGTGACTTCGCGGATGGTGTAGCCCGAGCGCACCAGGAAGACGTAGAGGATCGGCAAAGCGCCGTTGACCCGGCCGGAGCCCAGATCGGACTTCATCCTCTTGGTGATGAAGAAGCTGACCGACAGGATCGTGTTGAGCGAACTGCGCAGGCGCGCCAATTCCCCACCGATCGAGCCCCGCATCGCAGCGAGGTCCGGCACGGCCCCGACCGGCTCCAGGCCCGCCATCACGATGGTCTTGGCCTTGGGATAAAACGCGTTGGCGTAGAGAAAGTCCGGACCGCTGAAGAAGTAGAACAGGGTCGGGCTCGGATTTGTGACGTGGCTGCTTGACCAGGTGCGAATGCGCGCGAGCTGGCCCTGATCGACGCGATTGAATGCCGAGTCGAAGTTACGGGCGTGCTGTTGCCAGGACCCATCCTTGGCCAGCGCGGCGAGCGGCGAATCCGCGGCCGGCGGCATCCCCGCGAGGAAGCGAGCCGTGTCGTTCGGGGACGCGGCGTCGGCGGCGAGGGCGGGTGCTGCGGTGGCAAGCAGCAGGCCGGCCATCGCGGCGATCATCGTTCTGCGCTGAATCATGGGTGCGAACTCACGTCGGTGATCCCAATCCGGTACACTCGGGGCCCGTCATACGGAAAACGTCCGCACCCTATTGCGCCGAATCCGAAGCAAACTGCTGTATGGACGTCGAAATTCCCGGCTTCTTTATGGCCAGCAGCAAATTCGACTGGTTGGGCTTCCAGCGGTAGCCAAGGCTGAAGTCGATCGGCGGCGCATTCTTGAACAAAGCGGCATATTTGGCGTTGTGCATGCCGCGGAAGACCGGAATCGGGCCGACATACTTGCCGTGCGGGTGCAATTCCCATTTTTGGGTTTCGTAGCGGGCCAACGGGATGCCGGTATCGTCCTGTACGATAGCGTTGCTCTGGGCGAGCAGGAAGTCGCGAACCTTCGAGAAGCCCGGATTGTGCGGCAGGTAGGACGCGCTTTTCACGAAGCCGTCCCCCGGTCCCAGCGACTCGAGGAAGCTGAGAAACTTGCTACCGTCGACGCCGCCGTTGGACAGGTCGGTGCTGAAGTAATAGAGCGTCCGCTCCTCGCCATCACTGTCAGCGAACACGATCTTGACGCCGCGGGCCGGCACTTTTTTGCTGGTATCCGAATCCGGCTGCAGGGCGCCCGTCTCATCGAGCTTGACGTAGCTGACCTCGCGAACCGTCTTGCCGGAGCGCGCCATGAAGACGTACAGCACCGGCAACGTGCCGGTGAGTCGGCCGCGGCGCAAATCCGACGACATCTGGCTGGTGATGAAGTAGCTGTATTGCAGGATCCAGCGTAGCGAATTCCGAAGCTGGTTCAGGTCCGATCCGAGCGAACGCAACTTGGTGAGGTCGGGTATCGAGCCGGCGGGCTCGAGACCGGCCAGCACGTAAGTCTTGGCCTTCGGAAAGAATGCGTTGGCGTAGAGGAAGTCCGGGCCGCTGAACATGTAGAACAGCGTGGATTTTGGCTCGTTCAGATGGCTCGCCGACCACGCGCGAACGCGCGAGAGTTGGCTCTTCTCGACACGCTCGAAGGTCGAATTGAACGTCGTGGCATGCTGCTGCCAACCCCCGTCCTTGGTCAGCGCCGCAAGCGGCGAGTCGGCGGCAGGCGGCAGGCCCGCAAGGAAGCGCGCAGTATCGTTCGGGGATACGGCGTCGGCGCCGAGCGGCGGCGCTGCGGTCACGAGCAACAGGCTGGCGGCGCCGGCGATCATCATTCTACGATGAAGCATGGGTGTGCAAACTCACGTGGGGGTTGCGACCCGGAACATCCGGGTTCGTGAAAGGTAATAGAGTGCGAGGCCCGAGGCCATCATCAGTACGCCGATCAGCGATTGGACCGGCCGTTGCGTCAACAGGTAGTACATCATGAATCCCGTCACCGACAGGAAGATCAGGGGCGTCACCGGATATCCCCAGGCGCGATAAGGTCGCGGCAGGTCGGGCCGGGTGATGCGCAGTTTCACGACGCCGAGCACCGCGAGAAACGAGCACGTCAGGAGCGCGAACTGGATGAATTCCAGAACCGCTTCAAAGCTTTGGGTCAGCAACATCACGGTCGCGACCGCCGCCTGAAACAGGATCGCGACGGTCGGCACGCCGCTCGCCGACCGGCGGGCGAAGGCCCGCAGCATGGAGATGTCCTCGCCCATCGTGGAGGTCACGCGCGGGCCGATCCACATCATCGCGCTGACCGAGGAGATGAGACCAATGCAGATCAGCCCGCCGACGATGCGCCCGCCGAGGTCGCCGAAAATATGCTTGCCCGCGACGACCGCGACATCGATTTGCCCGGCGAGCTGATTGATCGGCGTCGAGTAGAGAAAGAGCGCGTTGAGCGCGACGTACAGGAAGATCACGATCAGCGTGCCGAACAGCAGGGAGCGCGGTACGCTGCGTTGCGGATCCTGCATTTCGCCGGTGATGTAGGTTGCGGCGTTCCAGCCGGAATACGAATACATCACGAACACCAGGCTGATCGCGAATGCTCCACTGAAAATAAGCGAGGAATCGCCGGCCGTCGGCAGAAACGAGATCGGCTGGGGCGTTGCCATCGCAAATCCCGCGATCAGAAAAGCGAGGATCATGGCGACTTTCGCCAGGGTCCAGGCCATCTGAAATCTGCTGCTGTGCTGGAGCCCGAGTACCCCGACGAACGTGACAATCCAAACGAGGCCCAGGCCCAGCGCCAGCGGCGGGGCGCCCGGAAGGATCGCCTTGCCGTACTCGCCGAACGCCATCGCGGCCAATGACACCGGGGCGGCAAACCCGACCGTGGCCGATAACCATCCCGCCATGAAACCGACGGCCGGGTGATAGGTCTGCCGCAGGAAGTTGTACTCGCCACTGGAGCGGGGAAACATTGCGGCGAGTTCGCCGTAGGAGAAGACCCCGCACAAGGCGACGCAGCCGCCGACCACCCAGAGCAGTAGCAAGGCAAACCCGGAGGGAGTTCCCTGAACCTGGAAGCCAAGGCTGGTGAAGACGCCGACGCCGATCATGTCGGCCACCACGATTGCGGTGGCTGTCATCATCGTAACGGCTAGGGGACCTTTCGGAGTGCTGGCCGATCCAGCTGGACTTCCAACCTCATTGGCGGCCATGCATCCTCCAACCCGCGTTTCTCATTTGACCTTAGACATAGTGAAGAAGGCATTACTGCGCCGGAAGCGCCTGTAGGTTAGCGAGGATCAAGATTTATGAGCCTGGCTGAAGTTTCTGACGTCGTCCGGATGGCGTCGGTCGGCCGCCGGACATCGGATTTGTCCCCCGGGTCCTGCGAAGCGGCCCACAATGCCGACATAATCTATTGTTTTCAATATCGTCGGGAAGATCGGGGGGTTCCAAAGACAGACGTGGTCCCAGTGGTGGCGGCGTTGCCGCGCCCACAGCCCGTTTGGCTTGGAACTATTGGGGATGGTTTCAGCGGGATCGAACGTCCCGAACATCAGCCGCCTGTGCGATCTTTTGGGGACGCGCGGGACAGCTTTGTGGCGGTGCCGGCCGGCTGTGTCGGCGGCGCTTATCGTGCTGTCGTGCCTGCTTCTTCAGGGCTGCAAGACGTCCGAGACCAAGGGCGGGGCCGAGGCGGAAAAATCGGCGTCCACGCGCTTTGCCGCCGCCAATGGCGAGACAATCGTTCCGCGCGCGCCCCGTACCGCCGCCATCGGGCGACCGGTGCCGAAGGATTCGTTCGCGGACCGGTTTTTGCCGGATACCTTCGCGGATCGATATGCTGCGATGGGCTATGCGCCCCAGACGGCGCGCGAAGTCGTGTTCGCGCCCGGAATGGCTTTCGCTCCCCACATGACGCGCGAGACGGCGGTCGAACGTCCGGTCAGGATCCCGTCCACGACCTACAAGGTGGCGGCGCTGACGCCGACGATTCCGAGCATGTCGGTGGTCAAGCAGGCGAACACCCGGCTGGTCGGGTTCGACAATTCCGCCTTCCCGTATTCCGGCAAGAGCGGGCGCGGCAGCCGGTACAGCGACAACCGGGTGCTGGTCCACGTGCCGGCGGGCTTCGACGCGCGCAAGCCGGGCGTCATTGTGGTGTTCTTCCACGGTCACGGCGCCACGCTGGCGCGCGACGTCCGCGACCGGCAACTGCTGCCCAAGCAGATTTCCGATTCCGGGACCAACGCGGTGCTGGTCGCGCCGCAGCTTGCCTACGACGCCGCGGATTCCAGCGCCGGGAAATTCTGGGAGCGCGACGGCCTGAAGCGGTTCATGGCGGAAGCGGCCGGCCAGCTTGCCGACGCCTATGGCGATCCGCGTTCCGAGGACATCTTCGCGAAGATGCCGGTCGTCATCGTCTCCTACAGCGGCGGGTTCGAGACCGCCGCTTCGAGCCTGAGCGTCGGCGGGCTCGGCAAGCGCATCATCGGCGTCGTGATGCTCGATTCGCTCTACAGTCACCTGGACAAATTTGCCTCATGGATCGTCAAGAACCGCCATGCGTTCTTCGTCAGTTCCTACACCGCGCACCTGAAGCGTCGCGACGACGAACTCGCCCAGACGTTGCGCGCCAAGGGCATCCCGGTCCAGGACGAGCTCGACGGACCGCTGAAGCCGGGCACCGTGGCGTTCCTCTCGACCGGTGAAGGCGTCCGGCACCGCGATTTCGTCACCTTCTCCTGGACCAGATATCCGGTGAAGGATGTCCTGCTCAGGATGGCTCAGCGGTGAGTGCTCAAAGCTGACCGCGCCGGGCCGCGCCCGCGAGCCATATTGCCGCCCGAGTGGTCGGCAATCCCAGCGGCCGCCGATCTGTGCGGAGACGGGCCAATGCCAGCGCTGCCGTGTGTTGTCGCCCGCGTCGTGGCAGCCGCCGCGATACTGGCCGCGGTGCCGGCCGTTGTGCCGGCTTTGGCCGAGCCCACGGTTTCCGAATCCGTGCATTACTACGATGTCAGCGGCGCCACCGGACGCGAGGTGCGGGCGAGCCTGAACCGCGAAGGTCCGGTGTCCAGCAGCGACAACAAGCGATACGACGCGGTCTGCCGCTGGCACGTCTATTGGAAATTCCAATACCGGCAGCGCGGCAACGCCTGCGGCATCACCTCGGCTACGACCGACGTCAAGATCGTCATTACGTTTCCACGGCTGAAGACCGACGAGACCACGTCGTCGTCGCTGGTGAAGGCGTTCGCCGTCTACACCGAGAAGCTGATGGTGCACGAGAAGGGCCACGCGCAGAACGCCATCGACGCCGCCCGCAAGATCGAGGCCGGAATTCTGGCTCTGCCATCGGAGCCGACCTGCGACGCGTTGCGCACCAAGGCAAACGATCTTGGCCATGCGCTGATCAAGGAAGCGAACCAGGCCGACAGCGACTACGACCGGCTCACCCGGCACGGCGCCACCCAGGGCGCCCGGTTTCCGCAGTAGCGCTCCGCCGCCCGCGGATTTCGCCCGCCGCCCCCTTGCCGTCCCGCGGGTAGCGTCAAATAATGCTCGTTATGAGTGTCCAGGTTGTGGTCCCGGCGTCTGTCGTTTTTCTGCTCGTAGTCGGTCTGACAGCCGCCTCCGCCGAGCCGCTCGTCAGCAAGAAGATGGATTATTACGACGTGGCCGGCTCGACGCCGCAGCAGGTCCGGGCGAGCCTCGATCAACTCGGTCCTACCCACACCCGCGACGGCAAGCGCTACGATTCGCTGACCTACGCAAATATCTCGTGGCGCTTCACGTTCCGGGGCCTGCCGAACTGTGCGATTACCGGCACCAGCGTGAAGGCGGACATCCTGATGCGGTTTCCGCGGCTGCAAGCGGGCGCCGAGGCGCCGGCCGCACTGCAGCGGGCCTTCGCCGCCTATGCCGACAAGCTCATGCAGCATCAGAATGGGCACGTGCAGAGGATTGTCGAAACCGCGCGCCAGATCGAGATCGGCATCGGCGGGCTGCCGCCCATCCAGGATTGCAAAGGGCTCGAGAAATCGGCGAACCGCCTCGGCAACAACCTGATGAAGGAACTGCGCCGCTGGCGGCGCGACTACGACGACCGTACGCTGCACGGCCGCACCCAGGGTGCGAAATTTCCCTGAACGGCCCGCACCGGCGCAGCCGTGCTCCTCACTGAGTGCTATTGACCCGGGCGCGCGCAGCGAAACAGATGTTGCGGCGACCAATCCTCATCCACCCACGGAGAAAGCGCGTGCTCGTCGATCATCGCACCTACCGCATCAAGCCCGGCATGACTGCCGGACACCTCGCGATCTATGAACAGTATGGATTCGCCGCCCAGACGCGGCATCTCGGCGCGCCGCTCGCCTACATGTATGCCGAGAGCGGCGACGTGAACACGGTCGTGCATCAGTGGGGTTACGAGGATGCCGCTGACCGCGCGAAGCGCCGCGCGGCGATGTTCGCCGACCCGGAATGGCAGCTCTATCTCCAGAAGCTCAACGAGTCGGGCTATCTGCTGGAGCAGAGGACTTCGCTGATGATCCCCGCCAAGTTCTGTCCGATCAAGCGGTGAAATCCACGCGCGGGCGACGTCATCGCCGGGCTTGACCCGGCGATCCATCTTCTTCAGATCAAAATTCTTTTTCGATGCCCGGGGCACCAGGGCGTTTACGCCCGTCTTCGACGGGCTATGCCCGGGCATGAGGGGAGACACATATGCGTGCCAGTGACAGCCTGCGAACGGGCGGCGAGATTCTGATCGACCAGCTCGTGATCCACGGCGCGCGGCACGTGTTCTGCGTGCCGGGCGAGAGCTACATCGCGGCGCTCGACGCCTGCTACGGCCGCGACCTCGCCGTCACCATCTGCCGGCAGGAGAGCGGCGCGGCAATGATGGCGGAGGCGGTCGGCAAGGCGACCGGCCGGCCCGGCATCTGCTTCGTCACCCGCGGACCCGGCGCCACCAATGCGTCGGCCGGCGTGCATATTGCGCGCCAGGACTCCACCCCGATGATCCTGTTCGTCGGTCAGGTGGCGCGCCACATGCGCGAGCGCGAGGCGTTTCAGGAACTCGACTACCGCGCGGTGTTCGGCACTGTCGCCAAGTGGGCGACCGAGGTCGACGACCCGGCGCGCATCCCGGAGATCATTTCCCGCGCGTACTACACCGCAACCAGCGGCCGCCCCGGCCCGGTGGTGATCGCACTGCCCGAGGACATGCTGACCGAGCGGGTGGCGGTGGCCGATGCGCCGCCGTTCGAGCCGGTCGAGACCTGGCCGGGGCTCACCGACATGAGCCGGCTGCAGAAGATGATCTGGGCGGCGGAGCGGCCGATCGTGCTCCTGGGCGGCAGCCGCTGGTCGGACGCGGCCTGCGCGTCGGTTGCGCGCTTTGCCGAGCGTTTTGCACTTCCCGTTGCCACGACGTTTCGCCGCGCGCATCTGTTTGATCCGGACCACCCGTCATACGCCGGCGATCTCGGCATCGGGCCAAATCCGAAGCTGCTGGCGCGGGTGAAGGGTGCCGATCTCATCATCCTGGTCGGGGGCCGGCTCGGCGAGATGCCGTCGCAAGGCTACACGCTGCTCGACATCCCGGCGCCGAGCCAGAAGCTCGTGCACGTCTTTCCGGACGTCGAGGAACTCGGCCGCGTCTACCGCGCCGAACTGGCGATCAACGCCGCGCCGACCGCCTTTGCGGCCGCGCTTGAAGGGCTGCAGCCACCGAATGACCTGCGCTGGGCCGACCAGACGCCGGTCGCGCACGCCGATTTCCTCGCCTGGACCGACACGCCGACCAAGGTGCCGGGCCCGGTCAACATGGGTGAGATCGTTGCCTCGCTGCGCGCCAAGCTGCCGCCCGACACCGTCATCACCAACGGTGCCGGCAACTTCACCGTCTGGGTGCATCGCTATTGGCGCTATCGGCACTTCGGCACCGAACTGGCGCCGATCTCGGGCTCCATGGGGTACGGCGTGCCCGCCGCGGTCGGCATGAAGCGGCTCGAGCCTGAGCGCACCGTCGTCTGTTTCGCGGGCGATGGCGATTTCCTGATGACCGGGCAGGAATTCGCCACCGCCGTGCAGTACGATCTGCCGGTCATCATCGTGGTGATGGACAACGGCATGTACGGAACCATCCGCATGCACCAGGAGCGCCATTATCCCGGCCGCGTCGTCGGCACCGCGCTGAAGAACCCGGACTTTGCCGCCTATGCCCGCGCCTTCGGCGGCTACGGCGCGACGGTCGAGAGAACGGAAGACTTCCTGCCGGCGTTCGAGGCCGCACAGAAATCCGGCAAGCCCGCGATTATCCACCTCAAGGTTGATCCCGAAGCGCTCACGCCCGCCATGTCGCTCTCGGCGATCCGCGACAAGGCGCTGGCGGAGAAGCATTGACGCCGCAGCCGTCGTTGCGAGGAGCGCCAGCGACGAAGCCATCCAGTCTGTGGCCGCTCATCCTTGCTGGATTGCTTCGCCTTCGGCTCGCAATGACGCAGTCTCGTAGGGCGGGCAAAGACTCCGAAGGCGTCGTGCCCACGCGTTGTTTCGCGAGCAGGCTGGTTCGGCTTGCTGCAATATCGTCGCGTGGGAACGCGTCGCTTCGCGACGCTTGCCCACCCTACAGCCTGTTGGACGTGCGATCCGAATCTCAGTCGCGCGGCAGGACGACGAAGCAGTTCATGATCTTGTCGTGCAGCGCCTGCTTGCGCCGTGTCCAGCCTGCCATCATGAAGCCGATGAACAGGATGATGGCCGAGAGCAGCTTGAGCAGGTTGCGGCCGAACGCAATCGGCAGCGACAGCCGCTTGCCGTCGCCGCCGACCACCTTCATGCCGAAGATCATCTTGCCGAGCGAGGCCTGGTAGCGGCTCGACTCCATCGCCGCCCAGTAGATCAGCAGCGCAAGCAGAATGATGTTCTCGAGGTTCGTGCCCTTGATCTCCTCGCGGGTCACCGGGTCGATCCGCTCCCGCGTGGTTTTCGAGGTGTGCCAGGTGGTGGAGCCTGACGATGACTCCCGCTGCACTTCGACGACGCGGAAGAAATAGGTCCATCTTCCGAGCACCGTCTCCTCGACGATCTTTTCGGTGGTCTTGATGGCGACATTGCCGTCGCGGCCGTCGACCGTCTTGGACTCGATCGTCCGCTCGGTCACGCCGATATCGAGCGGCGTTCGCAAGACGATGCTGTTGCCGATCGACGGAAAGACCGCCGCCAGCAGCAGGAACACGATCGCCACTGCGCTGCTGACCAGGAACCAGTCGACGATGAAGGCGATGAACCGCCGCCAGAACCCGCCATAGTGGATGTCCGCGCCGGCAACGGCGCTCCTCATAACCTGCGCTTCGGTCATCGGTCGCTCTTTCTCCAGATAAGTACGTGCGGGGACTGTCGAATTCCCGGCGCCATACTTCGGCGACCTTACCGCAGCTTCGTTATGCAGGCGTTACGTCCGGTATGTCGGATCCTTGCGTTCCAGCATGCGCAACAGCCCGGCCCATTCGGTGCCGAACGGCGCATCCGGCGCGACCGCGAGATTGGCGGTGTGCGCGGAGACGGCGGGCGGCGGAATGTTGAGCTTGGCACCGCCCGCCATTGCGGCGACCTGGGTCTCACAGGCGAACTGCAGATTGAATAAATGCGAGAAAGCGCGCGGGATCGAGGTTCCGACCGCGAGCAGCCCATGATTACGCAGGATCATCACGGGATTTTGGCCAAGGTCGCGCTGCAGCCGCTTGCGCTCATCGATGTCGATCGCGAGCCCCTCATAGTCATGGTAGCTGACGCGGCCGTGGAACAATTGCGCGTGCTGGCTGATCGGGAGGAGCCCGTCCTGCATGGCGGCGACCGCGACGCCGGCCTTGGAATGGGTGTGGATCACGCAGTCGACGTCTTCGCGCCCAGCGTGGATCGCGCTGTGGATGACGAAGCCCGCTTGGTGCATCGGCGCGTCCGGATCGTCGATGACGTTGCCGTCGAGATCGACCTTGATCAGGTTCGTAGCCGTTACCTCGTCGAACAGGAGACCGAACCGGTTGAGCAGAAAATGTCCCGGCTCGTCCGGCACCCGCGCCGAGATGTGGGTGTAGATCAGATCAGTCCAGCCGAAATGATCAACCAGCCGGTAGCAGGCCGCGAGATTGACGCGCTGCTCCCACTCGGCGGCGGCGACCCGCGGCTTGAACGCCCGGCTGGTGAAGCCCATCGTGGTCATTCGAGTCTCCCAACTCTCTCGCGCGCATCGGTGTGGGTATGAGGTGGCCTGCAGCGTAGCACCGGAATTCCTCGGACGGCGAATTGTCGTTCGGGAGCGGCGCGAAGACTGCCGGTTGAATTGTCGCGAATCATGGTTCACTTTTTTCCATCGAAGCGATTCGCCATGCCCTATCGCAAGACCGACAACGTTGCCCGCAAGCTCGCGGCCCGGCACACCGCCATTCTGGCGGCGGCCCGCGAGGCAATTGCAGCGGGCGGCATGGAGGCCGTGCAGATCGCGGCGGTCGCGGAACGCGCCGGCATCGCGACCGGCACGGTTTACCGCTATTTCCCCGCCAAGACCGATCTCGTCGCCGAACTGGTCCGGGCGCTGGCAATCGAAGAGGTCGCCGCGTTAGGCGGCACCGCCCGGGCGGCGCCGGGGCCGCTTTCGGCACTGGCTGCTGCATTCTTGACCTTCGGCGTCAGGGTGCTGACGCGGCGGCGAATCGCCACTGCACTGCTGACCGAACCCGTCGACGCCGACGTCGCCGCGGCGCGGGCGCCGTATCGCGCGGCGCTGGCGGCCGAATTCGAGCGGCTGATCGCCGCGGCGCTCGCCGGCGGCCACCTGCCGGAGCAGGACTCCAGGCTCACCGCCACTGCCATACTTGGCGCACTGATCGACGGCTTGATCGGGCTCGGCGCGCCGCCGGTCACTCAGGATGCCTGGAGCCGTGCCCATGTTCAGGCGCTGGCGCTGCTGACACTGCGGGCGCTGGGCGTCGCCGATGCCCGCGCGCGCGGCCTTGTGGTCCAAACCGTACTGCCGGTCATCGACAGCTTGCCGTGAGTGCGGCTACTGCAGGGTCGCCATCGCGAGCCAGTCGCTCACCGCCCGCAGCGCTCCGGCCTCGCCCGCATCCTTGTTAGCCGCAAACACCGCCAACTGCGCGTCGGCCGACGTGCCGGCGCCAACGATCGTGCGACAGCGCTCGATGTCGGCCGTGCAGCCGAGTGCGTCGGCATCGGCGGCGATGTCTTCGATCAGGCGGTCGAGCATCTCGCCGACCGGGAGCGCCTCGCCGTCGACCACGAAGGTGCCGCGAACGCCATAGCGCTGGGCTCGCCATTTGTTCTCGACCACGATGGCGCGCTGCACCGCATCGAGATCGGCATGCCGCTCGGGATGGGAATAGATGTAATGCGCCAACGTGCGGTAGAGCGCGGCGATGGCGATGGAGTCTTCCATCAGCGTGCAGGAATCCGGCGCCCGCAGTTCGAGGGTCGGGTGCTTGAACGAGGGGCGGATCGCCCACCAGATATAGCTCGCATCCTTGATGACGCCGGCGCGCACCAGGGCGCCGACATAGGCGTCGAATTCCTCGCGGTTGCGGAACAGCTCCGGCACCCCGGTGCGCGGCAGCTCGTTGTAGGCGGCAAGCCTGTAGCCCTTGAGGCCGGTGATCCAGGATTGCCAGAACGGCGACGAGGTCGAGAGCGCGACGAACAGCGGCAGGTAGGGCAGGATCCGCCGCATCACGTCGATCCGGGCGTCGGGTTCTGGCAGTTCGACGTGCACATGCATCCCGCACAACAGGTCGCGCCGGCCGATCATCTGCAGGTCGTCCATGACGTTGTCGTAGCGTTCCTGCGGCGTCTGCAGGGCCGTGCGCCAGAGTGCGGTCGGATGCGTGCCGGCCGCCAGAATCGCCAGTCCGTACTCGGCGGCGATTGCCGCCACGGTTTCGCGCAAGTGACGCAGTTCGGCGCGTGCATCCTCGATGCGGCAGTGCGGCGAGGAGATCACCTCGATCTGCGGCTGCAGGAATTCGGTTGCCGCCCGGCCGTCGGTTGCGGCCTTGGCGGCATCGAAGAACTCCTTCGGCACGTTCGGCGGGACGTGCTTGGTCTGCGCGTCGACCAGGAAATACTCTTCCTCGATGCCGAAGGTGAAATCGTCAGCCATGTGATGCGCACCACCCGCGGCCGCCGGAACGGCTTGGCACGATGGAAGCGTTGCTCCCGGGGTTAGCGTAAGTCAATGAAAACGCGGCATTCCGTCGCCGCGAGCGTCGCGGCGGCAGGGGGAAACTCGGATCGCCAGCAATGGTTGCAGGCCGTCCGCTGCGTAAGCTCAGTGCGACATCAGGACCGGAACCGTCATGGCGCCGAGCATATTGCGGGTCACGCCGCCCCAGATGAACTCGCGCAGCCGGGAGTGGCCGTAGCCGCCCATCACGATGAAGTCCGCACTGAAGTCGGCGGCGTGCGACAGGATCGCGCTCTGCACGTCGATGTCGCCGCGCGTGATGCGCTTGACCACCGCCGGCACGCCGTGGCGCGCCAGGTGCTCGGCCATATGGGTGTCGTCCACCTCCGAGCTCTTGCGCGGCTCGGTCACGACCACGACCTCGACGGCCTTGGCGCGCATCAGGAACGGCAGTGCGTCGGCGATCGCCCGCGCGGCAGTGCGGCCGCCGTCCCAGCAAACCATGACGCGATCGAGCGAGAGGCCCTGCGTCTGGATGTAGGGCACGACAATGACGGGACGGCCGGACTCGAACAGCGCCCCCTCGATCATCAGATCCTCAGTGGCGCCGTAGTCGCGCTGCCCCTGGCCGACGACCGAAATGTCGAAGCGCCGCGCCATCCGCCCGAACTCGCCGGTCGCGCCGGCGAGACTGGCGTCGATTGAGCGGGTCTCGGCGGACAGCCCGGCGCTCTTTGCCGCCGCCATGAACCGGTTGATCGCGTCCTGCGCGGTTTTGGTGTTTTCATCCCGCTGCATCTCGATCAGGCTTGGCGACACGCCGCCGAGCCCGGCATCCGGGATGACGGGATCGAACACGAAGGCGATGCCGGTCAGCTGTGCGCCGAATTCCCGGGCCACCGAAACCGCGTAGTTGACCGCGAAGTCCTGCGGCCTGCCGCCGGTGAGATTGACCACGATGTCCTTGAGCATGGCTCGAATTCTCCCTCCCCGAAGCCAGGCCCGCGCCCGGCCGCACGTCTATTTCTTCGTTCCGTCCGCTTTGAACTGGATGAGAAAGGCCCAGAGATCCTCGATCTCCTTGTCGTTACGAATGCCCACAAAGGCCATCCGCGTCCCCGGCATCGCCTGCATCGGATTCTTGATGTACTTGGCGAACTCGTCATGATTCCAGGTGACGCCAGAATTCTTGTTGGCCGGGGAATAGTTGAAACCTTCGTAGGTGCCGGCCTTGCGACCTTCGAGAGCGTTGAGTGGCGGTCCGAGCTTCACCCTCGCGGTCGGCCCGACATCGTGACAAGGCATGCATTTGCGAAACGAAGTCTCGCCGGCGCCGAGGTCTTGTGCAGCACTTGCGCCCGCGGTTGCCACGACGACAACTCCAGCCATGACCAACAGTCTCATCCGGTTCGCTCCTCGTTCCTACGCCGGCGATTTCTTTTCGCCCAGCCGTTCCGCCCATTCAGGCTGCCCGCCCTTCATGCGCAGGCTTCCTTCATGTCGAATGGCGTCCCGCGTGCGCACTGTCAACGGCCGGTCGAGAAATTGTTCGAGGCGCGATGCCGCGCCGGGGCGTCCGATTTGCCTGGCCAGGGGTTTCGGACGGCGTTTGCCGATATAACATGAAGCTGCATGAAGGCTGCGCGGAGAGCCGCCGATGTCGTTGCGAATGCCCGAGCCCGATGCCGCACTGCTGGCGCGCCGCGACGCCGTGGTCGCGGCGCTACGCGCGATCGTTCCGGGGGAGGGCGTGATCGCGGCCGAGCGCGAGATGCGACCCTATGAGTCCGACGGCCTGACCGCCTACCGGCAGCTTCCGATGGTGGTCGTGCTGCCATCGACCACCGAGCAGGTCTCCCGCGTGCTCGCCTATTGCCACGCCGAAGGCATCAAGGTGGTGCCGCGCGGCGCCGGTACGTCGCTATCGGGCGGTGCTCTGCCGCTCGCCGACGGCGTCTTGCTCGGCATGGCCAAGTTCAACCGCATCCGCGAGATCGATTTCGACAACCGGGTGGCGGTGGTCGAGCCCGGCGTCACCAATCTCGCCGTCACCCAGGCGGTCGAGGACCAAGGCTTCTACTACGCGCCCGACCCGTCTTCGCAGATCGCATGCACCATCGGCGGCAATGTGGCGGAGAATTCCGGCGGCGTGCACTGCCTGAAATACGGCATGACCACCAACAATCTTCTCGGCTGCGAGATCGTGCTGATGACCGGCGAGATCGTCCGCATCGGCGGCAAGCATCTTGATGCCGGCGGCTATGACCTGCTCGGCGTCATCACCGGCTCGGAAGGGCTCTTGGGCGTTGTCACCGAGATCATCGTGCGGATTCTGAAGAAGCCGGAGTGCGCCCGCGCCGTGCTGGTTGGTTTCGCGTCATCGGAAGACGCCGGCGAATGCGTGAGTCGGATCATCGGCGCCGGCATCATCCCGGGCGGCATGGAGATGATGGACAGGCCCGCCATCCACGCCGTCGAGGAGTTTGTCCATGCGGGCTATCCGCTCGACGTCGAGGCACTGCTGATCGTCGAGGTCGACGGTCCGCAGGCGGAGGTCGATCACCTCATCGAACGGGTCGAGGCGATTGCCAGGTCATGCCGGGCGGTAAACTGCAAGGTATCGACCTCCGAGGAACAGCGCCTGTTGTTCTGGGCCGGCCGCAAGGCGGCGTTCCCGGCGGTCGGCCGTATCTCGCCGGACTACTACTGCATGGACGGCACCATTCCGCGCTCCCGGCTTCCGGAGGTGCTCAAGCGCACGCGCGAGCTATCCGAGCACTACGGCCTGCGGGTCGCCAACGTGTTCCATGCCGGCGACGGCAATCTGCATCCGCTGATTCTTTACGATGCAAACAATCCGGGCGAGCTCGAGAAGACCGAGGAATTCGGCGCCGAGATCCTGAAACTCTGCGTCGAGGTCGGCGGCGTGCTGACCGGCGAGCACGGCGTCGGGGTCGAGAAGCGCGACCTGATGCCGACGATGTTTTCCGAGACCGATCTGAATCAGCAGCAGCGGCTCAAATGCGCTTTTGACGCCAAGGGCCTGCTCAATCCCGGCAAGGTGTTTCCGACTCTACACCGCTGCGCCGAGCTTGGCCGAGTGCATGTGCATGCGGGTCGTCTGGCGTTTCCGGATATCCCGCGGTTCTAGGATTGTCGCCATGCCGCGCCCCATGCCGCCGTTTGGTCGTCCGATCCCGCGGACGGCGCTTTTTGCGGCGTTACTGTGGATGGGGCTCGTCGCGCCGGCGGTGCCGCAGACCGCCGCTCCTGGAAACATCGAGACGGTCGACGTGCCGCTGGCGGTATGGCTCGCCTCGCGCGATCATGCGCCGCCCGATACGTTGCCGGATTTTGCCGTCTCGGAAGCGCGCCTCGCCGACTTCCGCGAATTTGCCGATGAGCTCGCCGCCGCCGATTGGACGAAGGCCCGGCAACTCGCCGGCCCGCTCCGCTATCAGCTTGTCGCCATCCGCGAGCGCAACGACTGGTTCGTCGTTGCGTCCGACAATAGCGGCCAGGGGCGAGACCCCACGCTGGTGATCAATGCCTCGCCGCGCAGCGATCTTGTCGTGGAGGCTCCCCACGAGCCGTTCGAGCCTGGAACGGCCGAACAAGCCGCCGTATTGCTGAGTGAACTGGGTGGCCGTGCCGCCATCGTCTCCGGCGCACATCGCTGCGCCAGCAAGAGCTTTACGAGTTGCGATGGACGAACCGCGGTCTGTGGAAGTCTTGAAGGTTATCGGGATTCCGATCCCGCCCACAATACCGGTACGCTGTTCCACGCCGCTCACCTGGCGTTTTCCGAACGTTGGCGCAGCGCGGTCTTCATCTCACTGCACGGCATGAAGGAAGACACCAAAGGTGTCCGCACGTCGCTGATCATCTCCAACGGAGCACGGGGCGAAGACCGTGACGCGCAGACCGTCGCGACCAAGCTTCGGCTTGCCCTTGAGCGTCCCATGGGCGAACCGGGCAGGGTGGTGAGTTGCAATTTGCCGGCCGACGCAGCCTACAAGTACCGTGCGCTCTGTGGTTTCACCAACGTGCAAGGCCGCGAGATCAATGGCGACGCCGACGCCTGCCGCGGCAGCGTCGACAACGGGACCGGACGGTTCATTCATCTGGAACAGGATTGGAGTATCCTGCGACCCTATGCGCGTGCCCGGACGCGGATCGATCAGCAGCCGTCGAGCAAGGCGTTTATCGACGCGTTGGCGCCGCTCTTGCCGCCGGTCCCCGTTCGTTAGGACACATTCGCCGAGTTGGTGGTCCGTCACTGCGAGGAGCGCAGGCGACGAAGCAACCCAGTCCTTTCAAAGACCGGATTGCTTCGCATTTCAAGAAGCTGGATTGCTTCGCTTCGCTCGCAATGACAACGGGATGTCCGACGTTCCCAGACCTCCCGCTATTGGATTGTCGAGATTACCAGCGACGCCAGTACCGGTGGCGATACCGCGGTCCCCAGTAAACGCGCGGCGCAACATAGACGCGGGGACGGTAGACACGTGGGCCGTAATAATAGTTGGGGCCCCACCAGCAGCGATACGGTCCGCAGACCCAGCGTACTTGCTCGATGTTTGCCTGCGTGCCGCGTGCGAGGTTGTCGATCGGCATGGCGGCGGCCGGCAGCGCCGCGATCGTTGCTGCGCAAAGAATGCCGCCTGCGACGAGGTGTTTCAGTGCCATGATTCTGATTCTCCCTGGCTGATCGCTTGAGGATACGTGTTTCCGAGGCAAAGGTTGCGTAAGATGATGCCCGATGCAGATTAAATTTCTGCAAGCTACATGAACCGCTATTCATCTTCGAGATTTGGGAAAGACAAAGCATAGATTGTCTTAGACTCTTGTACTCGCATTGAGACCAGTTGCACGCGCTAAACCCGCGGGTTCTTGGGTCGACAAGAAAAGCCGTCCGTGTACTATCTCGCCACTCGACCCTGAACGCAGACGCAGGTGGAGCGCACCCGCTCGGACCTGGAGGAATGAGTCACTGGCATGCGGTTCGGTCTCTTCGGCTCGGCGCAAGCGAACAGCGGCGACCTGCCGCCCGAAACCGGGCAGGGCTTTCGCGATTATCTCGACCTGAATGTCGAGGCCGAAGCGCTCGGTTTTCATTCGACGTTCCTGGTCGAGCATCATTTCACCGGCTGGAATCAGGTGTCCGCGACGCTGATGCTGCTTACCTGCGTGGCGATGCGCACGACCACGCTGCGCGTGGGGCCTGCCGTAATGGTACTGCCGTGGCACAATCCAGTGCTGCTGGCCGAGCAGGCGGCGACGCTCGATCTCGTCTCCGGCGGCCGGCTCGATTTCGGCATCGGCAAGGGCTACCGGCACAGCGAATTTCATGGCTTTCAGATTCCGCCGGACGAAGCCGACGCTCGGTTCGAGGAGGCGGTTGAGGTCATTACCCGCTCATGGTTGTCGCGCCAGCGGTTCTCCCACCGTGGCCGGTTCTGGCGGTTCGAAGATATCGTCGTCGAGCCGCCGCCGGCGCAGAGGCCGCATCCGCCGTTCTGGGTCGCGGCCGCGAGCGACGCGTCGATCCGGCGCGCGGCCGCGCGTGGCTTCAATCTCATTCTTGACCAGTATGCCTCGGTCGATGCGATCGGCGAGCGGATCGCCCTCTACCGCGCCGAGCGCGAGGCGCATGGGCGCGGATTCGATCCGATGCAGGTGACGGTCGCGCGCCAACTCTATGTCGCGGACAGCCGCGCCGACGCCGAGGCCATGCTGGCCCGGCAAGCGGTCTACACCAGGCGAACGGTCGACGTGTCGCGCGCGCCCGGTCGCAGCGGCGGCTCGCACGTGCTCGCCTATGCGGACCGGCTTGGCGGCACCGAGGCGAATGCGCTCTACGGCACGGCCGACGAAATTTGCACGCAGCTCACTGCGCTGGAGCGGGCAGGCGCCGAGTATCTGCTGCTGACGATTCCGGGCGGCAAACAGCAACTGCGCCGCTTTGCGCGCGAGATCATGCCGGCATTCCCGGCTTCGCGTGTACCGGTTGGTGAACCGAGTTCCGTGTGATCGGCGGCGCATGACCGATACCCTCAGGCCCCGCGATGCCAAGGACGTCGAGTCCGCGGTGCAGTGGGCGCTGGCCGAGGGCAAGGCGCTGGAAGTGGCCGGCCAGGGCTCCAAGCGCGCCATCGGCCGACCGGCGCAGACCGACCTTACGCTCGATCTCTCCGGGCTCAGCGGCGTCACGCTCTACGAGCCGGAGGAACTGGTGCTGTCGGCGCGAGCCGGCACGCCGCTCGCCGAGATCGAGGCGCTGGTGGCGAAGAGCGGCCAGCAGCTTGCGTTCGAGCCAATGGACTGCGGCGCAATCCTGGGGCAGGCCGTCGGCCGCGGCACCATCGGCGGCGCGCTCGCTGCCAATCTCTCGGGACCGCGGCGACTTCAGGCCGGCGCGGCGCGTGATCACTTCCTCGGCGCAACGGCGGTCTCGGGCCGCGGCGAGACCTTCAAGTCCGGCGGCCGGGTGGTCAAGAACGTCACCGGCTACGATCTCTGCAAGCTGCTGGCCGGCTCCTGGGGGACGCTGGCGGTGATGACCGACGTTACGATCAAGACGCTGCCGCGGCCCGAGAGCGAGGAGACGATCCTGGTGCTGGGGCTCGACGACGCGCGCGCCGTCGCGGCGATGACGGACGCGATCGGCTCGTCCTGCGACGTGTCGGGGGCTGCGCATCTGCCGGCAGCGATTGCTGCGGTTGTCGCGGAGGTTGCCGGTGCCGGCTCCGCCGTGACGGCACTTCGTCTCGAAGGCTTCGCGCCGTCGGTTGCCCATCGCGCCGCAACGCTGCGCGCCCTGCTCAAGTCGTTCGGCGAGGTGACGAACGTGGGCCGTGAAGCTTCGCAGCGGCTCTGGCGTGCGGTGCGCGATGTCGCGCCGCTGGCGGGCGCGGGAGACGCCGGCGATCGCGCGATCTGGCGCATTTCGACAGTGCCCAGCCGCGGTGCCGAACTGGCGGCCATGGTCGCCGGCTCCGCGGAAGCGCGCCTGCTGTTCGATTGGGCCGGCGGCCTGATCTGGCTGGCCCTGCCGCAATCCGACGACGCCGGCGCCGCAGTGGTGCGGCGGGCGGTCGGCGCGACCGGCGGCCACGCGACCCTCATCCGCGCCCCGGCGGCGGTGCGTGCGGCTGTCGCGGTGTTCGAGCCACCCGATGTGGCGCTTGCGGCGTTGAACCGGCGAATCAAGGAAGGCTTCGATCCCAAGGGTGTGCTGAACCCCGGGCGCATGTGGGCCGGCGTATGATGGAACCGGGCCGTTCCGCTCGTGGTTCCCCTCGCGCGGCGCTGCGTTCGTGATACGAGTCTGAGCAATGCAAACCAGCTTCACGCTCGCGCAACTCGCCAATCCGGATGTCGCCGAATCGGAACGGATCCTGCGCACCTGCGTGCACTGCGGTTTCTGCACCGCAACCTGTCCGACCTACGTGCTGCTCGGCGATGAACTCGATTCGCCGCGCGGGCGCATCTACCTGATCAAGGACATGCTGGAGAACGACCGCCCGGCGACCGCCGAGGTGGTCAAACATATTGACCGGTGCCTGTCCTGCCTGTCGTGCATGACCACGTGCCCGTCCGGGGTGCACTACATGCACCTGGTCGATCATGCCCGCATCCATATCGAGGAGACCTACCGGCGGCCCGTGTCCGACCGGGCGCTGCGTACGCTGCTCGGGTTTGTGCTGCCGCATAACGGCCGGTTCCGTCTGGCGCTGCGGGCGGGGGGGCTGGCCAAGCCGTTCATCCCGGCGCTCAAGGCGCTCGGCCTGACGTGGCTTGCCGCCATGCTGCGGCTGGCGCCGGCGGCGCTGCCGCCGGCCAGAACCGACCAGGGCCGGACGCTGTTCGCCGCCATTGGTCCGAAACGCGGCCGGGTCGTGCTGATGGACGGCTGCGTCACGCCGGTGCTCGGGCCGCAGGTGCAGGCGGCGGCGATCCGCGTGCTCACCCGGCACGGTATCGAGGTGGTGATGCCGAAGGCGCAAGGCTGCTGCGGCGGGCTCGACCATCACGCCGGCCGCGAGGGGGCGGCGCTTGCCAAGGTCCGTGACAACGTCGACGCCTGGTTGGCGGAGGCAGCTGGGCCGGGACTCGACGCCATCGTGATCACGGCTTCGGGTTGCGGCACCACGGTCAAGGACTACGGCCATATGCTGCGCACCGATGCGGCCTATGCGGGCAAGGCGGCGCGGGTTTCGAAGCTCACGCTCGATATCAGCGAGTATCTGTCGCGGCTCAACATCGTCCAGCGGCACAACACCGGCCTCACCATTGCGTATCACGCGGCCTGTTCGTTGCAGCATGGACAGAAAGTCGTGCGTCCGCCGAAAGAATTGCTTTCCAAGCTTGGCTTCGTAGTCAAAGATGTACCCGAATCGCATTTGTGTTGCGGTTCGGCTGGTACGTACAACATTCTCCAACCGGAGCTGGCGGACCGCCTGCGTAAGCGCAAAGTCGCGAATGTCGAGAAGGTCAGGCCCGACGTGATCGCTGCCGGCAATATCGGCTGTATCACGCAGATTGCGGCGGGCACGTCGATCCCGGTGGTCCACACGGTCGAGTTGATCGATTGGGCAACCGGAGGGCCCGAGCCCAGTGGGCTTACGGGCAGGCGGTCGCCCGCCGTGCCGGGTGAGGCGGTCGTGGCGGTGATGTGACGGTACGGAACGGGGCAGGCGCTCCCGCCTTACCAACCAGCGTGCTGATCCGTATCGAATGTGGCCGAACGATCGGGAGGTCGATCATGGCGAAGAAGTCGAAATCGAAGACGAAAAAGACCAAGAAGAAGGCGAAGAAGGCGCCGGCGAAAAAGAAGAAGCGCTCCTTAGCGCGCAAGGGCTCGGCCAAGAAGGCGGCCCGCAAGGCCAAGGCTAAGGGCAAGGCTAAGGCAAAGACCAAGACTAAGGCAAAGACCAAAGCCAAGGCAAAGACCAAAGCCAAGGCAAAGGCGGCACCGAAGCGCAAGGCTGCGCCACGCAAGGTGAAAGCAGCACCGGCGCCTGCGCCCATGGCAGCCAAGCCTGCCGAGTCCAAGCCCGCCGCGCCTAAGCCCGTTGCGCCCAAGCCCGTTGCGCCCAAGCCGGTCGTAACGGCTCCGCGGCCGATGCCGATGGCTCCGCGGCCGGCGCCAGCACCGGCTCCGCGTCCAGTGTCGCCGGCGCCAGCGCCGGCTCCGGCTCCGGCGCCGTCACCAGCGCCATCGCCATCGATGGGCAGTCCGCACACCGGCAGCGACGGCGGTCACGGCCAAGGTGGCGGTTCCTAGCGGCGGCTCCTGGCCGTTCGCGCCACGCCGCCGGCGTAAGGCCCGCGACTCTGTCGCGGGCCTGCTCGCCCCAGCGAGGGCCTGTGGCCGGCGGCGCAACGCGGTTCTTCGGCGAGTTTCCACGCTCTTCCGTGCGGCTTCCGGTTGTCCCGAACGGTCTTCCTTGTTCTTCCGCGCTCTTCTTCGTGCCGAAGAACAAGGCGCGGTTTGTGCGCCGCGATATCGGCTTGGCGCGACCGCGGTTTCGCGGCGTTGAGGCCGCCCCACCGCCGGCCGGACCGGATTGCATCGCTGCCGCTTGCCCAATAGCATCGCGATGGGAGAGCGGCCGCCATTCGGCGGGCCGCCACGGCTCCACTCTCAAACCGACAACAAAACCGAACAGGTGCGGCATGGCTTACAACATCCTGATTCTGGGCGCGGCCTACGGCTCGCTTCTCGCCTCCAAGATGCTGTTCGGCGGCCACCGCATTCATCACATCTGCCTGCCGGCCGAGGCCGACCTGATCAACGCCGAAGGCTTCCGCGTGCGCTTGCCGGTCAAGGGCCGCAAGGACCCGGTCGTGCTCGATTCGACCAAGCTGCCCGGCAAGGTGACGGCCGGCGGCCCGCAGGGCGTCAACCCAAAGGACTACGACCTGATCGGGCTCGCCATGCAGGAGCCGCAGTACCGTTCGCCCGGCGTGCGCGAACTCCTGGATGCGGTGGCGAAGTCGAAGGTGCCCTGCATGTCGATTATGAACATGCCGCCGCTGCCTTACGTGAAGCGCATTCCCGGCCTCGACTATGACGCGCTCAAGCCGGCCTTCACCGACCCGTCGGTCTGGGACAACTTCGATCCCGCGTTCCTGACGCTGTGCAGCCCGGACCCGCAGGCGATCCGGCCGCCGGACGAGAAGGTCAACGTGCTGATGGTCACGCTGCCGACTAACTTCAAGGCGGCGAAGTTCGACGACCCGAAGGGCACCGCGATCCTGCGCCAGCTCGAACAGGAGATCGACGCCATCCGCTTCGATCCGGGCGACGGCTCGAAGATCGAGCTGCCGGTGAAGCTGCGCGTCTACGACTCGATCTTCGTGCCGCTTGCCAAGTGGTCGATGCTGCTCGCCGGCAACTACCGCTGCGTCACCGAGGACGGCATGCGGACCGCCCAGGAGGCGGTGCATAGCGACCTCGAAACCTCGCGCGCGGTCTACAATTTCGTGTTCGACCTCTGCGTCAAGCTCGGCGCCTCGCCGAACGACCTGGTGCCGTTCGAGAAATATGCTGCCGCGGCGCAGAGCCTTGTGCGTCCGGCGTCGGCGGCGCGCGCCTTGCAGAACGGCGCGCCGAACATCGAACGCGCCGACAAGCTGGTGCAGCTCATCGCCCGGCAGAAGGGCCTGAGCCATCCGGCGATTGACGCCCAGGTCGCGCTGGTCGACCGCCGCATCGAGGCCAACCGCAAGAAGGCCGCCGCGGCGTAACTTTGCGGACATTGTAGGGTGGGCTTAGGCGCGAAGCGCCGAGCCCACGCGGTCCGGCGAACTGGAGCCAGATGTGCATGCTTGCGGTTCCGGCCGGGGTGAACGACCTTCGAAATCACGTGCAGGGGTATCTGCGTCAGACCCGGCTGACATCGATGATCGCATCGGCGAAGGCTATTGGGTTCTCCTGAGGCAAGTTGTGCCCAATGCGACCCTCGATATTTCGGTGCTCGTACTTGCCGACGAACTTCTTTGCGTACGATTTGGGGTCCGGATGTGGCGCACCATTCGCGTCACCTTCGAGCGTGATGGCGGGTACCGAGATGGTCGGAAATTCGGCAAGCTGTTTCTCAAGTCCGGCATATTTCTGTTCGCCTTCTGCTAGACCGAGCCGCCAGCGGTAATTGTGAATAACGACGTCGACGTGATCGGGATTGTCGAATGCTGCTGCACTGCGGGCAAACGTTGCGTCGTCGAAATTCCATTTCGGAGACGCGAGTTGCCAGATCAGCTTGTTGAACTCATTTCGATTTTTGTCGTAGCCGACCCGTCCGCGCTCTGTGGCGAAGTAGAATTGATACCACCATTGAAGCTCCGCGTTCGGCTGCAAAGGCGCCCTCCCGGCCTCCTGACTTCCGATCAGATAGCCGCTTACGGAAACCAGTGACTTGCATCGCTCGGGCCAAAGCGCCGCGAGAATGCAAGCTGTGCGCGCGCCCCAATCACAGCCGCCGATGGTAGCCCGCTCTATCTTGAGCGCGTCCATCAAGGCGATGATATCGACGGCGATGACCGATTGCTGGCCGTTGCGGACTGTACCGCTCGATAGAAAGCGCGTTGTACCGTAGCCGCGCAGATATGGGACAATCACACGGTATCCCTCCGACGCAAGCAAGGGAGCAACATCAACATAGGTGTGAATGTCGTAAGGCCAGCCGTGCAGAAGAATCACTGCGGGACCGTTGGGGGGGCCAACTTCCGCGTATCCGATATCCAGGGCGCCGGCGTTGATTTGCTTCAACGCAAAAGAGGTTCTCCCCGACGGGTTTGCTGCTGCGAGACGTACCGGATTCGCACTGCCGGATTGCGCTTGCACGAAATCGAGTAGCCCGAGCTGAGCGGCGGCCACCGTCAGGCCCGCAGTGCTAAAAAAGTGACGCCGCGGCAGGTTGATTTCGTGTGGCATCGCAGATTTCTTTCTTGTGAAGACCATCGAGTTAGGAGAGAAGCGCACGTCAGGGATCGGTAGGCGGCAGAGCGGGTCTTGTGGGACTGTCACGGAGCAAACCGCGTGAAGACGAAGTCATGTCCTTTCACGCGGGCCTCGTGACAGGCAAAGCAGGTTTGGTGCTGCTCTTCGCTTGCAGGTTCGCCGTTTACAAATCTGCCGAATCCCCAACCGCTCGTGGTCGAGTACTTCTTCGAATCTTTGACCATGATCTGGATGGTGGTGGCCATACCGGGAACGGAGGCTGGTTCGAATTCAGATGACTGAAACCGCTTCCACGCGAGTTTCACGAGAACTGTCCCGTCCGGAAAGGGAATCGTCTCTTTCCGATACGCTTCGATCGCCAGATCATTCCCAAGAACGGCACGAAGCTCGTCTAAAGGAGCTGCTTCCAGCGCCGGGGCGATGAATTGCCAATGACGATATCCCGTGGGGAGCGCCGCGCCATAAATCGGTGACACATTTTCGGTCACCTCAACCTCGGACGCCAATGCTGCAATGGTGCATGACATTACAGTTGCACCGAATAGTCCAAGATAGATTGGTTTCATTGAGGCGTTTTCCCTGGTGTCTGTGCTTGAGGCACCCTGGAGCTCCAATTGACACGCCGGACACGATTGTGCTTGTCGCGGACTGCTCGTTCTTGCTCGAAATTGCTAAATGCCGCCTGCGCCAGCGCAGAACGCTGTCTGTTCTTACCGATGTGTATTTCGTGGGTTGAGCAAGCGTAGCTCGTAGCAATAATCACGCCGCCTTATCCCGCTGCCTGGTCTGCAGCGCCGCGGCGATCCGCTCGCGACTGCGGTAGGTCCAAAGGCAAGCCGCGATCACCAGCAGCGCGCCGAAGAACACCGGCCAGCGCAGTCCGAATTGGGCCGATGCGAGTCCGGCTGCCAGTGCGCCGATCGCGGGCGCGCCGCGGAAGATCAGCCCGTAGAGGCCCATGACGCGCCCGCGCATGTGGCCGTCGGAGGCAAGTTGAACGAGCGTCTGGATGGAGATTCCGGAGGCCGACATGCAGAATCCAAAAACCGCAACCGCCGGTACGGCGACCCACATGCTGATGGTGGCGACCGCCATGATGGCGGCGAGGGCGCCGACCATCGCGGTGCCGATAGCGACATAGAGCATGCTCGACGCGTGCGCGCGATGGGCGAGCCAGACGCCGCCCAGGATGGCGCCGCCGCCGATCGCCGAGGCGAGGATCGACAGTCCGCCGGCGCCGGAGCGGAAGACGTCGGCGGCGAAACCAGGCAGCAGTTCGTTGAGCGGCCGTCCGCCGATGCCGAGTGCGATCAACAGCCAGAGCAGTGGTGCGATCCCCGGATGCGTCGCCGTATAGCGGATGCCCTCCCGCAAGTCGGCAGCGAAGCTGCCGTGCCCGGCTTCCTCGCTGACAGCCGGCGCGATACGGATGCGCGCCAGCGCGAACAGGAAGACCACGTAGCTCAGCGCATTGGCCGCAAAGGTCGCGGCCACGCCGGACCAGACGATTGCTACGCCGGCAAACATCGGACCGATGAAGCGGGCGGTATTGAAGATGACCGAGTTGATGGCGACCGCGGCACCGAGGTCCTGCTCCGGCACCAGCGACGGAACGAGCACCAGCCGGGCCGGCTGGTTGAATGCGACGACGAAGCCCTGGAACGCCGTCAGGGCGACCAGCAGCCCGATGTTGATATGATCAGTAACCGTCAGCACGAACAGAACGGTCGCCTGCACCAGCGAAATGGTCTGGCAAATCTTGACGACGCGCAGCCGGTCCCAGCGGTCGGCCACAGCCCCGGCAATCGGGCCGATCAGCAGTACTGGAAAGAAGTCGGCGAAGGCGACGATCCCCAGCCATAAACCGGACTCGGTCAATTGCCAGGTGAGCCAGCCGATCGCGATCCGCTGCATCCACATGCCGATCAGCGACACGCCGCTGCCGGCCGAATAGATGCTGAAGTCTGCATTCCGAAGCAGAAGACCGATGAGCCGATTGCCTCGGACGAACGCGAACGGCATGGGAATGAGGGCGCGCGGCCTTCGGTTGGCGGGTGGCCCGGCGGTTGACCTCGGGGACGATCCCGCGGCACGCCATCGGACGAAGCCTACCCCCGCGCCGCCGTCGCGACAATCGCGGCGCACGGTCCCTGCCACCCCCTGACGGGCTACCGGCAATTCGCTATCGTTGCATCCGGCCGCCAGCGGGGATGCGGGATGCAATTCGATCCAATGAGCCGGAAGAAGGGTGGGGTTGACGCGGTGCTGTCCGGACAGCGCTGGGTGAACGCGATCGGGATCGCCGTGCTGGTCGGCGGCGTCTACGTGCTGACCGCGAAGCTAAGCCTTACGCTGCTCACCCCCGAGGGCGTCGCGGTATTCTGGCCTGCCGCCGGTGTGGCCGCCGGCGCGCTCATTGCGCTGGGGCCGAGCGCGCGATGGCCGGTGGCGCTCGGCACGGCGGCCGCGACCATCGCGGCCAATCTCCTGGGCGACCGCAACCTCTGGAGCACGCTGATCTTTGCGCTGTGCAATGCCGGAGAAGCGGTGCTGATGGCCTACCTGGTCGAGCGCTATTTCGGCCTGGACTTCAGCCTCGACAAACTGTCGAACGTGCTGGGGCTGCTCGGGGCGGCGATCGTCGCGGCCGCGGCGTCCGGCGTCGGCGGGGCCTTGGGCTTCGCGCTGTTCCACGATCCGACCAGCTCGCTCTTCGTCATCTGGCAGAACTGGTTCGCATCCGACGGCCTCGGCATCGTGACGATTGCGCCGCTGGTGATCGGTCTCGCCTGGGCGGCGCGCGAACCGCCGTCCCGCAGCGAGACCATCGAAGGCCTGCTGGCGCTGGCCGTGCTGGTCGTCGCGATCATCGTGGCGATTGCCCTGCCGCCGGCCCATTGGAAGACCATCGTGCCGGTTGCGCTGCTGTTTCCGCTGCTCCTGTGGATCGCGTCGCGCTGCCGGCCGGTATTTGCCGCCGCGGCAGCCTTCCTGATCGCAGTGGCGATCGTCTGGACCACCACCGTCGGAGCCAATCACTTCGGTTATCCCGATCTGCCGATGGCGGATCGCGTGCTGGTGGCGCAGGTCGGCATCCTGGCGGTAGCGCTCTGCGCCTACGTTCTGGCCGCGCTGTTCGCCGAGCGGCGGCAGAGCGAAACTGCGCTGATCGACAGTGAAACGCGGCTGCAGGAGGCGCTGACGGCAGGCTCGGTCACGGCCTTCGCCTGGGACATCGGCACCGAGGTTTCGACGCGCAGCGCCAACGCCGCACAGGTCCTGGGGTTCGATGCGAGCCGGGAATTTACCGTGAGCGACTTTCTCGCCCGGGTTCACCCGGACGACCGTGCGCGCTTCAAGCAGATCGTGCAGCGCGCCCGCCCGGAAAACCCCGGCTATACCATCGACTTCCGGTTCAAGCATCCGGACGGCAACGACATCTGGCTGGAGGAGACCGCCAAGGTCGAGTTCAGCCCGGTCGGCCGGCGAATGCGGCTCAAAGGCCTGACGCTCGATGTCACCGATCGCAAGCGATCCGAGCGGAGCCAGAGCTTGTTGATCGACGAGATCGACCGCCACGTGGCAAAACTCCTGGCGCACGTCGCCGTCGTCACCGCGCAAGCGCACCCGGCCGGTGAATCCGCGCAGGCTCTCAGCGGGCGCATTCAATCGGTCGCCGACATCCACTCGCTGCTGAGCAGGAATCGATGGCAGGGCATCGACCTCGCTGGCCTGCTTCGCCAGTTGCTGTCCTCGCACGCATCCGACGCCAACGCCTTGATCAACGGTCCGGCCGTCGCGCTCTCCGCCGCCGCGGCCCGGACGCTGGCCGTGGCCTTCCACGAACTGGCGACGAACGCCGCGAGGTTCGGCGCGCTGTCGAGTCCGCATGGACGCGTGGAGGTGAACTGGTCCTGCGGGGCGGCGGGGGAGGGCAACGCAATCCTGTCGATCGCCTGGCGCGAGATCCGCGGTCCCAGGATCTCCGCTGCGCCGGTCGACGGCTATGGCGTCGGTCTCATTCGCGATCTGATCTCCCGCGAGCTTGACGGCTCGGTCGACCTGGACTTCGCCGAGGATGGCCTTCGTTGCCGGTTCGACATTCCGCTCGGGGCGGTACGACAGGGCGCGGCCTGAGCGGGCTCACGGGTCCGGCAGCGCCAGGAAGATCAGCACCGCCATAATCACCATGACGAAGCGGAAGGCGCTCGGCACGCCGTTCCACTGCTGCGACTGCCACATGCCGAACCACTCGCCGCCAACGGTCATGAACCCGACCTGCCACAGCAGGAAGCCGAGCATGAGGCCGATCACCGCGATGCCCTTGGCCCGGTTGAAGGCGGCAGCGTCGGCGCGGACGTGACGCGCGAGCTGGAATGCGCCCATCCAGCATAGCAGCGCGATCGCGCCCTCGGTCGCGATGATCAGCGCGTAGGCGGCACGATGCAGCGCCGGATCGGTGATGGCGCGGTAACGGATGTCGGAGAACGGCAGAATCGTGTCCATCGACAGCACGTGCTGTACGAACAGGTAGTTGGTCTCGTAGTCCGTCAGGTTGCCGAACGTGACGACGCTGGCGAACAGCGCAATGGCGGCGACCATCACGATCTTGGCCGCGCGGATCGGCATCGCGAACGCTCCTGTCCGGGTATTTACGCGAATCGCATTCTAAATTGAGTCTGGTCCGGGTCGAAGCGGAGGGCTCGTCGAATCGGCCGTTCTGCTCGCTCCGCCGGTCGCGACCCGCGCTCGCGTCATGGTGATATTGCGGACACAGGTCGGCGACTTTCGATTTTCGCGCGTTGCATTTGCTCATTAAGTTCCGTGGTGTGTTTTGCTGCCTCTTGTTATTTGCAAAAACTTTCGGCGCGGTTCGCGAATGCGCTGTAACTCATTGGCAACACGGTATTCCGATCTCTTCCGATTAGTTAAAATTGCCCAAAAGTTCGGCAATTGCGTGCGTTTTCATATTGTTCAACCGTGTTCATCTGCCGTTAACTCACGGTCACAAGACGGCGCGGGGGTCGCGCCAAAACGGGGCAAGTCTAACGTGGGGTTCGAGCATCGCCGGAGTCGGGCGGCGTTTCGAAATAAAGGGGCAGAAGATGAAAAAGTTTTTCCTGGTCGCCGCGGCCGTCGCGGCACTCGCAACGCCGGCACTGGCAGCCGACCTGAAGATGGTCACCAAGGCACCGCCGAAGGCGCCGGAATTTCCGCAGTGGGACGCCGCGTTCGGTGCAGTGCTGACCTCGGACTATAACTTCCGCGGTATCAGCCAGTCGAACCACAAGCCTTCGGTGATCGCCTACTTCGAACAGCGCTACAATCCGTGGAAAGATCTGCAGTTCTACGGGGGCATCGGGGCGGCAAGCATCAGCTTCCCGAACCGGGCCGCGGCTGAGATCGACTTCTGGGCCGGCGTGCGTCCGACCTTCGGCGCCCTCGCGCTCGATTTCGGCGCCTGGTACTACTGGTATCCGGGCGGGCAGTGCTTCAACACCCTGGTGACCTCGCCGCTCGAGTGTCAGCAGAACGGGGCGATTCCGATCAACGGCAACATCGTCAAGTCGAACCTGAGCTTCTGGGAAGTCTACGCCAAGGCCGCCCTGACGGTGAACGAATACATCACCATCGGCGGTGCCGCGTACTACTCGAACTCGGTCCTGAACTCGGGCGCCGACGGCACCTTCGTGGTCGGCAACATCAAGTACACCGCACCGAGCAACATGCTGCCGGCCGGTCTGGGCTTCTACGCCTCGGCGGAAATCGGTCACTGGTACCTTGGACAGACCGACTCGTTCTATTGCACGCAGAATGCTGCGGCGGCATGCGCTCCGCCGTATCCGGACGGCCTCCCGTTCCAGAGCTACACCACCTGGAACCTCGGCATCGGCTTCACCAAGAGCGTGTTCACGCTTGATCTTCGCTACTACGACACCAACCTGAGCGACGGCGACTGCAACGCCTTCACCGGCGACCAGACCGCTCGCTTCACCAACAGCGTCACGCCGATCAACCCGGGCGGCTTCGGCTCCAGCTGGTGCAGCTCGGCCTTCATCGTGTCGGGCAAGTTCGACCTGACCGCTCTGGCCAACCTCAAGTAAGCAGTTAACTCCGACATCGGGCGGCGGCTCCGCAAGGGCCGCCGCCCATTTGATTCAGACGGGTCGAGGCGATAAGCCGGTCCCAACCGTAACGGCGTGTGACCCTGTGCGAGATCCCGATCCCCGACCCAGACCACCCGAAAGCCTCGCCCGGCGGGCGGTCTTTTTGGCGTTGGCCGGCGGCGCCGGCGGCGCACTTGCAATCGCCGCGATGGAGTGGCTGTCCGACCGTTTCGCCTTCCCGCTGATGTTCATCCCGTTCGCCACGTCAATCGTCCTGGTGATGGGCACGCCCCATGCCGAGCCGGCGCAGCCACGGGCGCTGATCGGCGGCCACCTGATTTCGACGCTGGTCGGTCTCATCGTGCTGCAGCTTGCCGGGCCGGTGCCGTGGGCGGCCGCGCTCGCGGTCGGGCTGGCGATGGCGGTGATGCAGCTCACACGGACATTTCACCCGCCGGCCGGCATCGACCCGCTGGTCGTGGTCGTCAACAACATGTCGTGGCATTTCCTGATCGCGCCGGTCGCGATCGGCGCTTGCCTGCTCGGCGTCTTTGCGCTGGTCTGGCACAACCTGGTGCGGCGCGGCGCCTGGCCCGCCCGCTGGTGGTGAGGGCCACGTCGGCGGAGGGCCATGAGGCGCATTAACGGTGCAATGGGGCGCGAGCCCACCTGGGACCGATGCGCGATATACGACTTTAGCATTAGACCGGCGATCCGCCCCAGACCGACGGGGGGGATGACGCTGCGCCGGAACGGGGGAAGGCCGTACGTTTGCGGCCGATGCCGTTGTCGCATGCGGCGAAGCGTGCCAATTCGAGCCTTGTCTCCGCAGCCCCTAAAAGCTAAATCCAATTGAATAGGGTGCCTAATTTGGAATAGGGACCCCAATCGTATCGTTCATCACTCAAGCGGCCCCCAGAATGCCGCGAGGAGTTTAACCCAAGGAGGGCAATGCCCATGACGACCGAACCATCACGCATGTCCAAATCGACCTCCCGCCGCAAGTTTCTCGCCGGCGCTGCGCTGACTGGCGCCGCGGCAGTCGCGATGCCGCAGGTTTCGCGCGCGCAGACGGCGACTCTGAGAATGCAGACCTCTTGGCCTGCCACCGATATCTTCACCGAAATGGCGCAGCAATACGTCCAGCGCGTCAACGACATGGCCGGCGGACGGCTCAAGATCGACCTGCTCAACGCCGGCGCCGTGGTGCATCCCTTCCAGGTGCTCGATGGCGTGCATGGCGGCCAGATCGACGCCGCCCATACGGTGACCGTGTACTGGTACGGCAAGCACAAGGCTGCCTCGCTGTTCGGCACCGGCCCGGTGTTCGGCTTCAACGCCAACGAGGGCCTCGGCTGGATCTACGCCGGCGGCGGCAAAGAGCTGTTCGAAGAGTTGCAGACCCAGATCATGAAGCTCAACGTCAAGAGCTTCTTTGCCATGCCGATGCCGACCCAGCCGCTCGGCTGGTTCAAGAAGCCGATCAACAGCATGGCCGACATGAAAGGCCTCAAGTATCGTACCGTCGGTCTCGCCGCCGACCTCATGCAGTCCATGGGTCTATCGGTGGCGCAGCTTCCCGGCGGCGAAATCGTGCCGGCGATGGAGCGCGGCGTGATCGACGCCTTCGAGTTCAATAACCCGACCTCGGACCGCCGCTTCGGCTCGCAAAACGTGGCCAAGAACTACATGCTCGGCAGCCATCATCAGGCGACCGAGTATTTCGAGATCATGTTCAACCGCACGAAGTTCAACGCGCTGCCCAAGGAGCAACAGGCGATCCTGCAATACGCCGCCGAGGCGGCTTCTTCCGCCAACGAGTGGCTGGCCATGAACCAGTATTCGAAGGACCTGCAGGAACTGATCGATAAGGAAAAGGTCAATGTGAAGCGTACGCCGCAGGACGTGTTCGACGCCGAGATCAAGGCATGGGACGGTCTGATCGCGACGCTGGGCAAGGACCCGTTCATGAAGAAGGTCATGGACTCGCAGAAGGCCTGGGTGAGGCGGGTCGTGTTCTACAACATGCTGAACGCGACCGACTACAAGGGCGCTTTCAACCATCACTTCCCGGGCGTATTGAAGAGCTGATTGCGGCCGGCGGCACGGCCGTGCCGCTGACGATCAAGAAGGACGGCGCGGTATCGCGCCGTCCGACTTGCGCTGGGGGCTCATGATGCGGCGACTTGCACTGGCGATCGGGTCATGATCCGGTTCACCTACTGGATCGACTCGCTCAGCTTGTGGGTTGGCAAGGCGTTCGCCTGGCTGATCCTGGTGCTGACGCTCGGCGTCAGCTACGAAGTTTTCGTGCGCTACGTGCTGAACGCGCCGACGACCTGGGCGTTCGATTTCAGCTATATCACCTATGGCGCGTTGTTTCTGATGGCCGGTCCGTACGCGTTGTCGCGCAACGGGCACGTCCGCGCCGATGTGGTGTACCGTCTTTGGAAGCCGCGCACGCAGGCGAGCTTTGATCTCGTCCTCTACATCATCTTCTTTCTTCCGGCGGTTCTGGCCTTCATCTATTCGGGCTGGAATTATGCCGCGATGTCGGTCCGGTTCCGCGAAGTCAGCATCTTCAGCCCGGCGGGCGTGCCGGTCTTTCCGCTCAAGACGCTGATCCCGATCACCGGCGTGCTCCTGCTCCTGCAGGGATTTGCCGAGGTCATCCGTTGCATCATTTGCATCCGGCTCAACCAGTGGCCGCAACGTCTTCACGACGTCGAGGAGACCGAGAGCCTGATCCTGCAGGAGAAGCGGATCCACGCCGGCGAACATGACGAACCGCCCCAGCCGGGTCAGAAGGGAGCCTGAACATGACTGACCCGCAGGTCGGCATGTTGATGCTGGGACTGTTCATTTTCATCATCATGCTCGGCTTTCCCATCGCCTTCACGCTGATGGCGATGGGCGTGGGTTTCGGCTACTACGCCTATTACGTCCCCGGTCAGGAAATAACCCAGAACCGCATCTTCACCCTGCTGGTGCAGAAGGCGTTCGAGGTTATGTCGAGCGACGTGCTCACCGCGATCCCGTTATTCCTGTTCATGGGCTACGTGGTCGAGCGCGCCAATATTCTCGACCGCCTGTTTCATTCGCTGCAAATCTCGATGAAGAACGTTCCCGGCGCGCTTGCGGTGGCGACGCTGATCACCTGCGCGATGTTTGCGACCGCAACCGGCATTGTCGGGGCCGTGGTGACGCTGATGGGGCTGTTGGCGTTTCCCGCCATGCTGCGCGCGGGCTATGACGTCAAGCTCTCCGCCGGCGTGGTGTGCGCGGGCGGCTGTCTCGGGATCCTGATCCCGCCCAGCATTCTTCTGATCGTCTACGCGGCGACCGCCGGCGTATCCGCGGTCAAGCTCTATGCCGCTGCCTTCTTTCCCGGGTTCATGCTCGCCGGCTTTTACGTGCTTTATGTGATTTCCCGCGCGATGATCAACCCGGCGCTGTGTCCCAAGCTCCCCAAGGAGCAGACCGACGTGCCGCTCGGCAAGGTCTTGTGGGCGCTGGCGACCTCGTTCCTGCCGTTGATGCTTCTGATCGTATCGGTGCTCGGCGCCATCCTCTTCGGCCTCGCGACGCCATCGGAAGCCGCAGGCGCCGGCGCGCTTGCAAGCATCGTCCTCGCCGGCGCCTACGGAGCGCTCAACTTCACCATGCTCAGGGATTCGGTCTATCTGACCGCTCGGGCAACGGCGATGGTCTGCTACCTGTTCATCGGCTCGTGGACGTTCTCCGCGGTCTTTGCCGTGCTCGGCGGGCACCATGTCGTCGAGAACTTCTTCCTGTCACTCAATTTGTCGTCGACCGGATTCCTGATCCTCACCCAGTTCATCATCTTCCTGCTTGGGTGGCCGCTGGAATGGACCGAGATCATCATCATTTTCGTGCCGATCTTCCTGCCGCTGCTGCCGAAGTTCAACGTCGACCCGATCTTCTTCGGCATCCTGGTGGCGCTCAATACGCAGACCGCCTTCAACACCCCGCCGGTCGCGATGGCGGCGTTCTATCTCAAGGGCGTGGCGCCGCCGTGGGTGAAGCTGACGGACATTTTCAACGGTTCGCTGCCGTTCGTGTTCATGGTGTTCGCGACCATGGTCCTGGTCTATCTGTTTCCGCAGATCACGCTCTGGCTTCCGGATTACCTGTACGCGCCGCGATAGGACGCTGAGGACGACGAATCATGAGTCTCGCCGCACTCACGCTGAGCCAGGCGGCCGCGGATATTCGCGATGGCCGGATCAGTTCGGTCGAGCTCGTCAGCGATTGCCTCAAGCGCATCGATGAGGTCGATGCCGAGGTGCAGGCCTGGGCGTTTCTCGATCGCGACCATGCGCTGCGGCAGGCGCAGGCCCTCGACCTGCACCGCCAGAACGGCGGGGCAGTGGGTCCGCTGCATGGCGTTCCGATCGGGATCAAGGACATCTTCGACACCGGCGACATGCCGACCGAACTGGGGTCGCCGCTGTGGTCGGGCCGGACCCCGCGTCACGATGCCGCCGCGGTTGCCCGGCTGCGCGAGGCCGGCGCCGTGATCATGGGCAAGACCGTGACTACGGAATATGCCTATTTCCATCCCGGCAAGACCCGCAACCCGCATGACCCCGGCCGCACGCCCGGCGGATCGTCGAGCGGCTCGGCGGCGGCGGTTGCGGCCGCGATGGTGCCGGGCGCGATCGGTTCGCAGACCAACGGTTCGGTCATCCGCCCGGCGGCGTTCTGCGGCGTGGTTGGCTTCAAGCCGACGCATGGATTGATCCCGCGTACCGGCGCACTGATGCTGTCGCGCACGCTCGACCATGTCGGGTTATTCGCGCGCACGGTCGAAGACGTGGCGCTGCTCGCCGAGACGCTCACCGGCTACGACGCCGAGGATCCCGACACCAGGCCCGTTGCGCGGCCGCCGTTTGCCGCGGTGGCGGAGAGCGAGCCGCCACTGCCGCCTCGCTTTGCCTTCGTGCGGTCGCCGGCCTGGACATACGCCGAGCCGATGCTCGGGGAGGCCTTCGCCGAACTGGTCGATGCGCTGGGTGAGCAGGCGAGCACGGTGGAACTTGGCACAAGCTTCGACCCGGCGATCGATCTGCACCGCACGGTCATGGAAGTCGAGATGGCGCACAATCTGCATCGCGACTACGAGCAGGCCCGCGACCAGCTGAGTGCGCCGTTGCGCCAGATCATCGAGCGCGGCCGCGAGTGGAGAGCGGTGGACTATACGCGCGCGGTCGTCGGGATCGAACCCATGAACAATGCGCTCGCGGGAGTGTTCGACGAGTACGATGCCATCCTGACGCCGGCTGCGCCCGGAGAGGCGCCACGAGGCCTGGAATCGACTGGCAATCCGGTCTTCTGCACGATCTGGACCTATCTCGGCACACCGGCCGTGACGTTGCCGCTGTTGCGATCGGAGGCGGGTCTGCCGATCGGCGTGCAACTCGTCGGCCGGCGCGGAAACGATGCGCGCCTCTTGCGCAGTGCGCACTGGCTTGTCAGAACGCTCGAGCGCGGCAGTCGTGGCCGGACCAGGACGACGGCCGGGACCGGCGCGGCCCGCACCAGGAAAGGCAAGGCGTCATGACCATGACCGTGATCAGCGGCATCATCGGCATCGCAATGGTGACCGCCTTTCTCGGCTTCATGGTGGTCTGGGTTCAGGCGTTGCCGATCATTATCATCGTCGTCGGCGTGCTTCTCCTGTTGATCTACGATTTCGTGCTGGAGATACGCGCGGCTGCGAACGGTCCCGCGCGTTGATTGATCTAGAGCCTGTGTTCATTCGATCACTTCTTCGGCGCGGACCAAGATTGTCGTTGGAAGCTCGACACCGAGCGCCTTTGCGGTCTTGAGGTTGAGAACCAATTCGAACTTGGTGGGCTGCTCCACCGGCAATTCGCCCGCTCTGGCGCCGTTGAGAATCTTGCCGGCGAAAACCGCGCCTTGGCGATACATCGCGACATTGTCCACGCCATAGGACATCAGCCCGCCGGCTATGACTTAGGGCTTGAAGATGAACATCGACGGCAATCGGTATTGTATCGCGAGTGAAACGACCTGCTCGCGGCGCATGGCAAAGAACGGACTGGACAGCAGCAGCAACATGTCCGCCTTGGCGTCGGCGAACTCCTGGAACGCCGCTCGGAGATCGTAGGGAGGATTTTCCATTTTTCGCGAGATGACTTCCAGGTGCTGCAGGCCTGCGCGCCGCTGTGCTGCCTCGAACTGATCGGCGGAAATGCGGTCCCACAGCACGGCAAGTCTTTTCCGCTCCGGAAAAGCCTCCGTCATGAGCGCGACCTGCTTTTCCGCAAGCTCGGTCTGACGAAGGAACACGCCGGTAATATTGCGTCCGGGCCTCGCCAGACTTTGCACGTATCCGCCGGCCAGCGGGTCGTAGTTGTTCGCCACGAACACGATGGGGATGGTCTTGCTCGCCTGGACAAAGGCCTCGAGCAGGGGTTCTGAACCCAGGGCGACGAGGACATCCGGGTTGGCGCGGGCCATGGCCGCTGCTTGTGCGCCCAAGGCTGAATAGTCCATATCCGACGGCTTTTGATCGACAATCAGATTACGTCCTTCGACGAATCCGCTCTTGCGCAATTCGTCGAAGAAGGCCTTGGTCGCCGGCCCCATGACCGGATTGGTGGCGCTCGCCGCAAAAATGCCGAGACGTTTGGCCGGCTGCTGTGCGCGGGCAGCAAGCGGCTGGACCGCCATGACCCCGCCGAGCAGCGCAATGAATTTTCGTCGTTTCATTGGATCAATCACGATGCTTTCGGCGGCGTGCCGAGATGTTGCGCGAGGAACGCCAGCGTGCGGCCCCAGGCGAGATCGGCCGCCGCCTTGTTGTAGCGCGCGGCGCCGGTGTCGTTGTTGAAGGCGTGCTGCGTGCCCGGATACATGTGCAGCGTATAGGTCTTGTTGTTGGCCTTCAGCGCCGCCTCGTAGGCCGCGATGCCCCGGTTGATGTTGGCGTCGGTCTCGGCGTACTGCAGCAGCAGCGCCGCGCGGATCGCCGGCACCTGGTCGGCAGGCGGCTGGATGCCGTAATACGGCACAGCGGCCGCAAGGTCCGGACTGCCGGTGGCCATCCGGTTGACCACCCCGCCGCCATAGCAGAAGCCGACCGCGCCGACCTTGCCGGTCGATTCCGCGTGCTTCTGCATGAACGGGATTGCGGCGAGCGCCGCCGCCAGCATGTCGTCCTTGTTGGTCTTGGCGTGCAGTTCACGCGCCGCGTCCTCGTTTGGCGGCGTGCCACCGGCGACCGAAAGCAGGTCCGGTGCGAGAACGAGGTAGCCCTCGACCGCGAGCCGGCGCGCCACGTCTTCGATGTGCGGATTGAGCCCGCGGTTCTCGTGGATCACGATCACGGCCGGACGTTTGCCGCCGGCGGTGCCGCGCACGAGATAGCCGTTGATCTTGCCCTTGGGCGAATCGTAGCTCACCCGCTCGGCCTTCAACCGCGGATCGTCGGCGGCGACGATGGCCGCCTGCGCGTAATCGTTCTGCAGGAGCGGCAGCAGTGCCGCAGCCGCCGCGGTCGAGCCCGCAATCTGCGCCAGCCGCTCGAGAAATTCGCGCCGCGCCATCGCACCGTGGGTGAAACGGTCGTAGAGGTTGATGATCCTCTGGTCCATCACATGTCCTCTCGGTGGTTTTGCCCGAGCCTAGCACGGCCGGATTTCTCCGTAACTGTGGCCTTCCGGTCATTGCCGCCGCGCCGGAGAGAGGCGAAAGTCGGCGGGCGGCGTCGCCCGGTGCCGCGACCAACACACCGCGAGCGGAGACGCCCAATGTCTGTGCGCCTCGATCGGATGACGCGCCGTTGCGTCCGCTGGGCCCTGGCGCTCGGCATCGCGGCGGCCAGCCTCGCGGGCACGGGCGTGAGGGCCGAGGAGCAGTTTCCGTTCGATCGCGAGCTCTTGCTCGACGCCCAACCGATGAAGGGGTCGAAGCGCATTCCGATCCTGGCGGTCGGGCGTCAGGGCGAGACCACCATCGATCTCTGGTGCAACAGCGTCGAGGGCCAGATCGTCGTGGTCGACGGCATCATCTCGATCATGACCGGGGCCAAGACCAACCGGCCGTGCGATGCTGCACGCCTGCGCGGCGACGACGAAATTCTCAAGGCGCTACTCGATGCCAAGACTTGGCGTCGCGAGGGCAACGTCGTCACCTTCTCCGGCGCCCGTACCTTGCGCTTCCGGATTCCCACCAACTGATCTCCGGCGATTTGTCGGGGCTGCGGAATAGTGGCCGGCCTTGCCTAGCCCTGATCGATATGGATTGATCGCCGCCGGCCGCAACGCGCCCGACGTACCGGGGTGCTGCAAAACCGGCGAGACGCGATGCACGACATCACCCGGCGCGATTTCCTCAACGGCGTGGCGCTAACCGTTGCGGCCGGCCTGACGCCCGCCGCGCAGCTTGCGGCACAGCCGCTGCGCTATCCGCCGGCGCTGACCGGCATGCGCGGGCACCATGACGGCTCGTTCGAGGTCGGCCACGACCTGCGCGACGGCAAGACCTTCCGCATCGACGCGCTGCCGATCGAGGAGCGCTATGACCTGATCGTCGTCGGCGGCGGCATCAGCGGGCTTGCAGCCGCCTGGTTCTATCGCCAGGCGCAGCCGGACGCCCGCATCCTCATTCTCGACAACCACGACGATTTCGGCGGCCACGCCAAGCGCAACGAGTTTACGATCGATGGGCGGCTCGTCATCGGATACGGCGGCAGCGAGTCGTTGCAATCGCCGCGGACGCTCTACAGCCCGGTCGCCAAGGGCCTGCTGCAATCGCTCGGCGTCGATGTTGCGCGCTTCGACACCGCGTTCGAGCGAAGCCTCTATCCTTCGCTTGGACTGTCGCGTGGCGTGTTCTTTTCCCGCGAGGCGTTCGGCCAGGACACGCTCGTCGCCGGCGACCCGACCCGGGTGCTGGACGACGATCTCAGCCGGAAGCGCAGCAATGCACGACCGCTGCGCGAGTTCATCGACGGGTTTCCGGTCTCGGCGCAGAGCAAGGCGCAGCTCATCGCGCTCTATGAGAGTGTCGCCGATCCGCTTGCCGGCAAGTCCACCGAGGAGAAGATCGCGCTGCTCGAAGCCACGAGCTATCGCGACTATCTCATTAAGGTGCTGGGCTGCAGCGAGGAGGTGGCGAATTGCTTCCAGGGCCGCACGCTCGATTTCTTTGCGGTCGGCTGCGACGCGGTGGCGGCGTCGGATGCGCGCTATGCCGGTTATCCAGGCTTCCGCGGGCTCGGGCTGCCGCCGGTCGACAGCCCGGAGCGCAACGAGCCTTACATCTATCACTTCCCCGATGGCAACGCGTCGCTCGCACGGCTCCTCGTGCGCGCGCTGATTCCAAGTGTCGCGCCGGGCCACACCATGGACGACATCGTGCTGGCGCCGTTCGACTATGCCATGCTTGACGTCGACGGTACCGCCGTGCGGTTGCGGCTCGACAGCACCTGTGTCCATGTTCGCAACGTCGCGGGCGGTGTCGAACTCGGCTATGTCCGGCACGGCGCGGTGCACCGCGTGGCGGCGCGGCACGCCGTGCTCGCCTGCTTCAACATGCTGATCCCCTACATCATGCCGGAAGTGCCGGCGGTGCAGCGCGCGGCGCTGGCGAAGAATATCAAGGCTCCGCTCGTGTATACCAACGTGCTGGTGCGCAACTGGCACCCGTGGGTGAAGCTCGGCGTGCACCAGATCACGGCGCCGATGTCGATCTACAGCAGCGTGAAGCTCGATTTTCCGGTCAGCATGGGTGGCTACCCCCACCCGCGCGACCCATCCGAGCCGATGTGCCTGCACATGGTCTATGTGCCGGTCGAGCCGGGCCACGACGCGCGCACCCAGTTCATCTTCGGCCGCGCCAAACTGCTGGCGATGGAGTTCGCCGACTTCGAGCGCGAAATCCGCGATCAGCTCGACCGCATGCTCGGCCCCGGCGGTTTTTCCAGCGCACGCGACATCGCGGCGATAACCGTCAATCGCTGGTCCCACGGCTATGCGTATACGCCGAGCACACTCTATGACCGCGATTTCGCTCCGACGATGGAAGCGGCGCGCCAGCCTATCGGCCGCGTCGCCATCGCCAATTCCGACGCCGGCTGGGACGCCTACGCCCATGTGGCGATTGATCAGGCTCATCGCGCGGTGCGCGAGCTGTGGTAATGCGCCTAGCGCGGCGGACTGTCGTCGGTGCGCCGGATCTCTTCGGCGACCGCCTCGATCGATGCCCCGGCCTCGATCCGGCGACGGATGTCCTTGAGACGCATCAGCTGCTGGACGATCTGCGGCATCATGTCGAGCTTTTCCATCAGCCGCCAGACGTAGACGAAGATCGCGAAGATGGTGCCGACATTGGCGTCCGGCATGTAGGTGACGCGCAGCAGCACCAGCAGGAAGGTCAGGATCGACAGAGCTTCGATCATGGTCCAGTTGAAGGCGTCGGCGTCGGAGAGCTTGATGCGCCATGAGCGCACCTCGGCGAAATGCCGGACGACCGCGTCCTCCTGCGCCTTGTCGACGATCCGAACCTCGTGTTCGAGCTGGTTGTTCAGTCCCTCGTTCAATGCGAGCGAGCGCTTCATGTAGTTGCGGTTGAGGATCGCGACCGGGATGAACAGCATCACGCCGAGCGCGCCCATCACCAGGTCGTAGTAGAACAGGATGGCGGCGGAGCCGACGAGGCTGACCACCGTGTTGAGCAGGACCGGCATGTCCTTCTCGAAGAAGGTCACGAACTCGCGCGACATCGCCGAGCGCGCCGCCACCTTGGTGGACTCGATGCCGGACTGGCGCTGGCGGAGCACGGTGTCGACGACGATGGTGTTGTAGACCTGCGTGTAGAGGCGCGTGTCGTACATCTGCCGGCCGCAGCCGATCGCCGTGTGCAGCAGCCAGGCGATCATCACGGGCGCGATCATCCGGTAGTTCTGCGCCAGCAGACCATTGATCGCGAGACCGGTCGCCCACGGATAGGACAGTTCCAGCAGGTCCTCGATCACGGTCAGCGTATAGGTGAACGCGATGCGCCAGCGGAACGGCCTGATCGCGGTGAGTACCGATTTCGCTCGCGGCTGCTCAGTCATGGTCGGTCCGTCAAAGGATGAAGACTATCCCGTTCGAATTAACACGGACTCTATCTCCGTTCGTCCCCGCGGAAGCGGGGTCCCAGGGGCAACGCACACGGCAGTTTGTAGCACTGGGTCCCCGCGTCCGCGGGGACGAACGGAGGGAGGTTCGTCCGTCAAACGAAAAGGGCGCGGCATGCGCCGCGCCCTTGGTCGTCGTGAGAGTGGAGGGCGGACTTAGAAGTCCATGCCGCCCATGCCGCCGCCACCGCCGCCCGGCATCGGGGGCGGAGCCTTCTTCGGCAGCTCGGCGACCATCGCCTCGGTGGTGACGAGGAGACCGGAGACCGACGCCGCATCCTGCAACGCCGCACGGACCACCTTGGCGGGGTCAATGATACCCTTTGCGACCATGTCGACGTAGTTCTCGGTCTGGGCGTCGAAGCCGTAGGTCTCGTCCTTGCTCTCCATGATCTTGCCGACCACGATCGAGCCCTCGACGCCGGAGTTCTCGGCAATCTGCCGCATCGGAGCTTCAAGCGCCTTGAGCACGATGTTGATGCCGGCCTGTACGTCGGCATTGTCGTTCTGAATGCGCCCGACCGCCTTCTTGGCCCGCAGCAGCGCAACGCCGCCGCCCGGCACGATGCCTTCCTCGACCGCTGCGCGGGTGGCGTTGAGCGCATCCTCGACGCGGTCCTTCTTCTCCTTCACCTCGACCTCGGTCGCGCCGCCGACGCGGATCACCGCGACGCCGCCTGCGAGCTTGGCCAGCCGCTCCTGCAGCTTCTCCTTGTCGTAATCGGAGGTGGTCTCCTCGATCTGCGCCTTGATCTGGCCGACGCGGGCCTCGATGTCCTTGCGCTTGCCGGCGCCGTCGACGATCGTGGTCTTCTCCTTTTCCATGATGACCTTCTTGGCGCGGCCCAGCATGTTGAGGGTCACGCTTTCGAGCTTCATGCCGAGGTCATCGGAGATCAGCTGGCCGTTGGTGAGGATCGCGATGTCCTCCAGCATGGCCTTGCGGCGGTCGCCGAAGCCCGGCGCCTTGACGGCCGCGACCTTGAGGCCGCCGCGCAGCTTGTTGACCACAAGGGTGGCGAGCGCCTCGCCCTCGATGTCCTCGGCGATGATGACGAGCGGCTTGCCCGACTGCACCACTGACTCCAGCACCGGCAGCATGGCCTGAAGCTGCGACAGCTTCTTCTCGTGCAGCAGGATGTAGGCGTCCTCGAGCTCGGCGACCATCTTCTCGGCGTTGGTGATGAAGTACGGCGAGAGGTAGCCGCGGTCGAACTGCATGCCTTCGACGATCTCGACCTCGGTGTCGAGCGCCTTAGCCTCTTCGACCGTGATCACGCCTTCGTTGCCGACCTTCTGCATCGCCTCGGCGATCATCTTGCCGATCTTGGTGTCGCCGTTCGACGAGATGGTGCCGACCTGCGCCACTTCGGCCGACGAGCCGACCTTCTTGGCGCGCTTCTTGATGTCGGCGACGACGGCCTGAACCGCGATGTCGATGCCGCGCTTGAGGTCCATCGGGTTCATGCCGGCGGCAACCGACTTGGCGCCTTCCCGGACGATGGCTTGGGCCAGCACGGTCGCCGTGGTGGTGCCGTCACCGGCGGTGTCGTTCGTCTTCTGGGCGACTTCGCGCACCATCTGCGCGCCCATGTTCTCGAACTTGTCCTCGAGCTCGATTTCCTTGGCGACGGTGACGCCGTCCTTGGTGATACGCGGCGCGCCGAAGCTCTTCTCGATCACCACGTTGCGGCCCTTGGGGCCGAGCGTGACCTTGACGGCGTTGGCGAGTATGTCGACGCCCCGCAGCATTTTTTCGCGGGCATCGCCGGCGAATTTCACTTCCTTGGCAGCCATTTCAGTTTTGCTCCTGAGAGTTGCTGTTGATCCTCATCCTGAGGAGGCGCGAAAGCGCCGTCTCGAAGGATGAGGCCCGGGATTTCGTACCTTCGTCCTTCGAGACGCAGGCTCCGCCCGCTCCTCAGGACGAGGAAAGAAAGATCAGGCAATGACGCCCATGATGTCGGACTCCTTCATGATCAGGAGCTCCTCGCCGTCGAGCTTGACCTCGGTGCCCGACCACTTGCCGAACAGCACCTTGTCGCCGGTCTTCAGGTCGATCGGGATGAGCTTGCCCGCCTCGTCGCGGCCGCCGGGGCCGACGGCGACGACCTCGCCCTCCTGCGGCTTTTCCTTGGCGGTGTCGGGGATGATGATGCCGCCCTTGGTCTTCGCTTCGGCATCGATACGCTTCACGACCACGCGGTCGTGCAGGGGACGGAATTTCGTCTTGGCCATTTTTGGTCCTCGTGGAGCGCTGTTCTTACGGCACGCGCCCGCCGGGCCGCTTGGCCGGCGGGCTGTTAGCACTCTAGAATAAAGAGTGCCAGCCGCTGGCGCGGAAATAGGACCTGCTACCGGGAGAGTCAAGGCGAATGGCCAGTTATGGCCAGTCCTTCGCGCGTTTGGTTACTGCAATAGCTGCATCGCCCGCTCGTAGTAGCCGAGGTCGACATAGCGGGTCGGGTCGCCGGTCTGGTCGCTCGGCCGGCGCTGGATTTCGGCCCGCAGCGCCAGCATGTTCTTGAAGCCCTCGGGGTCGAACCGGGCGTCCGGCTTATAGCCGAAGCCGGGATCGAGGAGGAGTTCGTAGGTCCGCTCCGCCTCCTTCTGCGAGAGTTTGAGCTTCTCGATCAGCAGGGCGACGTTGCCGGCACGGTTCTTCTGGTCGCGCACATGGCGCACGGCCTCGATATAGGCGGCGATATAGCGCTCCAGCAGCGGCCCGTGATCGCGCGCCCAGGCCCGCATCAGGAAGGCGCCCTGCGCCTGGTAGGGACCGAGCAGGTCGACGGTGCGGCCGAGGCTGCGCATGCCCAGCGCCTCGGC